>JAYOLW010000005.1:0-53331 GCA_038120515.1 Rickettsiales bacterium | reverse complement strand
CGGCCATAGAAAAAGAAACGCACAAATTGAGGAGTAAAATAATATGTTAAATGGAAGAGAATATTCTCAAAAAGTAAAAGACTGGACCATTGCTTTAATGGTTGGTGGACTATTAATCTTATTAGCAATTATCACAATTGGTGATTATTATGTTGCGTTAAAAGAAAATAGACCAATAGATGATTCAGTAGTTGAATTATTACAAATGAGTATCACTGGTATGGTTGGTATTATTGCTGGTTATGTAAGTGGTAATGGTATATCAAAACGAGAAGAAAAAGAAGGTAAAAAATAATATGTTAACAATTGGTGATCAGTTTCCAGCTTTCTCTTTAAAAGCTGTTAAGCCGGGTGCATACCCAAACTCAATCAATGAAGCTTTTATTGATGTAAATAATAATAGCTATAAAGGAAAGTGGCAGGTGATTTTTTTCTGGCCAAAAGACTTTACCTTTGTTTGCCCAACTGAGATTGTAGCATTTGCAAATTTGCATGAAGAATTTGCCGATCGTGATGCAGTATTGCTTGGAGCAAGTACTGATAGTGAATTTGTCCATCTTGCCTGGAAAAAACATCAGTCTGAGCTAAAAGATTTACCAATTCCGATGCTTGCAGATGTTGGTGGTGTTCTAGCAAATGAATTAGGCATTATCTCAAAATCAGCATTAGTCGCGAATAGAGCTACTTTTATAATTGATCCTGACGGTATTGTTAGATTCGTTTCGGTTACGGATTTGAATGTTGGTAGAAATCCAAATGAAGTATTAAGAGTTTTGGATGCATTGCAAACCGATGAATTATGTCCTTGCAACTGGAAAAAGGGTGACGAAACCATTCAGCTATAAACTAATATAATATGTGGGTAATTTTTACCCACATTATAACCTCTCTTCATTTTTTATTATGTCTACAATTGAATTTCAAGATTATGCAAAAGATATCAAACTTAACTTAGGGGCTGTACTTCGTGATGATCCTGAGTCAAAACTCAACAAAAATCAAATTTACGCAATTGCTCTTTCCTGTGCTTATGCTGTTAAAGATCACAATATCATAAATTATATTTTTGCTCATTCTGGTGATATATTAACAGAAGCGGAAGTAAAGGCTGCACAAACTGCGGCAACTATTATGGCTATGAATAATGTATATTATCGATTTGTGCATTTGGTAAGTGATGAAGATTTTGGCAAGCTTTCAGCTAAGCTTCGTATGAATGCAATGGCAAATCCTGGTATTGATAAGATAGATTTTGAATTATATTCGCTTTCTGTTTCTGCTATTAATGGTTGTGGCCTGTGCATAGATTCACATGTTAAGCAAATTATAGCGGGTGGTGTAAATAAACCAACTATACAACATGCTATTAGAATTGCTGCAGTGATTAATGCAACAGCGCAGGCATTATTTATAAATTAATTCTGTAAATATCAGTTCTTGATGTTAATATAGTTGCCGAACTATTATTTGATTAGGATGATAAGAGTAAAAGATCTAGCAATTGCATTTCATGGCCAACAAATTTTTGAAGATGTAAATATCCATTTTAATCCTGGTGAGAAAATTGGATTAATAGGGAGGAATGGTAGTGGTAAATCTACATTCCTCAAGATATTGCTTGGTATGCAGGAACCAGATTTAGGCAAAGTTGAGATTTCAAATAATTATCGTATTGGTTATTTACAACAACATTTAAGTTTTTCGTATCCAACTGTAATAGATGAGGTTGCTAGTGTTTTATCAGAAGATAGAGAGTTTGAAGTTTGGAAAGGTGAAATGATTCTTCAGGGTCTTGGATTTTCTGATGAAGAAATGCAAAAAGATCCTAAAGAATTCTCAGGTGGTTTCCAGGTAAAGATAAATTTAGCGAAATTATTATTGGATGAACCTGAGTTATTATTACTAGATGAGCCGACCAATTATCTTGATATTCACTCGACTAAATGGCTCAAGAAATTTTTACAAGATTGGGAAGGTGAATTGATTCTCATTACGCATGATCGTGTTTTCATGGATAGCATCATTACTCACACCTTAAATATTCATAGAGGGCAATTTAGAAAAATTCCTGGTAATACCAAAAAAATTAAAGAGCAGATTGCTCAGGAGGAAGAGATCTATGAGAAAACCAGGGTAAATCAAGAAAGAGAAAGGCAAAAAACTCAAGAATGGATAGATAGATTTAAATCCAAGGCAAGTCAGGCAAGTCGAGCCCAGTCAAAGATTAAGGCCCTAGAAAGACAAGGTGTTATGGAAAAGTTAAGTGATGTTGAAACCTTAGATTTTCAGTTTAATTATAAACCATATGAAAGTAAAGAAAGCCTCATGAAAGTAAATGGTTTGACATTTGGTTATGAAGCAACAGGAACCTTAATTAAGGATTTATCATTTGCAGTAAATCAGGGTGATAAAATTTGTGTTATTGGTAAAAATGGAAAAGGAAAATCAACTTTACTTAAACTTTTAGCTAAAGAAATTTCTGCACAAAATGGATCAATTAATTATCATGATAAAGTTAAAGCAGGGTATTTTGGGCAAATGAATATTGATCGATTAAATCCTAAATTGTCGATTTGCGAAGAAATTCAAACAAGTGATCCTGAGGCGCCAATTGGTAACGTCAGAAGGACATGCTCGCATGTGATGTTTTCGGGTGATTTGGCTCACAAAAAAATCTCAGTGCTTTCAGGTGGTGAAAAAAGCCGTGTTATGCTTGGAAAAATTTTGCTTAAACCTGTAAATTTGTTATTTCTCGATGAGCCAACAAACCATTTAGATATGGAGTCAGCAGAAGCTTTAATGAATGCTGTAGATAATTTCTCTGGCGCAGTTGTTATGGTTACGCATGATGAATATTTTCTTAAAAAAATTGCAAATAAACTTATAGTTTATGATGAAGGCAAAGTGTTTATGTATGATCGTGATTATCAAACTTTCCTTAAGAAAATTGGCTGGAAAGATATTTAATCTTGATTGTAGCTTTCTTATCAATAAATTTGGGAAAAAATTGTTTTACAGATAATTATTATGGATAAACAAAAAGTTGCATTGTTTTTTGGTGGTAATTCCCCTGAACATGATATTTCAATTATTACAGCTTTATCAGTTGCAGCCGCAATTGATTCTGTAAAATATGAAGTAATACCTGTTTATGCTGATAAAAGTAATAAGTTTTACACAGGTATTGAACTCTTAAAACGAGAAAATTATTATTTGTCTGAGGCGACAAAAAACAAGATTGATAATGTAAATATTACAACAAATCCAGTTACTGGCTCACCTTCGCTTTCAGTGGTTAAAAATTCACTTTTCAAGAAATCTAGAAATATCGATTTTGATATTGCAATGCCAGCATTTCATGGTGGTAGTGGTGAAGATGGTGCGTTTGTAGGTCTGTTGGAATTTTTAAATATTCCTTATACAGGTCCAAGAGCTATGGCCTCTAAAATTGTCATGAATAAATTTCTAACAAAAGAATTACTAAAGAATTCTGGAATTAACGTTTTGCCAAGCAATCTATTAATTAGAAATAATAAAGATGAATTTCTTGATTTAGAACATTACTTAAAACAAGTTACACTTGGTTATCCTTTATGTGTAAAACCATGTAATTTAGGAAGTTCGATTGGTGTTAATGTCGTTCGTAATGAAAAGCAGTTAAAATCTGCTATTATTGAAATATTTAAAATTGATTATCAAATTTTAATTGAGCCATATGTCGAAAATCTTATTGAGTTTAACATATCAATTAGTAAGGCATTAGGTGAAGATGTTTTATCTGCAATTGAAAAACCAATTAGCTCAGGAGATCTACTTGATTTTAAAACCAAATATTTAAATGGTAAAAATCGTAAAGCGAAATTATCAGTACCAAGCTCAATGGGAATGGCATCACTGAAGCGCGATACGAACCCAGTGGAATTGACAGAAGATCTAAAAGCTAAAATTCATGATTATGCTATAAAAGCTTTTAATATTATTTCCGGAACCGGGGCGCCAAGAATTGATTTCTTATGTAATAGTAAAACTGGAGAGATTTGGTTGAATGAGATTAATCCATTGCCTGGTTCTTTTGCGTATTATTTATGGGAAGCAGCAGATCAAAAAGTTAATTTTACTAAATTACTTTCAGCTCTTATTAATGAAGGTTTTGAAATAGCTCGAACTAATCAAATAGTTACTGATTCTGTTGCAACTGGAAGTAATATATTTGAGTAATTTAAGATGTTAGAGAGAGTGTGAGCCTAAATTTTTTACTTCTATAGATGCTCTTTCATGATAACGATATCTAAAATCTGAGCATGATGAACTAGCCTTTGGGTCTAATTCTTTATCCTTAGTTGGAGGCTTATCATCACTTTTCTGACATTGTTCAATAAACTCTTCTTCATAATGGTCATTGTTTGTACGATCAGGCTCAATAGTACATTGCTCTTTAGGCATGAAGCTTTTTGTTGATTTAGCACCATAGGTTTGAAGCATTGTCATAATCTCATGAAATGCATTATACTTTAAAGCAATATCTAAACTATTATTATCAATATCATTGCAAGGTCTTGCGCCAGAATCGAGTAAAAATTCTAAGATATGATTAACCTGAGGGTTATATCCTAAATTGACACGGTGGATTTCAAAGAGTTGGTTAATAAGACAGTATTTACCTGTACGATCTGAATCTTTTACAAAATCAGGAGAAAAGCTGTTAAATAACTCTAAAATTCTTAAATCCGACTTTTTCCTTAAGACAAAAGATAAAGTGGTTTCATAAGGGTTTCTGGTATTTGTTACTAATAATGCCCTATTTTGCAGCAGAATTTCTATTGTTTCAAATGAATGACTATGTTCAATTGCCAAATGAAGGCTAGTTTCAGTGATTTCTCTAACTTCAGTTTGGTTAGTAACTAATGCACCATGTTGAAATAGAATCTGAATGGTGGCAAAATCACATCGCCAATATAATGCTTGGTCAATTGATGAGTTCCCTCTCTTACTATTATCTATTATTGCACCTTGTTCAAGAAGTAGCTTTATTATATTGGCTGAGCAGTTATTTGTTAGCGCTATTTGTAAGGTGTTATTTGATGCAATATATCCATCGTTGATAATAACTACACCTCTATAAAGAAATATTTGTATATATTCAATATTAGCATCTGATCCTTTTTTTAGCTCTTGGTGGAATATATCAGTTAGGATAGATTTGTCTTGTTTAACATCAGCCAAGAGGATGTTTACTATTGTAGCAGCGCATTTGCAATTTAGTGCAGTTTTAATTAGATCATAATATTCTTGTTTTGTTATTACCACTTGAAGGGAATATTTGATCAATTTTTCTACCTTTCTAGGGTTTGCTTGTGGCCCATTCTTAAGCTCTGCTATTAATAATTGTAAATGATTGTTTGCTTCAATTGAGTGATTAGTCCTGCTCATAAATAAATTTTCAAATTTGATAAAACCATTGCAGTATTGTAACAAAGTTATTTAAAAACTCTACAAAATATGATAATATCTGAAATAATATTAAGGTTTAGATATGTTTTATAAAGTATCGGTGATATTATTTATGCTTATCGGTAGTTCATTCGCAAATAAGCTTCAGCAGCAATTTGAAAATGAAGACCTAGTGAGTCAAGAGTATTTTGATGAAGATTTTGAAAATGGTTTTTATCATGATCCTTTTGAAAATAGTTTAAATTCTGAGTTAGTATATGAAGAAGATGAAACTATTGATGAAGATTCTAAAAATGAAGAATTATTTGAAGCAGATAGATTTAATAATGATTATGAATGATATTATACAAGAATTTATTATTTCAAATTACTCAAAAACATAAAATAAATCTTATAAATTATATAATAATTTTTTAGTAAGTTGTGTTTTATGAATATTATTAGAATCGTATTGATATGTTTATTATTTTCATCTCAAGTATATGCGGCAGAAGTGCAGGAAGATGACAATAATATTGATGATGTGTCTGATGAATATTATGATCCTGATGGTTATATTAGGGAAAATGTTGAAGAAAGGCGTGATTTAAGATCCGATAGAATTCATGATGAAGAATATGATCGTGGATTTGAAACTATACCAGAAGAAAGACGAGATTATCGACAAGATAGAAGAGACTATAGGAGACAATATAGGTAATATTTAAAAGTCATTTAGCAAATTAATATGATTTACTAAATCATTATCAATATCGATATCTATGTTTTGGATATGATGATCATACCATAGGCTATAAAATATCAGTCCAAAAATTGCCATTTCATGCTTTTGAGAAAATTTTTGAATAAAAGAGTCAAATTTCTGGCGATTAAAAATTCCATCAAATGCGTTATGATGGCTGAGATAATCAATGATAAATGGACGTCTTCTATCTAGCCATTGATAAAATGGAATTTTTTGAACATAAGTTTTTCTAAATGCTTCCGCATATTTCCAATGATTATCCAGATGCTGTCTTAAACACCATTTTGAGTATTTGTTTTTTACTTTAAATTTATTTGGTATTGATAATGCATAAGTTGAAAGGTTTTGGTCAACAAATGGTGTTCTGATAACTACAGAATTCGCCATAGAACATTTATCTAGCTTAGCGAGCAGAATATGTGGAAGCCAAAATAAACTATCTAAAGTTTGCATTATTTGAAGTTTGGTCCAAGGAAAACCTTTTAAAATTTTCAGTTGTTGTTCAATCGGTTTTTGCCAACTTGGAAAATCAATTGCAAATAATGATTTGTCAGGAAATAAACCATTTAGAAAATGGTTTTTTTTAAATAGAGAAAAGACAAAGCTAGATTTATGATGTCTTTTATAACCAGAAAAAAACTCGTCGCCGCCTTCACTTGCTAAAATAACTTTAACATGTTTTTTTGCTTCTTCGCATAATTTATAGTTTGTCAAGGTTTTTGGCTCTATTATTGGCTCATCAAGAGTTTTGGCTGTTTGCACTAAATATTTCCAAAAGTCCTTTTCGCCAAATTCAATTTTGTGAATTTTATAACCTAATTTATTGATAGCTTCTAAGCCTTTTTTTAGTTCTGGTGATTCTTCAATTTCACTGAATTTAATCGTAAATAGATTAGTATGGTTTGGAGTAAATTGTTTCATCCAATATAATAAAACTTGCGAATCAACATTACCTCTGAAGAAAATACCAATTGGTTTATCTGATCTGAGATGAATATTGGTTGATTGTGAGATCTTTTGAGTAAGTTTATCTGGATCAAATCTTTTACGTTTCTTAGCTGAAAGTAGCAAGTCGATAATATTGTTAAGGTCTTTATTGACAATTTGATTATTCTCAAAGATTAAAGTTTCGCCAGGCAGTAATTTATAAATATTTTTATAAATTGTTTGTTTGGTAAAATTAAATCTAGCTTGAAGTAATTCATAAGTTTTGTTTGGAAGCGTTTCTTTGTTTAAAAGTTTTGAATTGAAAATTGCCTTAATATTAGATGCAAATATTGTTGCATTGTTAAGAAGGCTAAAATAAAGCGGCTTCATACCAAAATGATCTATAGACAAAATTAATTGTCTTTTTGATACGTCATATATTGCAAGAGAATACATGCCACGAATCTTTTCATTAAATTTTGTGTTATATTTTTCATATAAATGTAAAACTACTTCACAATCAGATTTGGTTTTAAATATTGAATTTTCAAATTCTTTTTTTAATTCCAAATAGTTATAAATAACACCATCAATAATTAAGACATATTTTAAATTATTGTTTTTATCGTAGTAATATAAAGGAAAGTCTCCTGTTTCGATGTCAATAATTGCTAATCTTCTATGAAATAAAAAAATATTTTGTCCGTAATATTCGCCAGCACCATCAGGCCCCCTCTCAACTAGAGCGTCATTAAAAACATTTGTCAGATGATCTTTTTTTGTGTCATTGATATTCCCAAAAAGGCCTGCTATACCGGACATAATGTTATTAATTAAATCATTTTATCATTTCAATAATAGATATCGATATGCAAATCAATCAAATTTTCTGGCCTAATTTCCAAGGCGTTAATAATATTAAACTAGGTCTTGAGTCGGTTTTGACTTTCGCAGGAGAAGTTGGTCATCCTGAGCGATATTTAAAAAATGTTATTCATGTTGCTGGAACAAATGGTAAAGGTTCTACTATAGCATTTTTAGAGGCAATGCTTAGAAGCCTTGGTTATAGCGTTAATGTATACACTTCACCACATCTTGTTGATTTTAATGAGAGGATTAAACTCAATGGGAAATATATTAGCGACCAAAATCTGGAGTTGGTTTTAAAAAGATGTCAGCAAATCGAACAGAGGAGTGGTTTAAATGTAACTTTCTTTGAGGGGACAACTATAGCAGCCTTTTTGGCTTTTATGCAATTTCCTGCTGATTTTAATTTGATTGAGACTGGCCTTGGCGGCAGGCTCGATGCGACAAATATTTTTCCGAATAAACTTCTTTCAATCATTACATCAATTGATGTAGATCATCAGGAATTTTTAGGTGATGATATCCTAGAGATTGCAGGTGAGAAGGCGGCAATCATGAATAATTCTGAGGGCGTTGTAATATCAAAACAGCATGCTAATGTTGAGGCGTTTCTTGTAGAATATGCAGATAAACATAACAAAACTTTAATAAACGCTAATGAGATTTCTGAAGGTCTTGAAGTAGCTAATTTGCCTTTAGTGGGTGATCATCAAATTGATAACTTCAGAACTGCCTTTACAGCTTTAACCTCACTAGTTGGTATTGACAAGGCCAAAAGAGCTTTTGTTGATTACAAAAATTATTTTTGGTGGCCGGCTCGGCTTCAGGAAATTCGTTTAAAAACTGTCTTGTCACAATTAAAGCCAGATTCGAAAGTATTACTTGATGGTGGTCATAATATTGCAGCAGCCAAAAATATTGCTATATATCTACAGAAGGTGCAAAAGAATTACAAAAAGATCTATCTTCTATGTAACCAAACAACTGACCGTGATATTAAAGCCTTTATTGACGAATTTAGAGGAGTTGAGCTTGAGTTTTATTCTTTTTACTTCGAGCATCAGAAACCTTTTTATAAATCAGAAGAACTGAAAGTGATTTTTGGTAATGAGTTTAAAGGTGAATTTCAAAATTTTAATGATGTTTGGAAGCTTGATGACGGTAATAGCTTATTCCTTGTTGCTGGATCGCTGTTTTTAGCCGGTGAGTTTTTGAGGTGAGAAAAATAAAATAAAAAAACTTCAAAAAAAAATATTTTTTGTTTAAACATATTTCAAATTTTATATTCTATAAATGACAAAAGCCTTAATTACAGGTATTACGGGAATGGTTGGTTCGCACCTAGCCGATTTTTTACTTGAAAACACTGATTGGGAGATCTATGGAATGTGCCGTTGGAGAAGCCCAATGGATAATATCTCGCATTTAATTAACAAAATTAATCATAAAGATCGTATTCATCTGCTTTATGGTGATTTAAGGGATTATATTTCTATTCAGGATGTTATCACAAAATCTAAGCCTGATTATATTTTTCATTTAGCAGCGCAAAGCTATCCAAAAACAAGTTTTGAATCTCCTCTTGATACTTTTGAAACAAATATACAGGGAACAGCAAGAGTGTTAGAAGCAATCAGAAAAGATGAAGATTTGCGAACAAAGACAGTAATACATGTTTGTGCATCAAGTGAAGTTTTTGGAAGAGTTCCTAAGGAAAAACTGCCAATAGATGAAGAATGTAGTTTTCATCCTGCATCACCATATGCAATTTCAAAAGTTGGAACCGACCTTGTTGGAAGATATTATGCCGAAGCTTATGATATGACTGTAATGACAACAAGAATGTTTACGCATACAGGTCCAAGAAGAGGTGATGTTTTTGCTGAAAGTACATTTGCAAAACAAATTGCTATGATAGAACAAGGCTTGATTGATCCTGTTGTGAAAACTGGGAATCTAGATTCGCTTCGAACATTTGCAGATGTTAGAGATGCCGTAAAAGCTTATTATATGCTTGTTACTAAAAATCCCAAGGCTGGTGAATATTATAATATTGGTGGTACTTACACTTGTACCATAAAGGAAATGCTTGATTATTTAATTTCAATTTCCACTATGAAAAATGATATAAAGGTTGAAACTGATCCTGAAAGATTGAGACCAATTGATGCCGATCTTCAAGTTCCTAATACTAAGAAATTTGAACAACATACTGGTTGGACATCTGAAATATCTTTTGAACAAACGATGACTGACCTCTTAAACTATTGGCGTGAAAGAGTTAAAAATGGTGAAAATTTTCTAACAAGATAATATGTCAGAACTTATTATTAGATCAAGATCGCCGTTAAGATTGGGCCTGGGTGGTGGTGGCACGGATATGGAGTCGTTTTATAATCAATATGGCGGCGCCGTTTTAAATGCTACAATCGATCTATATGCATGTTGTAGCATAAAACCTAAAAATCATGGTAAAATCATTTTTATAGCTTCTGATTTGAATGAAAGGTTTGAATGTGACTTAACTAACTATATTGAACCTACTGGAACTTTAAAACTTCATAAGGCGATTTATAATAGAATTGTTAAAGATTATAATAATAACAAACCTATCTGTCATAAAGTTATTACTTATTGTGATGTACCTGCAGGATCAGGTCTTGGATCTTCATCTACTCTGGTTGTTTCAATCATAAAAGCATATGTTGAATTATTAGGTTTGCCTTTTGGTGATTATGATATTTCACATTTAGCATATGAAATTGAAAGGGTAGATCTTGGAATGAAAGGTGGTAAACAAGATCAGTATGCTGCTACATTTGGTGGTTTTAACTTTATGGAATTTTATGAAAATGATAGAACTATTATAAATCCATTAAGAGTTAGAAGGTGGATTGTCTCAGAGCTAGAGCAATGTCTTATTTTGTTTAATTTAGGTACTTCTAGGGAGTCATCTAAAATTATTGATGAGCAAAGTTTAGAGCTTGAAAAGCAAAACCCAAATACAACTGAGTCAATGCTGCAAATTAAGCAGGAAGCGATTAATATAAAAGAATATATCTTAAAGGCGGATTTTGATGCGATTGTAGAATCCATAAAGAAAGGTTGGGTTGCTAAAAAAAATGCCTCTCATTCAATTAGTAATGATAGAATAAATAGTCTGTATGATAGGATAATTAAAGCGGGCGCTTTGGCTGGTAAAATATCAGGTGCTGGTGGCGGAGGTTTTATGATGTTCTTTACCAGACCCTCGAAAAGAATGGAAGTAATTAGAGCTTTAGAAGCTGAAAAAGAAGGACAAATCTACCCTTTCCATTTTGTTGATGAGGGAAGTAGTAGTTGGACTATTCATAAAAAATAATAGTTTTAAATATGTGTCATCTTTTGTGATTTGACATTAACGTTAATTTGATTATCACTTTTTTTTTATCAAAATTTTTTATTATGAAATCTCCAATTACATCTCAGCTTACATTATCAAAAACTTCTTCATTTATAAAAAAAGAGTTCCAGAAGACCCAAAAGCTTTTTACTAAAATGATTAGTGATGATGCTTTAGTTTCACAAATAGAGTTGGCTGCTGATATTTGTTACTCAGCATTAAAAAATGGTAAAAAAATTATGTTTTGTGGTAATGGCGGTTCAGCTGCAGATTCTCAGCATTTAGCTGCTGAGTTTGTGAGTAAACTTTCTTATGATAGGCCTGCATTAAATGCTATTGCGCTTACCACAGATACTTCTGCACTTACTGCTATTGGTAATGATTATGGTTATTTACATAGCTTCTCAAGACAGGTTGAGGCGCTTGGGCAATCCGGGGATGTTTTAGTTGGTATTTCAACATCAGGCAGAAGTAAAAATGTATTGGAGGCAATTAAGTCGGCAAATAATAAAAATATTACGACAATTGCCATGCTTGGAGATGATGGCAGAGATGTTGGCGAAATTTCTGGTTATCAAATCAATATTCCATCTTCTGAAACTCCAAAAATTCAGGAAGGTCATATTGCAACAGGTCATATTTTATGCGCTTTAGTTGAGGATAGTTTTTTTGGTAAAACTCACAATCCTAATAATAAGTCATAATGCAGGCAATAGTTTTAGCGGGTGGGTTTGGTACAAGACTTCAAAATGTTGTTAAGAACATTCCAAAGCCAATGGCTCCAATCGGCGATAAGCCTTTTTTGTTTTATTTATTATCCTATCTTAAAAATCACAATTTTTCAGAAGTGGTTTTCTCAGTTCATTATTTAAAAGATCAAATAGAAGAGTTTTTTGGTAGTGAATTTAAAGGGATGTCGATAAAATATGCTGTTGAAGAACAGCCTTTAGGCACTGGTGGTGCTATTATCAATTCCTTGAGATATATTGACCATTCAAAACCTGTGGTAGTCTTAAATGGTGATACATTTTTAGAAGTTGATTATAAAAAGCTCTTAAACAATCATTGTGAAAGTTTGGCAAAACTTACAATTGTTCTTAAATATATAGAGGATTCTACTAGATATGGGTTGGTGTCAGTAAATGGTAACAATATTGTTACTAGTTTTTCTGAGAAGTCGAAGCAAAAGCAATCTGGATACATTAATAGTGGGATTTATGTTTTAGATCCAAGTATATTTAAAATATTTCAATTACCAGAAAGCTTTTCCTTCGAAGTTGGTTTCTTGCAGAAATATACCAAAGATATAAGTATTAATTCCTATCAATGTCAGGATTATTTTATTGATATTGGTGTGCCTGATGATTATCAAAAGTCTCAGAATGAAATTCCCAAGCTTCTTAGTCAGGAGTTAAAATTAGCTTCTCAATAGCGTTTTAAACAAATAGTAAATAAATCCTATTTTGTTGTGTTCTGTAAAGCTAACTTTCAATTCATTTAAAGCTTTTTTAAAATCATTTAACTTTAGATTAATTTTAATTAATTGTGCCCTGTTTTTCTTAAGGGACTTTTTAAAAGATTTTATCCATTCAGGAGAAAGTGGAATTGTATCTTGTGAATTGAGAAACTTGTTTGCAATAAAAATTCTATCCTCAATCATTCTTAATTTGCTTTCTTTGTTATTATTAAAAGTTAATGAGTTTTCATGGAATAGATAATTATATCCAATATAATCAATTGTTTTGTTTTTGACCTCGTATATAGCAAATCTTAGCATATATTCCAGGTCATTTGCAATTAACGTTCTGTTTTGGTCATCTTGGGTAAGTGGAAAACCATATTTATAAAATAATTCTTTTTTAAAAAATCTAGCATTGATTCCTAAAGAGTTTGGAGCTTTATATGGCTTGAAATCCATATTTTCAAGGCTTGTCTCTTCAATCATAGATGTTTCAGTGATTACACGATAACGAAATGATACAATATCAAGATCGGGTTCTTGCGAAAATTCTGTACCAGCTTTAAGTAGTATTTCTGATTCATAAAAATCGTCTGCATTTAAAAATGCGATGATTTCACTGTTTGAATTTTTGATACCTTTAACGTAAGCTTCTGGGTTCCCATTATCAGGCTCACTAATAAGAATATTTATATGTTTTTGATATTTGTTGATAACATCTAAAGTGCCGTCAGTAGACTGGCCATCTATAATAATGAACTCAAGGTTTGGGTATTGTTGTATTATTACGCTCTTGATCGCTTTCTCAATTGTGTTTACTGAATTTTTTACAGGAATTATTACTGAGATTTTTGGGTAGTTAGAGGTCATATTTTACGCAATGTTTTCCAAAAAATACTTATATGTTTTTTCAAGTCCTTGGTCAAAATTAGTTTTTGCTTTCCAGCCAAGATTGTTGATTCTTTGTGAATCCAGACATTTTCTTTTCATTCCATCTGGCTTTGATGTGTCAAATTTTATTTGACCATTATAACCGGTTATTTTTGCAATCTTAAGAGCTAAATCTTTAATTGATATTTCATCCATAGTACCAATGTTGATTATTTGCTCTGAGTTGTAGTTTTGCATTAGAAATAATAAGCTGTCAGCGAAGTCATCGACATATAAGAATTCTCTATAAACATTACCGCTACCCCAAATTTCTACATTATCTAGACTATTTGTTTTTGCCTCATGGAATCTTCTTATCAAGGCTGGAATAACATGACAATTTTCTATATCAAAATGATCACCTTCACCATATGCATTTGTTGGCATAGGAATAATGACATTTAAGTTATGTTGTTTTCTATAGCTTTGTGCTGATATTATACCATTTATTTTAGCTGCTGCATAAGCGATATTTGTTGGTTCAAGGTAGCCAGATAAAAAGCTTTCTTCTTTGATTGGCTGTTGAGCATTTTTAGGGTATGTGCATGCAGAGCCAGGAAATAAAACTTTTTTAACATTATTATCATTAGCAGATTTAATAACATTTAGATGCATGCCAGTATTATCATAAATAAATTTTGCTGGATATTCATTATTGGCTTTTATTCCTCCAACTATTGCTGCCAAATGAAACACATAATCAGGTTTGTGAGTTGCAAAAAACTCTTCCACGTCATTTTGGCGTCGTAAATCAAGTTCTGAGTGAGAGGGTGCTAAAATATTTTTATATCCTTTATTTCTTAAAAGTTTTGTAAGGCTGCTACCAACCATGCCTGTAGAACCTGTGACTAAAATTTTATTTGTAATTTCCACTTTTATTTAAATTTAAATATTGTACGTTTTTATACCCAATCTTAATTTATTTGCAACTCATGTCATCTGCTAGTAAAAAAAACATATCAAATACATACAAAAAACTACTATTAATTAGAAAGTTTGAGGAAAAAATCGCCGAGATATATGACACAGATGTTATAAAAAGTCCTGTTCATTTATCAATAGGTCAGGAAGCTGTTGCAGTTGGAGTTTGTGATGCGTTAGATAAAGATGATATAGTTTCGAATACATACAGATGTCATGCCACTCATATTGCTAAAGGTGGTGATTTAAATAAGATGATGGCTGAGCTTTATGGAAAGGTTGATGGCTGCGCTGGTGGTAAGGCTGGTTCAATGCATTTGATTGATATTGAAAATGGTATTCTTGGCGCCTCAGCTGTCGTAGGTACTACTATTCCTGTTGCTACAGGCTATGCTATGGCTTTAAAGAAAGAAGCAAAGCAAACAGGGAAGCAAAGAGTTGTTGTGGCCTTCTTTGGTGATGGAGCTACTGAGGAAGGGTGCTTTTCTGAAAGTATTAATTTTGCTGCATTGCATAAATTGCCAATTATTTTTTTATGTGAAAATAATAAATTAGCTATTCACAATCCAATAGAGAGGCGTTGGCCAACTGATAAAATCTGTGAAAGAGTTGCGACATATGGTGTTAAAACTTATCAAATTTCTGATGGTGATGTTTTCAATATTAACCAAATTACTAAAACTGCCGTTGATGAAATCAAAAACAATCCTGAATCTGGTCCTGTTTTTATTGAATGTTTTACATATCGTTATAAAGAGCATGTTGGTCCTACGGAAGATCTTAACGAAGAATATAGAGATCTTGCAGAATATAAAAGGTGGCTTGCTAACGATCAAGTAATTAAGCTTCAAAACTTATTATCTAAGCAGGAAGTTGATAAGATTAATGATGAAGTTGAGACACAAATTGCTCAATCAATTGAATATGCAGAAAAGTCAAATTTTCCTGGTTACAAAGAGCTTTATCAAAATTTGTATGCACCAAAAGAAGTTGTAAAGGATCCAGATATTAACTCATATGATCAGAAATTTATTCGATATGTTGATAGCATTGCTGAAGCTTGTATCCAAGAGATAGATCGTGATAAAAATGTTTTTGTATTTGGCTTGGATGTTGATGATCACAAAAAAATTCAGGGATCAACAGCTGGTATAGAGAAATTTGGTCAAGATCATTTGTTTGGAACGCCTTTATCTGAGGATGCTATGACTGGTGTTGCAGTTGGTGCTGCAATGTATGGTTTGAGACCAGTCCATGTGCATATAAGAATGGATTTTATGACATTAGCTGCAAATCAGCTTATAAATATGGCTGCCAAAGCTCATTATATGTATAATGGTGCAGTTAAGGTTCCTTTGGTAGTAAGATGTATGATTGGTCGTTCTTGGGGGCAGGGTGCTCAGCATTCACAGGCTTTGCATTCAATGTTTGCGCATATTCCAGGACTTAGAGTAGTAGCGCCTTCAAATGCTTATGATGCCAAAGGTTGTATGATTGCAGCTATCAGAGATAACAACCCTGTTATTTTTATGGAGCATAGATTATTATGTAATACTAAAAGTTATGTGCCATCAGCTCCTTATGAGAATCAAATAGGTAAAGCCCGTATATTAACCTCAGGTGATGATATCACTATTGTTGCAGTTTCACATATGGCTATAGAGGCAACTCGTGCAGCTAAGGCTCTGAAGGAAAAGGGTGTTAATGCTGAGGTCATAGATCCAATTTGGATAAGCCCATTAGATGTTAGTACTATTCTAAGCTCTGTTGAGAAAACAGGTAAATTATTAATTGTAGATAATGGTTGGGTAGAATTTGGTATTTCCGCTGAAATTATGGCTAGAGTTCATGAAGAGTTGCCAGAAAAAAACATTCAAATTTCAAGAATGGGTTTTGCTCAAGTTACTTGTCCAACGACTAGATCTCTTGAAGATTTGTTTTATCCAAATGGAAAAACTATTAGTGAAAAGGTTTTGCAAATGTTGAAAAAAGATATTGATATATCGAACTTTAGCTTTGACAACAATGAATTAAAAGAATTTAAAGGTCCTTTTTAAAATTAAATTAATTTACTTTTCAATGAATATTAAAAAATCATATAAAAAACGTACAAAGAAACTTTCTCTATCTTTTAGTAAAGTTATTAATTATTTATCATTTAAGCATAAAAGCAAAAATTACTCATTTAATAACAATTGTTCAGATATTGTTAAAATTAGTTTTGTTTTACCTTCTCGTATAAAAGGAAACGAAACATTTGGGCTTAATAATTTGATAACAAGCATTATTGATAATGCCTATAACTCAAAATCTATTGAAGTCATTGTTGTGATAGATAACGATGATGATCTTTATCAATATCAAATAATAAAAGATAAGTTTAACCAATATTTAACTATTAAGGTTATTGTTTCAAGTGTTAGGTATTCATATATCGATTTTCATAAATATTTTGCAATTGGTATTGATAATGCATCGCCCTCTTCAAAAATGCTGAACATGTCTTCAGATGATATGATAATAAGACAAAAACATTTTGATAAAACTTTATTAGATATTGATAAAAAATACCCAGATAATTTTTACATTATTCATAGCCAAGAAGTTAGTAAAAATAAACTATTTGGTAAAAACCATGATAAAAAAATTGAAATAGATGCAAGATATAACATGTTTTTTTATTTATTTGCCACACAGGGGGTTGCTTACTCTTTTTTTCCATTTGTTTCAAAATCAATTTTTGATGTCGGAAAGGATTTAGAATCACATAGTCTAATCAAGAATAAAAATTGGCGCTATATAGCAAACTGCAACTATGATTGGTACACAGGTATGATAAGCAATTTAATGATGCAAAGTGGATTACAAAATAGAGTTTTTTTTTCTAATATGATTTCAAGAAATATGAAAACTGTTGCTGATTATCATGTGAAAAAAGATGAGTTTGGTTTTATTGAAAATCAATATTTGTTTCAAATATTTTTTGAAAAATCAACAATTGAGCATCTAGAGCTTATTGTATCAGAAATTATTAAAAGATCAGCTAATAATCTAACTTGTAAACAAACTATAGGATTATCGAAATAAAGCAAAAGTTTATATATGACGCAGTCCTTTTTACAGCTAACTATTGTTTTAGTTTTTGATATCAAGAGTGTTTGTCTTTGATACTAAAAAATTAATGTTTTATAATATTCATAGTTTTTATTTATATCTAGTTTAAAATACAAGAATATGAGAAAGATTTTATGAATCTAACTCTTTAACAATTTCGTTAGAAATAAATTTTAAATGATTAAGTGTTGTTTGCTCAGATAATTTTAAAAACGCTTGATCGTTTGTATTCAAACCAGTTTTATCCCAACATAAACCAATATTTTTATGGAATGATATGTTGTTAGAGGATTGATTCTTTCTATAAATTTGTTTGTTTATGGAAATAATTTTCTCGCTAAAAATACGTTTAGATTTTGTATTTGTTTGAACTAATCTTGATAATATATCTACATAGCAATCGCATATATACGAGTTGGCAATAGGAGACCATAATTTTTCTTGATGACTATCTAAATTTTTCAAACAATTTGTAGCAATTTCTAAAACTTTTCGTGAGAAAATAGGAAAGTAAGATGAAGGAGCAATTGATTTATAGCTCCAAATCATTTTAGTGATATTATCATCTAATGGCCCAATGTATTTTTCTAGTCCGAAATCTTCAGTATGAATAAAATAGATATTATCAGTGAATTTTTTATCAATTTCTAATACATATTTGTCCCAATGCCTTTTTTTTATTTCACAATCATCAGAAAAATCCGCAATCATTTTTGATGATGGTGATATTTCTGTGAATAAAAACTTATCATATAGATGTAAACCTTTGTAACCAAAATTTTTATTAGAGATAAAAAATTTGATATTGATATCAACGAGGTAATGTTTTTTTATCTTTATAAAATAATCAATATCATCATCATTATCGAGAGCAATTAACAATTCTATGTTATTGATATCATAGCTATTTTTTAGTAAAGATTTGATAAATTTATTCAAATTGTTGTTTTTTTCATTACCCCTATATCGTGAAGATGCTACAAAAGATATTTTTGGGTTATTATTGATAAATCCAGATGATAAAAAAGTTTTTTCGTTTGATGACAGATGTTTGTATTTTCTAGAATTCCTACTTTCTAGGTTTGTAAATTGATTATAATTTCTGTAATTTGATATGATCTCCTTTTTTAATAAGAACTTTATCAAAGGCCACCAAAATCTTTGCTTTGAATATTTAGGAAAATAATCTCTTTTATTAAATTGATAGTTCATATTGTCATCAAAGTTAGTGTTTGTATTTGCTTCAACAGTATATGTATCGTTATCTTTTATATCTTGGCTATAATTATGTTCTGTTGTCCAACGCTCTTGATTATATAGTAATTTGACTATACGATTCTTACATAAATCGACGCTGTTGTAATGTATAGAAGTATCGTTATTACTGTTTGTTTCATGAATGTTCATTTGCATTGTTAGTTCTGGCATCCATTGGAATTTTAAACCTTCTTTGTATAGGAGTGCACAAAAATATAGATCCTCGGCATAATGCAGCTCTGGATCTTTTAGCATCTCTTGAGTTAATGAATCTTTCTTTACTATAAAAACTGGATGAATAGGGTTGTTAAGATTTAATAATTCATCACTGTTATTTTTGTCGAAACCTCCTAAACAATATTTGCTTTCAGAATTTGTTAATTTCTTTAGATCAAAAAGTAAGTCTGATGAATTTGATGCTCCAAAAATTATTTCTTTTTCTATAGGAAAATATGAATTTTCTTTTTGATAAACCTTTCCTGAATAGACAAAATCAATCGTTTGATCACTGTGAAACATTTCCAGTATTTTAGAAATATGATTTTTGTACCAAATATCATCATCGTCAAGTAAGGCAATGTAATCTCCATTTGCCTTGTTTATTCCTTCAAATATTAATGTTGATCTAATATTAGATGATGCTTGTGTAACAATAATATTGGAAAAGTCACCTTTATAAGATAATGCTAAATCTTCTAATTCCTGATTTTCTTTATATAATATAAATACAAGTTCAATATTCTTAAATGATTGATTTTTTATTGAATCCAATGTTCTAGCAACCATTTCTGGCGCTCTACCACCAGATCTTACAACAACAGAAACTAAAGGTGATTCCGCAGAAAGATCATTATCTATAAAACTTTTAGTATAGTAGTTCTTTTCTTGTATTTCATAATGAAAAGCAATTAACTGTTCCAGCATTCTTTCAGAGCATAATTTAGAACAAAAAATTTCATGAGCTTTTTTTGCTTTTGCTAAGGCTAACTCTTTGTTGCTCTTAATCCATTCGAGATGTTTTATGATTTGCTTTGACATCTCTTTTTCATCTCTACTTGTGATATATAGCAAAGAATCACCAAAAGTATCTTTGTAAAAAGGTAGATCGTCAGCAATACAGATAGCTCCACTTGAAACTATCTCATAGATTCTATTATTAGCTAAATCTTCACTGTAAAATTCATGAGAGGATAAGGCAAGACCAACGCCATTTTGATTGTAAATGTCAAGTAATGTATTTGGATTATCAAATGAAACTTTACCCTTTATAACCTCATTTCTATTAACCCAACTCCAGCCATCAGGATCTCCATATAGCTCAAAATCATTAAGGTTCTGAGCGAGCGTTTTAAATAATGTTTCAAATCTTGGGGTTTTCTGACCTAAGGCATTTCCAGACTTTACTTCCCAATTGTTGCCAAAATAAGTCAGTTTTGGCTCGTCTAGTTTGGGTTTTATATATTTGTTTTTAGGTCTTGTGTTAGCAAAAGGTTTTAAAATATGACATCGTTTTTTATAATCGAAGCAAACCTGCTCTAATTTTTCAGTAATAAACTTTGATTGAGTTAAATATCCATCAAAAGTTAAAAAACTTCTAAATTGTTCTTTATCTTTTAATCGATAAATTGTTGCCTCGTTAATAATGGTATATGTGGGAATATGACAGAATTTTGGTGCAAAGGAAGAATGTGATAAAATAAACTCCGGATTAAAATCAACAATTTCTTCAGTAGAACAAAAAGACTTAATATTAATATCGATATTATTGACTTTGGTGATTTGCTCATAAAATGCATCAACAGAATTTTCTGCTGCATAGATTTTTTTATATGGATTAAAAATGGCTATTTTCATTTTTTACCTCTTATTTTCTTTCTAAATTCTTTATTGGGTACAAAACAGCAAATTAATTTTAAGGCCTTTCTTTTCAAAAACTTTGGTTGGGTTTGAATGTTTTTTAGTTCTATGACCTGGCTATTTTTTGTTGCTAGATCTTGTTTATCTATTTTTTCTTTCTCAATATTTTTATTTGATGGATCTTTCTTATTAGAAACATTAGCATTTTGCGGTTTGTCACTTTTTGTATTTCTGTGTTGATTAATCAAAGGATCATTTTCTAGAAATTCTACGAATTTGTTGAATATATTTGCATCAATTTGATGAAATTCACGATGATTAAAATTAAGATTGTGAGGAAATAAAAAATCTCTTCCAAGATATTTTTGTGCTAATTGCTTCTCTAAAGGTAAAAATTCTTCTTTTATTGAATTTATGAATTCTAAGTCAAGTTCAACACAATTGCTATCAGAATCAAGATGAAGATTTGGCTGAATGAATTTGTCATTAAAAACTGAGTGCCCTTCTATAAATTGATTGGCAATTCTAGCGATTTCACACATTGATCTTGAAATACCAGAATTTACATTTTGATAATTTTTGATTTTATCTTGTATGGTTGGATGATTATAATCCAAACCAATTGTATGAAAAAAATCAGAAAGTGAGCTGTTTTGAACAAGTAAACTGCGATGATAAGGGCGAATTATGAATATATTTTTGTCAATTACCTCATCTAATTTCAAAATTTGTTCAAGTACAGCTTTTTCTTTTATCTTTTTGACATCAATATATTGATAAACAGACATTGAGATTACTTCACCACGATAACGTACCCCTTGTTTCCATAGTGAATATAAAGACTCAATAGGATTCCTTATGTAAGCAATGATTTTAAGATCTATATTTTGTTTTACAAGATCATCAAGTCCATGCTCTAAAATATTATCATAGAAAATATTAGTATTTCCTATTACTTCATAAGATATAATAATATTATTGTGTTGTGATTTATCAACATATTCCTTTAATATATCACTTATCTTAGCTTTTTTTCTGATCTCATCCAATAAATAAGTTCCATTTCCAGTTACTAATCTTTTGTCTAATTCAGACTCTTGTATATTGCTAAGAAAAGGGTAGTCATAATCATTTTGATTTAACAATTCTTTATTGTTGCAACAAAATCCTCTGATGGCTGTACTACCGGCTTTTGGCATACCAATATGAAGATAAATAGTTTTTTTTGTCATGATAATCTTTTTTTATTTATTGAAGCTTACAATACTAAATCTCGGGTTTTGAGCATATTCACTGACTTGGCTTATAAAATGAGGTGATCTAAATTTTTGATTATGAAGTAAAACCAATCGATTATATTTTGGAAATATTGGCTGAATATATTCTTCTTCCTCATGATCACAAACATGCAAGATACCACCCCAATCCCATTTCCAGTTTTCGTTTACATAATAGATAGAATTAATATATCCTGCATATTCATCAATATGAAGACGATAATAATTTCCTTGTTTTAAACGATAGCATCTATTATCAAATTCTTGTAAATTAATTCCACTAAATTGCTTAATTCTGTCTTTAAAATTGCTATTGAATATATCGTTGACTCTTTCATGAGATTCAAGATTTTCTGAACGCCAAAATTTGGCTTTATATTTTTCACCCTCTTTGGGCAATAGTTGGTTTTCTGTCTTAAAAACATGAGCGTAATGATTATCTCGAGTTTGGTCAATAAAGTCCCAATTATTTTCTTGTTCAGATATGTAAATATTATTTAGCTCTCTTGCCAAATCATCCGGCAAGAAATTGTCAATAATAGTATAGCCTTTGTGCTGAAGCTCTTCAGAATATTGTGAAAAGGTATTATTCAGGGTTTTCATTTACCACCATTAATTGATATTATTTCTCCATTTATATAAGAAGATTTTTCAGAAATAAGAAAATATACTAAATCTGCAACTTCTTCTGACCTTCCCATTCGTTTCATTGGAATTGTCTTATTAAAATGCTCACGTCGTTCATCATTTATGTTTTTGTGGGTATCGGTGTCAATAACAGCAGGGCTAACAGCATTTACCCTTATACCATATTTGATAAAATCTTTAGCTATTGACTTTGTAAATGTGTTAAGAGCGGCTTTACTACTTGCATAATGAGACATTAACGAATTACCGCCATACTCTGCAGCTTGTGAGGTAATATTCACTATTGCTTTATTACCTTGGATTTCTTGCATTTGTTTTAATGCATATTTACAACAGATAACAGAACCAAACATATTTACCTGGAAAATTTCCTTTAATTTATCAAAATTAAGTTCTGCGATAGGTGTTACATCATTTGAAATTGCAGCATTGTTTACAAGGTAGGAGATATTTCCGAGTGAATTTTGAATTTCATTAAATAAAGTTTTAATATCATTTTCATTGCCAGCATTACTTTTGATGGCAATAGCTCTGACGCCATATTCCTTTGCCTTAGCAGTAATTAAAGAGGCAGCTTTGTCATTATTTAAATAACTTATAGCAATATCTATTCCGTTGCGAGCAAATTCAAGTGCAATTGCAGCGCCAATGCCACGAGCACCTCCTGTTATTAAAGCAACTTTATTAGTCATAATCTATTTGTTAGATACTTTCTTTAGGGTTTCAGTAAAAGAATTATATCTATTATTAAGTTGATCCTGATTGTTTAAATACCAATTAACGGTTTCTTTGATACCATCAGTTAATGATGTTTTGCATTCAAAGCCATAAGAAGATGCTTTTGACATATCCATTAATCTTTTTGCATCGCCCTTAGGTTTTGTAGTATCCCAAACTAGATCTATTTTTTCGCCTGGAATATTTTGAGCAACAGCTTCAGCAACTTGTTTTATTGTTACTCCTGTCCCACTACCTAAATTTATTGGCTCATTAATCCCTTTTTCAACTGCTAGCATCATACCTCGTGCAACGTCTTTCGAATATATAAAGTCTCTTATTGGTGAGCCATCACCCCAAACTGTTAGTGGTCTTTCACCACCAGTTGCTCTATTAATTAATGATGGAATAACCATTGCGTTCTCAGGGTCAAAATTATCATATGGTCCATATACATTAGCAGGTCTTACAATAGATATCTTGTCCCAATTATGTTCAATTTTATATGCTTCAGCTTGAAGCTCACATAATCTTTTAGCCCATCCAGCAAAACGATCGTTTGGCGAAGGGAAGGTTTTCCAGACGCTATCTTCATAGAAAACTTCAGCTGGCTGATAAACTCCTACTGAAGAGGTAAATAAAAATCTTTCTACTCCACATCTTCTGGCAGCTTCCATCATATTGAAGCTAAACGTTACAGTAGGTACAAGAAAACTGGCTGGCTTTTCAGCACACATTTTGGGAGACCCTTTTACTCCAGCTAATTGAAACACAATATCTTGACCAGTGCAAGCCTCTATACAGTTAGATAACTCACGTAAATCGGCTTTTATAAATTTTACACCTTTTGGAGCTCTTGATGGATCATCAAGCGAAACAATAGTTACATCGGCTCCTTGATTTACAAGCATGTCAACTAATGGTCTGCCAATTAAACCAGTTCCACCAGTAACTAAGATTTTTTTATTTTTATAGAATGTCATTTTATGCTGCTTTTAATGTTAATGTTTCGTTGTTAATGTTCTTTTGCCACCATTGAATGGTATTTAAAATGCCTTCATCAAGTGATATTTGTGGCTCCCAACCTAATTCTTTTTTTGCTAGCGAGCAATCTAGACTTAAGCTAGTTTTGATAGTTGGTTTAGACAAATCATGCTCAATTTTAAGATTCTTACCACTTGCCGAAATAATTTTTTTGATTATTTCAATTACAGGTAAGGCTTTGCCAAGGCCACAATTATAAAGCCGATATTTTTCTGTTTGTTTTAAAAGAGCAAGTTGCACAAAATTATTTAGATCTTCAACATGCAAGATGTCTCTTTCTTCTTCTCCAGTTCCCCAAACTGAAATTTTGTCTTGCGCTTTCATTACCTTAGTAACAGTAGCGCCAAAGAAATGACTTTTTTCTAAATCATACTTGTCATATGCACCATAAATATTTGAATGCCTAATTGCTGTAAACTTAGTTTCGCCAATTCGCGAAAAGAAATCACACATTTTCTCAATATAAAGCTTAGTGTTACCAACACCAAAGTATCTTGGATGCAGCTCGTTATTAGCATCAAAATCACTTTCTTTGAGAAGCTCTTCGCTCGATTGATACATCACAGTGCAGCTAAAGAAAACAACATGTTTAATTTTGTTATGGAATGCTGATCTAAAAAGATAAGAGTTCATAACGGCATTGTCAGTTACATGAATATATGGTTTTGTAACAATATCTTTAGCACCTGAGGTGGTTGCAGCGGCTTGAATAATGATATCCATGCCTTCAACAAGTTTATCAATAGCGTTAGGGTCACGAAGGTCAGCTTGGTGCCAAGTTACGTTTTGAATTGGGTATTCAGGTCTTTTAAAACGAACAGCATGAACTTCGTATTTATCATTTTGTTTTGCAAAAAAATTAGTTAGATTACGACCAATAAAACCGGTGGCTCCGCAAATTAAAACTTTCTGTTTCATTATTATCCTATCTTATTTTGAGTTGATGAATGCTTCAAGATTGTCAACAATATAGTCTATTGCTTCTTCATTCATATGTTGATGACAACCAAGTGCAAAACCATTTTTCATGATATTGTTTGAAACATCTTGGTTTTTACCCATGATGTGATGATAATGCTGCATAACAGGGTGGTTACCAATATTACCAGCAATTACTGGTCTATTTTCAATATTTTTACTTTTGAGAAATGTTGAGATTTCTTTAACTGAAAAAGGACAGTTTTCTTTTAATATTATAGCCAGACCAAACCAGCTTGAATAACCGTCTTTTTGCTCCTCTTGGAAATCAAAAATATCTGAGTATTTATTAAGTTTTTGACGATAATATGCTATATTTGCTCTCCTTTGTTTAACAAATTCAGCAAGTTTTGGTAATTGTATTTGTCCCATACGACCTTGACATTCTGTTGGACGTAAATTGTAACCTAAATTTACAAAAATAAATCTAGGGTCAATATCAGGATATTGCTTTACATAATCTTCATGATTATCAGCTTCACGAGACCATCCATGAGCTCTCATTATTCGCATAGTTTCAGTAAGATCAAAATCGTCAGTCACACATATTCCGCCCTCAAGTGTGGTGATATGATGAGAAAAATAGAAGCTGAATGTTCCAACTCTACCAAATGATCCAACAGCCTTATCTTTGTAATAAGCCCCCATTGATTCACATGAATCTTCAATAATTTGCAGATTATATTTTTTAGATAATGATAATAATCCATCCATATCACAAGGATTGCCATAAACATGGACAAGCATTATTGCTTTTGTTTTTGTTGTAATAGCTTCTTCTAGTTTGTTTAAATCAATGTTGAAAGTTTTAGGATCAGCATCCACTAGAACCGGTACTAAGCCATGTTGTATAAGTGGCCATACTGTTGTGGACCAAGAAAGTGAAGGAACTATCACTTCATCACCAGGATTTAGATTATTCTTAGTCAGTTTATTGGCAATTGCAGACACCGCTAACAAGTTAGCCGAAGATCCAGAATTGTTCATCACAGCATATTTATGCCCCATTAAATCGGAATATTGTTCTTCAAATTTCCTGACTTCTTTTCCCATTGTGACATGAGTTGTTAACATTTGATCCACAAATGCATTAATTTCATCAGCTCCAAATGTCGGTTCATGTAGCCTTACAACCGGATTGTTAGGATTAAATTTGAAATTGTGATTTTCTTTACAGTATTTCTCTACTGATGTAAAAATTTGTTTTCTGTGATCAATAGAATTATTAAGCTCTGTAAAATTCGTCTGTTGTTTTGCTGAACAATTTTGATTTGTCATAATTGGTTAGAAATAAGAATTAGTCAAACTTTTTAGTACAATAATAATTTAATTCAATCTCTTTTATGCTCGATAAAATTTCAAACTCTCATTTTATAAGCTATTTTGTCTAATTATTTTAGTGATCTGTTTTGCATATTATTGGAATCTAGACATAAAATTATTTTATGGCAAATTTACATTTATGTATGAAACTCAATTAATAATAAGAGCTGAAATTTTTACTTACTGACACTAAGAAATCTTTTGCGCATTGAATCAAGAGAAAAATTATCATTCACAAAATAATAAGCATTAGTTGCTATTTGTTTGCAAAGATCCTGATTTGATAAGATATTTTCTATTTTGTCAGCTAATAAAACTGGTATTTGCTTTGGATTATCTTTTGGTATAATAAATCCGGTGACATTATCATCAAAGATATCATTTGCTCCATGAGTATTTGTGGCAATACATGGAACTGAATTTGACATTGATTCAATATAAGAAAGTCCAAATGTTTCTTCGCTTGATGGCATGCAAAAAATATCGATTTCCTTAAAGAAGGATGTTTTGTCGGTAATCAAGCCTTTAAATATAAAGTAATCATTTAGCTCTAATTCATTTACCATTGCTTTGAGTCTGTCAATTTCTCCATAATCACCCCCTATCTTGAAAATTACTGTAATTTCTCGTTCTTTTAGAATTTTAGCGGCTAATACAATTTTGTCTAAATTCTTATATTTAAAATCTATTCTTGATAATGTTCCTATAATTGGAGGAGATGAGAAGTTTTTAATATTAAGTGTTTGATTTACCTCAGTTGCATTTGGGAAATAGATGATTCTGGTTTTATTGTTATTAATTAATTTCTCAGATTCCTTTATTTGATTTTTATTGATACAGAAAATAATATCTGCGTTTTTAACAAACTTTTTTAAGTTAAAGCCATGATTAATGCCGATAATTTTAAATTTGTAAATTTTTGAAAGATATTTTAAAATTCTAAGGCCTCGAGAGGTATGCAGAATAAAGAAATCTGGTTTGTGCGTTTTAATAATTCTAAATAATTCAAAAAATAATCTTAACTTATTATTAATATTTAGTTCATAAATATTGCCATGAAGATGATTCCTATAAGAAACATCTTTATTAGGTATTAAAGTATGTACTTCATTTTTATTGTCATGAAGTAATGATCTTGAGTAGTTGATTGTACATTGCTCAACTCCTCCCATATGTGAACCTGTGTTATTAAGGAATTGAATAATTTTCATAAAGATTTTTTAATATGATGAAGACAGGCATAATTTAATATGATTTCAATACCAAAATCTTTTTTTATTTTATCACAATTTAAAACGCCATTTTTAGGCCTTGCTGCCTTAGTTGGAAAAAGCGAACTATCAACAGGTATGATTTTTGTTTTTTGTGACTTTAGTACCTCACATGCAATATCATAATATGAAGCAGGTTTGTTACTAACCATGTGATAAATTCCATTTTTGAATTTTCTGCTAGCAATTATTTGCTCAATGATAATTTTTGTAGATCTTGCAATATCATAGCTATTAGTTGGGTTTGTAAATTGATCATTTACGATTTTCAGCTCATCTCTTGTTTGCGCTAGTTCTTTAATTTTAGCAGGGAAATTATTAGTTTTGTTTAAATCAAAAACCGTAGCGACTCTAAAAATTAAATAGTTACAGCCACTTGATATGATTGCCTTTTCACCAGCAAGTTTAGACTTCCCGTAGATTGATAATGGTTTTAAGTTTTCAATATTATCTTCAAAATATGCATCATCGCCCTTGCCATCAAATACATAATTTGTCGAATAATGAATTAGCTTGATAGATTTTCCTTTGCAGAAGTTGGCAATTATGCGGACTGATTGATGATTAATATTATCTGCTTTAATAGGCTCATCTTCAGCTTGATCTACATGATTATATGCGGTTGCGTTTATCATAAAATCTGCAGTTGGAAGCTCATCTAATTTTACTGAAAGATTTGCTATCTCGTTAAAATCAATTTCGGCTGATGAATAGTTAAATATCTCAAAATTTTTATCATATGCGAAAATCTCAAGTAAATTTGATGCAACCTGTCCATTCTTGCCAAAGATAATTATTCTAGTCATGATAATCCATCATTCTTGGATTGCCATTCTGATCAAACGCACCTTTGCCAATTAAATATGCTAGTGATCCATTTATAATAGCATGGTTTTTTAGATTTTTTTCTTTTAGGGCAAAATAATAGGGAATTTCTTTGATAAAGGCTTTTGTTATATTTCTCATAGCTTTTAAGCTTGCTATAAATCTATTGTGAACGCATTCTGTGTAATAACATTTGCTGAAGCCAAATTGATGCCACATAATACCTTCTTTTACCTGAGGGCTAAGTTCGCCAGTTGATTGCTTTGATAAATGAATTTGTTCAGTATCTTTAATAACAGCCAGTTTATATCCATTTTTCATGACTCTTTTGCATATTTCATTATCCTCACAATATAAGAAAAAACCTTCATCAAAAAAGCCTATTTTATCAAAAATTTCTTTTCTAATGAACATAAAGCAACCGCTTAGAAATCTTGTTGTATAATAATCATTATGAGATGATGAATAACCTTTATGCGCAATATAGTCAATTTTCTTGTTAATAATTTTGCTTTTATCTTGATTGAATGACCCAGCATAATGTATTGCACTTGCAATTGCTATGTCAGGATTTTGTTTCATTACAATATGAATTCTTTCAACTGAATTTCCATCAATAAAACAATCAGGATTTATGATCGCAAAGTAATCAGTTTTTACAAATTGAAAGGCTATATTATTGGCTTTAGAAAATCCTAGGTTTTGTTTGTTTTCAATTAAATGAACCTTTGGGTAGTTTTTTTTGATAATGGCTAGGGTTGAGTCATTACTATTATTATCAGAGACAATAATATTAGAACTTATTTTGGACAATCTATCTAAACAAATTCCAATAATACTAGCGGAATTAAATGTGACTATTATGAAGGTTAAATCATGATTCATAAAGAAACCTTAACTATGTTGAGTTGTATAAAAAATCATTTGTGTCTTATTTCGAAATTGTCATCATGATTAGTTCTTTGATGCCTGCTTCAAAGCTAATAATGTTTTTATGATTTAGTTCCTTTTCTATTTTGTTTGCATCAATTGCATATCTTCGATCATGGCCTTTTCGGTCTTCCACAAACCTTATCTGACTACTATATGATATACCATTAGTGTTGGGGACTATTTTATCAAGTATTTCGCAAATTTTATGAACAACTTGATTGTTACTAAGTTCGCAATTTCCGCCAATACAATAGGTTCCGCCAATTTCACCTTTTTCTAAAATTAAATCGACTGCCCTGTTATGATCATCAACATGAATCCAATCTCTGATATTTTTACCATCACCATAGATTGGAATATCTTCTCCAGCTAAAGCTTTTCTTATGATTGTTGGGATGAGTTTTTCAGAATGTTGTCTTGGACCATAATTATTACTACAATTACTTATAGTGATTGGAAGGTTATAAGTTCTGTGATAGCTTCTAACTAAATGATCAGATGCTGCCTTCGATGCTGAATAAGGAGATGATGGATTATAAGGTGTAGATTCGGTGAATTTATCTTCACCATCTAATTCAAGATCACCAAAAACTTCGTCAGTTGAAATATGATGAAAATGAAAATTCGGATTTTTCTGAAATTCTTTTATTGATGCTTGCAGTAGACAATGAGTTCCATTAATGTTGGTTGTCACAAATTCATCTGGGTTTTTAATAGAATTATCAACATGGCTTTCTGCAGCAAAATGAACTAATTTATCAATTTTATATTCATTAAAGATTTGAGATAGTAGTGTTTTGTCATTAATATCTCCAACAATAAGTTTGTAATTATTTGAATCTATCCATGAGAGATTTTCTTTTTTCCCTGCATAGGTGAGTTTGTCTAGAACTATAATTTTTTTACCTTTGTTAACTTGTTGGGCAACAAATGAACTGCCAATAAAACCAGCGCCTCCGGTAACAAGATAAGTTGTAAATTTACTCATTTTTTAATTTAAAAAGTTTTTGGTAAAGTTTCTGAGTTTAAAAAGACCAAACCCAATTAATTCCATTGGATTTAATATTCTTATTATTCTTCTACTGAAAATATATTTACTATTTGTAATTTTTTGATTTTCGTCATGGTTTTGTATTATATCCTCAATTATTCCCATTAGATTATATTTTGTAAGCACTAAATTTCTGGCTTCAATTACAGATTCTAGTCGTTCTTTATAATCATCAGGATTGTTGATGATCTTTAAAATTTTCTGAATTGATTCATCTGGTTTAGTTATGTCAATTTCTATAAAACTTTTTTCTGGAAAATAATTTGAGATATTCGTGCAACCCCAAACAATAGGAACAGAAAATCCCAAAAACGCGTCGGTTACTCTTTCTGTTAAAATATCTGCGCCCAATTCATTACCTATGGCAAGATGATATTTGTAATCATCAATCATTGATGATTTTGAAGTAACATATTTTGCATTCTTGAATGATGATTGAAATATATGCTCAAGTTTTTTATAAGAATATAATATGTCTAAATTCTTTATTTGCTCAGACATATTTTTGATTATTTGATATCTCAAATAGTGATAAGTATGCTTTTCAACTTTATTAGTTGCAATTGCTGATATTAGTTTTGTTTTGTTATAAGGTTTATCATTTGCAATTTTTTGATATGGTTTTTCGTAGAACCAGTGATTACCTGGGCAATGCCTTATTGCTCTTTTGTGAGGTAAATTTTTGCTAGATTGATTAGTTAAAATATAACCAAATTGTTTAACAAAATTTTTACCATAATATGTGATTGAAGATGGTTCTGTTGCAATGAAAATTGTTTTATTAGGGTCACAATCTATTTTTTCAATATGGACTCCTCTGTCAATTAAGCATAACCAATCATAATCTTTGCAATTAGGATCAAGGCTAAATTGTAAATCGTTCCAAATTAAAGATTCTGGATCAGGAAATTGTCTTTTAAATATGTGAGCACCGCCCTTCTTTGTTAATTTGACTTTAATCATTAAAATTTAGGATTAAGTGAATATTCTTTTAAACTTTGTTGTTTTTTATCACGTTCAGAAATTATAGGTTCTTTTACAGGCCAATTTATGTTTATATCAGAATCGTTCCACATAATTCCGCCTTCACCATTAGGGTTATATTCACCGCCAGTAATCTTGTAATAAAGATCTGCAGGTTTGTCGCCAATCGCACAAAAGCCGTGAGCAAAACCAGCTGGTATCCAAAGTAATGTTGCTTGATCCAAATTAATACCAAAATATTTGCCAAATGTGGGTGAGCTTTTTCTGATATCGACAGCAACATCATAAATTAAACCTGAAGTGCAGCCAACTAACTTGCCTTGCGCAGGCTTATGCTGATAATGTAAACCTCTTATCACATTAGGGGCAGATTTCGAATGATTATCTTGCACGAAATTTGTCGGTAGGTTATGTTTTTCAAATTCAGATAATTTGAATTTTTCTACAAAAAAGCCTCTATCATCTCCAAAAAGATTTAATTTTATAATTTTTAAATCTGCAATATCTGTGTTTAAAATTTTCATGAGATTTTACTAATCTTTCTTAAATAATCACCATAGGAATTACCAATTTTGAAATTCTCAGCCAAATTGGCAAATTGCGTTGAATTAATAAAGCCTTTATTAAAAGCAGTTTCCTCAATACAGCCAATTTTGATGCCTTGACGATTCTCGACTACTTGAATGAATTGTGAAGCATTATGAAGTGATGCATGTGTTCCAGCATCAAGCCAGGCAAAGCCACGATTCAGTTTGATCACTTTCAAGCTTTTATTATTTAGATAGTGATTATTTACATCAGTAATTTCGAGCTCGCCACGATTTGATGGCTTTAAACCTTTGGCAATTTTCACAACGTTATTATCATAAAAATACCAACCAGTAAGTGCAAAATTAGATTTAGGTTCTTTTGGTTTTTCTTCAATTGAAATGGCAAGATTGTTTTGATCAAGTTCAACTACGCCAAATCTTTCAGGGTCATTAACTTGATAAGCAATAACATTTGCTCCATTTTTTAAATTAACTGCCTCCTGAAATTTGGGATCAATTTCTTTGCCGCTAATTTCACTACCATAGAAGATATTATCGCCAAGAATTAAGCTTACAGTATCGTCTTTAATAAAATCTTCTGCTAAAATAAATGCTTCAGCTATGCCATTAGGATTTGGTTGTACTTTGTAAGAGATATTTATTCCAAGTTCATTTCCACTTCCAAGAAGATTCCTTATTTTGGGTGTATCCTCTGGGGTACTTATTATAAGTATTTCACTTATGCCAACATTCATTATATTTGATAAAGGATAGTATATCATTGGCTTGTCATAAACTGGAAGTAATTGTTTACTTACTGTGTTTGTAACTGGTGCTAATCTTGTTCCGCTTCCTCCTGCAAGGATTATTGCTTTCATTTATTTAGAAACTTAATAATTGGTTGATAAAAATATTGTGATAATTATTTTCAATTTGTCATTTTAATCAAACTTTACTAATAAATTATTTAATTTTTGCAATATTTCAAATATCTTATTATCTTATTTTATTGAATAATTTGATATTAAGGATTGTGAAAATAGTAAATATTCTTCTCAGTAATAAGGTTGGTGGTGTTGAGGATGCTTTTGTAACCCATTGCAAAATTCTTAAATCACATTGCCAAGAACATCATAAAATATTAGCAATTGTTAAAAAAGATGCGCCATATATTAATGACTTGAAAGATGAGAATATTGGAGTCTCTGAGATAGATAATAAGTTTGGATATTATGATTTATTTGCAATCAATAATATTAGAAAGTTAATAAATCGTTTCCAAGCAGATATAGTGTTTGCTCATGTTGGTAAAGGAGTGCTCTTTGCGCATAAGGCCATTAAAAATCATGGTATTCCTCTTATTGGTGTCAATCATAGTAATAATGTTAAAAGATCGTTAGGCGCTGATAAGATATTATGTGTAAATGATTATATTAATGAGAAAATTGTGACATTGGGTAAAAAGCAAGAAGACGTTGTTACTATTCCAAATGTAATTGATTTCACTGAAAATGAGATTGAGCAGATCAAGCAAAAGACTATTGATTCATCAAAGCCAATTAGAATTGGTGTTATGTGTAATCTAATTAAAGATAAAGGGGTTGATAAATTATTAGAGGTCATTAAATTTTGCAAAGATTGTAAAGATAATTTAATCCTAATTATTGCTGGTGAAGGAGAGGAAAAAGAAAATTTAATTAATTTAGCAAAAGATCTTGGTATTGAAAATAATGTTAATTTTCTGGGTTGGGTTCAAGATAAAGCTGCCTTTTTTAATGCTATTGATATTTTTGTTTTGCCATCGATGAATGAAAGTTTTGGTATTGTTGTAATTGAGTCAATGAAATATAAAGTTCCTGTTGTCGTTAGTGACTCTGACGGTCCTGCTACTATTATTAAAAATGGTCATAATGGTATAATTGTAACAAGAGAGCCATTAGATGAGATGCCAATAAAAATTTATGAAGCCATTCAAGATATTGTAAATAAACCAGATTTAGCTAATAAAATGGTTACAAATGCCACTCAAGATTTAATAAATAAATATTCATATCAAAATTTAGCAAATATTTTCGATGAAATTTTTGAAGAATTAAATATTGTTAGTGATGCTGCATAATATTTTATTAAGCTCTATTTATGATTAAAATTTCAGCATATATAATTACTCAAAACGAAGAGCAGAGAATAGAGAAAACTCTAATTGCGCTTAAACAGGTTGCTGATGAAATAATATTAGTTGATTCTGGTTCAACTGATAAAACCATTGAGATAGCTAAGGCTCACGGTGTTAAAACCTCTTTTAATAAATGGGAGAATTATTCGAGACAAAAAATTCATGCCAGTAATTTATGCTCAAATGATTGGTTATTATCAATTGATGCAGATGAAGAATTGTCAGATGACTTAATTACAGAAATTTTAGCTTTTAAGAAAAATCCAAAAGCTAAAATTTGTAATATCAAAATAGGTCAGATATATCCTAGTTTTAAAAAACCAAGATTATTTGCCAGGAAATATAATTTAATAAGATTATATCATAAAGATTTTGCTTATATGCAGGATGATTATGTGCATGATAGGATTGTTCCAAAAAAAAAATCAGAGAAGGTTTTCCAGTTTAAATCATGCGTTCATCATCATTCTTTTATAAGTTTCTCACAAACGGTTCAGAAGCTTATTTTTTACACAAATGAACTTAATGAATCAGTTAAAGCTAAAAAGAAATCTTACTCGATGCTGCGGCTTATAACTGAATTCCCAGTTTCCTTTATAAAATACTATTTTATTAGAAGAGAATGTTTTAATGGTTTTTGGGGCTTTGCGATGTCACTAATATGGTCTTTTTATCGTTTCCTAAAAATCGCTAAATATTTTGAAAATAAATATATAAAAAACTGAACAATTAAATATCTTGAGCAAGCTCAAATTGTTTATTGTAAAGATTTGCATATTCACCGTCCTTTTCTAATAGATCTTTATGAGTACCAACCTCAACAATCCTACCATCCATAACCACACATATTTTATCAGCATGTAATACAGTTGATAATCGATGCGCAATCACTATAGATGTTTTGCCTTTCATCAGCTTAGCTAAAGCGTTTTTAACCAAATGTTCAGAGATTGGATCAAGAGCAGACGTTGCCTCATCAAGCAGCAATATAGGTGAGTTGTATAAAATTGCTCTTGCAATTGCGATTCTTTGTCTTTGCCCGCCAGAAAGCATAATACCATTTTGGCCAATTTGTGAATTATATTTTTCCGGTAATTCATTTATAAATTCATCAGCTTCGGCAAGTTTTGCCGCTTCTATTATTTGCGCTTCGGTGGCGTCTTGTTTTCCGTATCTAATATTTTCAAAGATTGTATCATCAAAAAGCATGACTTCTTGATTAACTACTGCCATAGATTGCCTGAGCGAAGAAATAGTTAGGTCTTTGATATTATGGCCGTCAATTAATATTTGACCTGATTTTGGATCATAGAATCTAAGGATCATGCTTAGGATTGTTGATTTTCCTCCACCTGATGGACCAACTAATGCAACTGTTTCACCTGATTTAATTTCAAGATTTATGCCATTTAAGGCTGTTTTGTCCTTGATATAATTGAAGTAAACATTTTCAAAAGTAATATTCCCTTGCACTACTGAAATTGACTTTGCAGTTTTACTGTCTTTTATTAATGGTTTTTGATCGATTGTTGTAAAATATCTTTCTGTTCCACCAAGTCCTAATTGAATTCCTGCATTCATTCCAGACACTGATTTTAAAGGCTTATATGCCATCATCATGGCTGTAAAAAAAGAGAAGAATGCACCTGGGGTAGTTTCGCCGTTAAGCACTTGAAAGCCGCCATACCAAATTACTGCTGCAACACCAATACCACCAAGCATTTCAACAAAAGGTGATGATATAAGTGATAACCGTGCGATTTTTTTTGAAAGTTTATTTATACCCTCAATGATACCTCCCATTCTTTTGGTTTCAAACTCTTCACAATTATATGATTTAACTAATTTACTATATTGAAGACTATCGCTCATTTGTGATAAGAATTTTTGTGCTAACGCTTGATCACCAAAAGATAAGTGCCTGAGTTTTTTTCCGATTTTATATACAGGATAGATTGCAAGCGGAAAGCCAACAAAGGCTATTAGTGCAAGCTCGATTGATTGATAAAACATTACCCCAACAAGTGCTATAAGTGTTACGAGCTGCTTGAAGAAACCGTTTACTGCAGTCGAAATTCCACCAGTTATGCGACTAATATCCATCATTATACGAGCAATCATTTCGCCTGAAGATGATTTATGTAAGGTTGAAATATCTGAATAAATAAAATGGTTATATAATTCTTTTCGAAGATCTGCTGTAATTAAAATATTTACATAGCTCATAAGCAGCATCTGAAAGTAACTGGCAAAAGCTTTAATTATAGTTACAATCATAATTATTAAAGGAATTGTAATAAGCACAGCTGTGTTTTGATTGACAAACACTTCATCTAATGCTGGTTTGACTAAATATGCATGAAAAGCAGTTGTTCCAGCAACAACAAACATTAGTAATATTGATACGAAAAATTTAAACTTATAAGGAAAAACATAATTTTTAAAAAGCCTTTTAGCTAAATATAAATTATCTTTATAATCAGGTTTTGAGTTCATGAACATTAAATGAATTTTGACTTTTTTATATAATTTATGTTTATTTTCAATCTTAAAACTGATAGCTGTATTAAAAGTTTTTAGTTTGATTCTCTTATTAATATTTTTAATCTTTAAATATGAAAAAAAGAGCGTTATTTCTTGATAGAGACGGTGTTATAAATATTGATCATGGTTATGTCCATAAAATTGAGGATTTTGATTTTATCCCTGAAATTTTTGATATTTGTCGAGCTGCACAGAAGCAAGATTACAAAATTTTGATAGTGACAAATCAAGGTGGGATTGCAAGAGGCTATTATACTATTGCAGATTTTGAGAATTTAACGAAATGGATGGAGCAGAAGTTCTTAAAACAAGACATCAAGATTACTAAGACTTATTTTTCACCGTTTCATGAGCAAGGAATTGTTCCTGAATTTTCAAAGCCTTCATTTGATAGAAAGCCAAATCCTGGTATGATAATAAAAGCATCAGAAGAATTTAATATTGATTTGTCAGAATCTTTCTTAATTGGTGATAGTCTAACTGATATAGAAGCTGGCAAAAATGCAAAATTAAAACAAAGTTTTTTAATTAAGAGTGAAGCTGGTGATTTGTATTTTTATCAAAATGCTAATCAAAATGACAAAATATCACTAAAGCAACTAATAGATATTTTTTAAGATTTGACTTGCTGAATGTACAAACTTGTAATTTCAAAGTTTTGAGTTATTTAAAATGTCTGTGATATTTCTTGTTTTCTATGCTTTCAAATAACGATATTTTTCAGATAAAATCAATTGCTAAAAATGCCGGTGATATAATTTTAGATTATTATCAATCTTATCAAGAGCAAGATACAAATTATAAAAATGATGGTAGTGAGGTAACAAAGGCAGATATTGCGGCCAATGATTTTATTAATAAAGAGCTCACAAGACTGTTTCCTGATATTCCGATTGTTTCTGAGGAAAATACAGAATCTGATAATTTTAAAGCAGCTAAAAGTCCTTTATATTTTTTAATTGATCCACTTGATGGAACGCAAAGTTTTGTTAAAAAACAAGATGAGTTTACCGTAAATATTGCATTGATATCAAACTCAAGGCCGATTTTTGGTCTTATTTACTTACCAGTTGGTAATATTCTATATTATACAGATGCTGATTTTAATGCTTATAAAAATGATAAACAGATTTTTGCCGTAGCAGCATCCGAGAAATACCGAGTTATATGCACAAAGCGCGAACCAGAAAAAAGTGAAATCCTGACTTATTTAAATGATAACAAGATTAATGCTGAAAGTTTTTTATCAGTATCTTCCTCGCTAAAATTTTGTCAGATTGCAGAAGGGCAGGCGGATTTATATCCACGTAAGGTTTCTATTTATGCTTGGGATGTTGCCGCTGGTAATGCAATTGTAAATGCTTCAGGTGGATCTATGAAAGATTATTATGGCGAGGATATATCTTATAAATTTACTGAAAGTTTTAAAATACCACAATTTGTAGTGAGGGGTGCAATGAACGATATAGTTACTGAAAATAAAAATATTACACCTGTGATCAGTAAAATTAGCTATAAGCAGCGAGTGGAGCGAAGTGGTCATAAGGGTGGAGTTCTATGGTTTACTGGGCTTTCTGGCAGTGGTAAATCGACTATTTCTGCTTTGTTACAAGAGAAGTTGTTTGAAGCAGGGTATAATATTTTCGTGCTTGATGGCGATAATATAAGGTCTGGTATTAGCAGTGATTTAGCTTTTGATGAGATAGGCCGCGCAGAAAACGCTAGGCGCGTTGCAGAAGTTGCAAAATTATTTGCGGAAAATGGTTTTATTGTAATTACTGCACTCATTTCACCATTTGAAATCGACAGACAAAAAGCTAAAGATATTCTTGGTGATTTTTTCAAATTGATTCATATTGATGCCTCTGTTGATGTATGTGAACAAAGAGATGTAAAGGGTTTGTATAAAAAGGCTAGAGCTGGAGAACTTAAGAATTTTACGGGTATCGATTCAGCATATGAGCCGCCAAATGCAGCTAATTATACTGTTAATACTAACAATTCCTCTATTGAAGATTCTTATAAAAGTTTGATGGATTACATCAAAAGTGAATTTCCTAAAATTTAAAAATTATTGTTGAGTTTTTAACATCTGTTATTAACAATTTAAATAAACTTAAATTGTGTTAATATGCGTCAGGGTACAGAAGCTTATGGTACAACTGCCCAGAATTACAATAAAAGATATAAAGAGGGATATCACGATGGTATTACAATTTCGTCTTTTGAAAATGATAATATTTTTAAAATTATTTTTTTTAATTATTTATTAAAACTTAAGGAAATTAAGCAATTAGATAATACTGATTTGGAAACTAAAATCATTGTTGGATTAGTAGATTTCGGTTGTGGTGATGGTCGCTATTTAATTGGGTATAAAAAAGCAGTAGAGAAAATTAACCAATATGCTTCTTCAAACCATTTACCTGAATTAATACTGGATATAAAAGGATATGATTTGTCAAAAGATGGAATTGAAATCTTTGAAAGCAAAGCAGAAGTACTAGGACTTGCTGAATCAGTCCAGGGGTTTGTAACAGAAGAAAATATTGCTTTAACCTTAGAAGTAATTGACAATACCTCAAGTAAGGATTTGCGTGATATTATCTTATCTGGATATGGATCACTTTCTTCTATCTCGCCAATTAGATCTCATGAGTATTTACAGGGTTTTGCAAAACTTGGTTTTAAAAGCTTGTATAATATGATGGCAATTAATGGGTTTTTTAATTCAAAGCCATTATTTAATTTTTACCGACAAGATTTATTATCTGGTATAGTATCATTGGATCGGTCTAAGCTGTATGAAACCGATGAGGGGAAGCAAGTATTGGCACAAATTACTCAAGAATGGTGCCCTAGATTTGATATTAACGCTTATCTAGATAAACTTCCTACGGCATTTAAAGCAATAGAAATTGAGCAAGGTCATGATGTGTTTCATGATCCTGGTAGTTTGATTTATCCTGATTCTGGTTCTGAGGGTAATTTGCAGTATTATTATCATACTGATATCAGTAATGAAAAAATCTTTACTGGTGATTTCTTGTCTTTGGCAAAAGCGTATGAATTTTTAGATACTCATAAAATAGCTCATATTGACAAAGCTTCACTTTTTGCAAAGCCTTTGCAACGACAATTAGGAGAGTCTTTATCTGTTTCTAGCGAGGTTTTAGATCGGTTAAAAAATCCACAATTAGATAAATTAAGTAATTTTCTTTCTAAAAGACAAACAAAGAATGCATTGGTTGAAGGAATGACAATTGTTGCACAAAAATTTGAATCAAAAATTTCTTCATCTGAAGAATTGGATAAATTAAAAGGATTTTTAGAATTTGCTAGTGGATTAGATGATGATAGTTTTATGGATGATTTTCATCGAGGTTTTACAAAATATATTATCCAATTAGGACTAAGCAAGGATGCAGTTTCTGAGGTTTATATAGAGAACGGCAAGCTTGATGTTCATAGATTGTTAGATGATTTGCGACCAGATTCTGTTGTTGCAATAACAAGATCATCTATATCAAGATAATTATATTTTTGTTGATTTATTTGCATCAATATCATTTGATATTTTGTAAATTTCTTCATTTTGAGTGTCGTAAATTACAGTTCCGGACACGCCGCCATAAATAATGTTACTCCAATATTTTATATCATTAGATAATTCTGTTTTATCTTGGCTATTATAATATTTTACTAAATAGCTATTACCATTATCTTGCCCATTTCCCATATCAACCTTAATGATAAAAGGAGATTGGTCAGGGTTATTAGAAAGTTTTAGATCTAAGGCATTAAATCTTTCTCCATCAGGAAGTTCTGATAGATTAGTATGGTAACTTGAAAAACAAATAACATTAACTGAAAAGTTAGTAATTGAGAATATAGCTATGAGTGTAATTAATCTAAGTTTATGCATATTTAAAAGAAAACCACATTAATATACACACCTGTTGCTAATATGCAACTATAAATCGAGAATGTGTGTTTCGTTATCTTGATTAGCAGCATGCGCAACTATTTGTTCCGTGGGGATTTTGTTTAATATATTTTTGCATTTTTTTAAGCAATCTCTCTTGTTTAAGTTTGGATAAATAATCTAAGAAAACTTTTCCGTTAAGATAATCAATTTCATGTTGAATAATTGTTGCTAAAAAGCCTTCTGCATTCATTTCAGCAAAATTACCTTTTTTGTCTTGGTATTTGACAGTAATTTTGCTTGGTCTTGTAACTTTAGCACTGATTGCTGGATATGAAAGTGAGGATTCTTCAAATTCCTGCATTTCATCAGATTTGGAGATGATTTCTGGATTTACCATAGCAAATGATTTCCCGCCTTCAAGCCAGTCAACAATTATAATACGTTCAAGTAACCCAACCATATTGGCCCCAAGTCCAATTGCACCATTAGCTTTAGCTGTATCAAACATTGCGTTGATTGTATCTTCAAGCTCTAGATCAAAATTAACAACTGGTTCTGCTGTTTTCCTAAAAATAGGATCAGGGGCTATAGTAATTCTAAACATAAAAATTACATTAAAGGAACTTTTGGTACTAGAACAAAATATCTAACTATTTGATCAATAAATAGGAAAAATACAATTGTTTGAATGACAAGCCATGTGATTAGGGATCTTGTAAATCTACCACGTAATTTGTTAAGATTAGCATAAAGCACTTGATTTTCTTTATTAAGATAATCAATGACTTCTTTACAATCATGTTTTTCAATGATGGTTTTGTTTATAATGTTATTAATAATTACTTCTTTTTCTTGGATGATTTTTACCTCTTCTTTTGAAGGTGAAGAAATACCTATCAAATCTTTAGCTTGATCAACAACAACATCAAATACAACTGCTTTGGCAACCTTAGAAAGAAACTTAAACATAATTATAGATCCTTAAACACTGAAATTTGTTTGTTTTTATCGTAGCTTCTAGCACCAGCATAGCCTAAGTAACCAAGAGTAAATAATGTCCAAACATCTTTTGGAATAGCATCAAGCCAATTTTTAAAACCAACTTGAAATGCTGTAGCAGTTTCAGGTGATATAACAGATAGAATACCAAATGGTATAGAGCTTAGAATAATAATATAAATTACATATAGAAATGAAGGTCTGGCTCTTGATGTCCATTTATCCTGACTTTTTGCCTCAGCTAAAATAGCTGACATTTGTGAGTTTAAAACTTTAAGTTCACCTTCTTGGTATAGCTTAAGAAGTTCAGCCTTAGCCTTCATAGCTTCATTTTTATCTGGAATAACTCTTTCAATGACTTTTTCACCAATTGATAAAACTTTCGTTGCAAAATCAAACATTTTTACCTCATTTATTTTTGATTTTTAATATTTCAAAAACGATAAAATAACAATAAGATTTTTTTTAATTTTGTTCCTTAATTAATCATTTTTTTTGATGAATGAAAAAAATTAATTACTTAATAAATCAAGATTACCACCAATAGCAGTTATGTTATTTGAGGTGTTTTTCTCTGACATAAATGCTTTAAGATAATTAGGTCCACCAGCCTTAGGACCAGTTCCTGAAAGTCCCATTCCACCAAAAGGTTGAACGCCAACAATAGCGCCAGTAATATTACGATTAATATAAATATTACCAGCATTGATGCGTTTTGAAATATAGTTAATTCTTGATTCAATCCGGCTATGTATACCAAAGGTTAGGCCATAACCGGTCGCATTAATATCATTTATAACTTTATCAATTTCTTCTGATTTAAATCGAATTAAGTGTAGAATAGGGCCAAAATTTTCCTGGTTAAGCTCATTGATGTTTTTGATCTCATAGAGATGCGGTGCAATGTAAAAGCCATTTGTTAAATTTTGCGTATTAGTCTTAAAAATAAATTTAGCATTTTTATTCATGTGTTCGATATGCAGCGTTAGTATTTGTCTTGCTTGTTCATTAATTACTGGTCCAATATCCACGCTGAAATTCTCTGGATTACCAATTTCAAGTTCTGCCATTGCCCCTTTTAAAAGCGCAATTAAGTTGTCGGCAATTTCTTCCTGAACGTATAAAATTCTTAATGCACTGCACCTTTGCCCTGCACTGTAAAAGCTGCTATGGATGATATCATCAGTTGCTTGTTCAAGTAAGGCTGTGGAATCAACAAGCATACAATTTTGTCCACCAGTCTCAGCTATTAATCTGGCAATTGGACCATTACTTTCAGCAAGTTTATTATTGATTAGTCTTGCGGTTTTATTTGAGCCAGTAAATGCAATAGTACTAATGTTTGGATTATGTAGTAATTTTGTTCCAAATAATTCGCCATCAGCTGGTGTAAATTGCAATACATTATTTGGAATCCCTGCTTGGTAAAGTAGTTCAGTTGCTTTATAGCCAATAATTGAAGTAGACTCTGCAGGCTTAGCAATTACAGTATTTCCAGCAACTAAAGCTGCGGTGATTTGGCCGAGGAAGATCGCGAGTGGAAAATTCCAAGGACTGATACAAATAGTAACGCCGCGGCCTTGATAAGATAAATGGTTTTCTTCGCCTGTGTAACTTTCATTTGACGTTGGCGTATTTAGTTTTAGTGCTTCTTCTGCATAATAATTACAAAAATCTATTGCTTCTCTTACTTCATTGATTGCATCAATTAAAGTTTTTCCGGCTTCTCTTATTAAAAGTGCAATAAGTTCAGATTCATTTTCTTTGATTAAGATAGCAGCTTTTTGAATAATTCGAGCGCGTTCTTCAATAGCTGTTAAATTCCATTCTGGAAATGCTGTAGCTACAATATTTATTGCCTGATCAAGAGTTTTCTTGTCAGAATAAATTACTGACCCTAAAGAATTCTCTTGATTAGCTGGAGTTTTGATTATTGTTTCAGGTCCTATTGATTTTTTACCATTGATAATAGCTGTGGCTAGATATTGTTTGCTTAGATATTTCTTAATATTATTACGTAAATATTCTATTTCTGACTTGTTGCCAAGGCAGTAACCAGATGAATTCTCTCGGTTTTTAAAAATCTTATTTGGTTTCGTGATTAATTTACGTTTAGTTTTGATATTTGATTTTGCTTTATCAATTGGACTTTTCAGTAATTCTGTGACTTCGATATTATCATCAATGATTTGATTGACGAAATTACTATTTACTCCATTTTCCATTAATCTTCTAATTAAATAAGGGAGTAAATCATCAAACTTGCCAACCGGTGCATAAATTCGGCAAAGGCGTTTTGAAACTAATTGTTCAAAAAAGCTGACACCCATACCGTAAAGCCTTTGAAACTCAAATTTACCTTCCATATTTTCTGCTTCAGCTAATGTTATGATAGCAGCGGCGGTTAAAGCGTTGTGAGTTGCAAATTGTGGATAAAAATAATCTATGTTTTCAAGTAGTAAAGCAGCTGAGGCAAGATAACTAACATCTGTATGACTTTTTCGGGTAAACACTGGATAGCCTGATAGCCCCTCCATTTGTGCCCATTTTATTTCACTATCCCAATAAGCTCCTTTTACGAGACGAATTGGGATGATTTTATTATGTGCTTTGGCCAGCTTAATTAAAAATCTAATTACCGGGATTGCGCGCTTTTGATAGGCTTGAAGTACGAACCCAATACCATTGAAATTTTCAAAATCAGGATCTTGAATTAATTTTGCAAATAATTCGAGCTCGATATCAAGTCTATAAGATTCCTCGGCATCTAATGATATGGATAAATTATATTCCTTAGCAACTTTTGCTATTGTTTTAATTTTTTGATAAAGCTCTGACATTACTCTTTGTTGTTTTAACAATTCATATCTAGGGTGTAGTGCTGATAACTTAACTGAGATATTCGGTCTTTTAAATAGAGGTTTGTCATTATCAATGTCTTTAAGTGCCTCTAATGCTTCTATATAGCTATTGAAATATTTATCTGCTTGAGTTTGATTTCTTGCGCCTTCACCAAGCATATCATATGAGTAAATATAACCTTTTTTTATGTCAGTATTTGAATTTTTAATTGCTTCCTCAATATCAACACCTGCTACAAATTCTTTGCCTAGTAATTGCATAGCAGCTTTAAAAGCTAATCTTATTGCTGGTTCTGATAGTCTATGAATAATGTTTTCGATTGGATTTTTACTATGCTCAAATTTAGCAATATTTGAAGATAGCATCAGTGCAAATGTTTTGCTATATAATGAAAATCCGGCATTTTCTTTTAAGAATTTTCGCCAATCTGCTTCTTTAAGTTTGTCAGTTATTAAGTCATCCTTAGTTTTATTATCTGGAACCCGAAGTAATGCTTCAGCCAGTGATAATAATCCAATAGCTTCTTTCTCTTTGAGGCCAAATTGTTTAATGAACTCTTCCACTCCCGAAAGCTTTTTATTGGCTCTAATTTCTTCGATATAACGAGTTGCTCTTGCAGCTATGACATCAATGTGATTTTGATAGATTCTGGTTTGAGAAAGTAGGGTTTTTAAAAGTTTAGTTTCATCAATAAATGCATTTTTACTAATGTTTAGAAGTGCTTTTTGTAAATCCATTTGCTATGTAAAATTTTATTGTCGCAAAAAGAAATTTAAATTGGCAAGAATTAAATGTCTTATGTTTTGTAACAATCATTGTTTACTGCTATTAAAAATGTAGTTACGATAACATGTTTTAAATCCAGTAATGTACAGTTGACTTTTCTTTATGTCAGAGCTTGCAACTTTGATTTACGTTAGTTAAAATCCTCCCAAATGACATCTGAAATACTACAAACAAACAATTCGAATGTAAAATCTATCGTTATATATCCGCATATATTGGATAGTAATGATTTGCGCTCACCTGAAGATAATCTTGAGGAAATCTGTAGTCTTGCAAAAGCCATTGCACTTGATGTAGTTAAATCGGAATTTATCAAATTACGCAAAATTAATCCATCAATATATATTGGCACCGGAAAAAGTCATGAATATAAAGAATTTATAAAAGACAATAAGATTGAGGTTGTCGTTATTGATGCATCACTCAGCCCTATCCAACAACGTAACTTGGAAAAAATCCTAGCATGCAAAGTTATTGATAGAACTGCTTTAATTTTAGAAATATTTGGTGAGCGTGCAGCCACAAGGGAAGGGATGCTCCAGGTTCAGCTTGCACATCTCACTTATCAAAAGTCCCGCTTGGTTAGAAGTTGGACACATTTAGAACGTCAGCGAGGCGGCAAAGGCTTTATGGGCGGCCCTGGTGAAAGACAAATTGAGTCAGACCGAAGAGTAATAAGTGATGACATCGTTAAAATTAAACGCCAACTTGAAGCTGTTAAGAAAACTCGCGGGTTACATAGAAGCACAAGAGCTAAGATCCCTTACCCTATTGTTGCTTTAATTGGTTATACAAATGCCGGCAAATCAACCTTGTTTAATACGTTAACCGGCGCTGATATTTATGCTGAAGACGCCTTGTTTGCAACATTAGATCCAACAATGCGAGAAGTTATTTTACCGTCAAAACGTAAAATTATACTTTCTGACACTGTGGGCTTTATCTCTAAACTTCCTACCGAACTAATCGCTTCATTTAGGGCCACATTAGAAGAAGTAGTTGATGCAGATCTAATTTTACATATAAGAGATATTAACGCCCCTGATAGCGACATTCAAAAGCTTGATGTTTTAAAAGTACTGGAAGATTTGTATGATGATCATAATACTGAATATAACCTATATGAAGTTCATAATAAAATTGATTTATTAACAACAGACAATGAGAAAAAATTAGATAATTCAAACAAAGATAACATAGTAAAAATTTCTGCAAAAACAGGCCTTAATGTCAAAAGCTTGTTAAACAAAATAGATGATTTCTTCGACGCACAAGATGTAACCATAAAACTTGACCTGCATGTATCTGAAGGCGAAAAACTTGCCTGGATTTATCAAAATGGCAAAAATGTTAAAGTAAAAAACAAAGGCGAAAGAATTATAGTGTCTGCTAGCTTCACTCATAAAAAAATGAAAATTTTTGAAAGCATTTCTTCGGCAAAGACGTGATTACCTCAATCCAAAAACTTATTTATTTCCCTTGCCCAATAATCCAAGATACCTATAAAACAATATAGTAATAATTTATTTAAATTGTGATGAAAAAATTTCTTGGAATATCTATGACTCTAATAGTCTTTTTTACTAACTCTAGTAATGCCGCCGACTTTGGACCTTACATTGGTGTCAATATTAACCAATATTATGCTAGTGCAGATCGTAATATAACCAACGGAGATATAGAGTCAGAAGAGATTAGATCTGGCGGAGTTAGGGCTGGATATAATATTTCATTATTAGGTTTATTTATAGCACCTGAAATCTACGCTGATTATATAGGCTTAGATTCATATGAAACCACAACGCCAAATAATACTATTGATCTAAACTACCAATTTGGTGGTAAAGTTAATGCTGGCATGAGCGTACTTGGTATTATTGATTCCTATATAACAGCAGGAATTAACTTTATTGATTATGACATTAATTGGCAAGGCAGCAATCAGCATAAAGGTGGTACCGCTCAAGGTTATATTGCTGGAGTTGGAATGAACCTTACCCCACCAATAATTAATTTATTAAGCCTCAATCTAGAAGCAAATTTTACTAATGTAGATTTGGATACTCCAGACAATACAACCGTGGATACTAGCATTGTTACATTAAAGCTTGGCTTAACTTATAAATTTTAAAATCTTATATTTGATCATAGTAGCATTGACTTTTTAACATCTTTTTCAATTCTATATAACCATTCTCCATTTGATCTGGACAATACATGATCATGCACTTTCTTCTATAAAATTCTTCTTCTGACTTTAGGCTCCTATCTCATACTCCTTCATCCAACGAAGTTTTGTTTTTTTAGTCACAATACCGAAGGATGATGTTTTTTATTGAGTTTTAAGGAATTGTGGTATATAAACAACTCAATTTTTACCTACACAATTTGAGAATATGAGATCAAATGTTACCTGTTTTAATAGCAGCATCCACACAACATTAAACAGCCCTTTAGCAATAGGTGCTTTCGACCCCAACCTTTCAGCACCAGCTAATATTAGCTCACCAGTTGATAATGTTAGAGATGTAATCAAAAGCAGGGACAATATTGGTTATGCAATTGGTAATATCCTATATATGATATGGCAAAATCTTCCTACACTCTCTCTGCCAACAGCATCAGCAGAAAATATAAAACAAATATCACCATCTAAAGATAATGTAATTCAAGCAGTTAATCATGATGTAGAAGTATCTTTGAGGTCAACTCAACGTAAGTTTGAGTTTGATGAGAAATACCAATATGATCAAAAGATAAATCAACAGAGGTTATCACGATTTATGGTTAATATTGAGAATTCATTAAGAATTGCCGCTAATCGTGGGCCAAAAACTGCAGAACTAATTGATTTCTGCGTACGGAATACCCAAATAATATTATTAGATCGCCAATATGCTAAAGAATTGATAAGGCATTATAACAAACACATTGGTGGGCCATTTCGCGGGTTCTATTTTACCATCAAAGATACAGGTGGGAGGGGGAAATTATTGCTACTTAATATTTTTGATGGTCTTGATGCAGCAGGGCTAATAATTCACGAATGTGGACATGCAAAAGAGAGTATTATAGGAATTACATACAATCCAGAACTTTTAGATCTGTGTGTTGATAATATTTATAAAATTAGTAGCCTAGCATTAAAATATTTCGATACTAAAAATAAAGGAGCAAAACGAAAGATAGAAAAGCTTGCTAGAGAATATCAAGGCGAGAAATTAACTGCTACATATTATGATTATGTAAATACTGTCCAAAAGGCAGCTGGATATGATAAAGAGTCTGATACCTTCTCAAGTGAGATAGGAAATACAAAAATCATAGTTGGTATTACAAAGGATCGCGGCAAAAAACCTATGATGGCGGAAGAGTTAAGATATGTTTTTGACAAACATACTGATGAATATCGTGAAGCAACTCAAACAGAAAAAGACGTTTACACATTCATTAAAATGATCTTTCGTTTGAAAACAACAAGAGAAAATACTATTAGTAACCTACCACCACTAGAAAGTATTGTAGAAACTCATGCTGCTCTCAAACAATACTTTCCTGAAAAAACTTTAGATAAATTATGCCCTCTAGGATTTGGAGAAGAACAAGATAGCTCGTATGCAAGCAAAAGAATCGCTGAGCGTAATGAATATCGTGGCATGGAATTATAAAACTCAATTATTAATGACATTTCAATTCATTAAGAATTATAGTGTCTGCTAGCTTCACACATAAAAAAATGAAAATTTTTGAGAGCATTTTTGCCTAGCATTAACGTTTTAATGACTCAATGACTTTGTTTTTGGATCTATATTCTTGCAAATAAATATTTAGATTTAGATCTTTCCAATGTAGTTTTTAACTATTACCGCTCATAACTATTGCGTTCTTGGTCTTGTGAAGCTAAATACGAAGCGGCAAAGGTGCTGTCAACAGTATTAATAGACAATAAGTTGTTACCTAAAGCAGATTTAAGACTAAACATTTCCGATAGTGATTTCATAACATTCGGTGAGTCATATGCATGAAATGAGCCCGCAAATAAATATCCATGAAATTGGTGATGAGTTCCTGTTGGAAATGTTAATGAATATATACTGTTTTTCTCAAAATCGAATGATATTTTTGGAGATTGTTCATCAATTTCTTCAGCTATTCCAGAAGTGTAGAATGTTGCCGATGCTGGCTCATTAGTTGTGATTATTATGAGCATTCGCTTTGACAAATGAAAATGACAAGGGGAGGAGCTTTGAGTATTACTTTTACTGTCATGGAATCTCATAAGAGTTAAGCTTTGTTCCGAGTATCTTGATGGTGGGACAATAGGCCCAGTTGCTTCAGGACCAAAAGTACCTTGCTTTGGGTGCGCAAATATTAACCCTGATAATGTAGCAGCTACGACCTCTGCATTTTTGTATGAAAGATCTAATATTTTATCAACTTCAACAGATCTAACTGACTCTTTAGCCGATAAAACTTCTTTAAATTCACCATAGTCCTTAGGCCTTAATAATTTTTTGACCTGATAACCTTCTCCCACTATTTGAAATGGCACCATTGGAGAGATATCTATTATGTTATAGCCTTTGGGAATGATTAGTTTATCTGCAAGAATATCAGATGGTTTTGGCTTGTTTAAATTTGGATTAGTTCCAAATTGTCCGTAAAACAGAGTTACATCTTTCTCACATATTACAGCAATTTGTGGTTTGTCTGTTGTTAAGCTATATAGGTCTGATGGTTCATATCGAAATACAGCTGTGTCACCATAGTTTAAATCTTCATTCTTATCAGGTTGAAATTCGAATGTTGATAAAATTTCAGGAAGGGTTTGTGGAATTTTCAATCCGTTAATGGTAACAACCCTATCCTTACCTTCTGTAGATATTTGTCTAGTGCAATTAGTAAACGTACTTGCTTGCCTTATTTGATTGTAGGCAAATGCTGGAGTTTTGGATACAAGTTGAGAACTTGATATATTCAGGCCAGTTAAATTGTTTGTGACCTTTAACGCTGCTTGTTGAAATTGCTCAGATGTAAATATATTAATCGCTCTTCTCATAACAATCCTTTAATTTATCAATAAAATAATTTTGGCTTTCTGTAAATTTGCTACCTTTTTTCGTTAGGATTCCGTACGTCATTTCTGGAAAATAATGAGTTAACGGAATTCCAATTAAATGATCGTGGCTTTCAATACAAATGTTTGATATTATTGCAACTCCTATTTTTGCTTGTACGAATTTTTTTAGAATTTCCCAATCACCATTTTTAAATTCAATATTAGTGCTAAGATTATTGTTTTTTATAACATCTTCAAAACCTGGTAAGGTAATTAAATTAGGATCAATTCTTACAAGGTTTTGATTACTAATGTCAGATAATTTGAGATCAGAGTTGGTTGCAATGGGGTCATCTTTTCTTACTAGAAGAATTGGTTGAAATGTTTTCACAGGGTAAAATTCACACTCTAATGGTATCTCATGTTTTTGATATGGGTATAACAGCATATCGACTTCGTTTTTAAGCAATTGTTCAAAGCCTTCTGTTTTGTTAATATTTTGTATATTAAATTTTATTTTTTTATTGAACTCCTGTGTTTGTTTAATTGTGTTTGGTAGAATGTACGAAATGCTAACATGGTTGGCAGCAATTCTGATTAAATTATTTTTTTGCTCTTCTTGATTGTTGTTGAATAAATCAATAATATTTTCAATGGCTTGTAGATGTGGTGTGATTATCTTGTAAAGATCATTACCTTCTTTTGTTAAAGTTAATTTTTTTTTGTGACGTGTGAAAAGCTGGTTATTAAGATCATATTCTAATGATTTTATCTGCATCGAAACAGCAGATTGAGTAATGCCAATGGTTTCAGCTGCTTTGGTAGGTTGACCTAATAATGCAGTATAATAAAAACACTTTAATTGCTGAAGTCTGTTTTTTTTATAATAGAATCCTTGGTTGTCATTCATATAATCAGTTCCCCTTATGATGTGATAAGAATATTTTACTATTTCTTATTTTCAATATATTTTTTTGATGCTAGGATGACTAGAAAATTTGTTTTATTAAAAAAATGGGTGTGTTAGAAGATTTAAAAAAAATGTCTTTAAAAATTGAAGATCTAAATAACAAGACTAATTGTTTTAGAGATCAAGATAGTCCTGATAATTTAGGTATGTTGTTAAAAGAGATGAAGAACATTCATCTGTTGTTGGATGATCTTGAGAGCACATATATGATTCGATATGGCCTAGCTAGATTAAAGAAAAATAGAATTTAATTATTTCTTTCTCGTTATTTCCTTTGATAGCACTATTTTATCTTGTGTTATTTCAATTAAACAATTGGCGAAAGTTGTACTTTTGTTAATTTGATCATTTATAATTTTTTCATATAAGTTTTCTAGTTTTTCAAATCTAGGTTTATAGATCTTATCACCAATTTCGTTAAACAGTTTAATCATTAGTCTAAAGGCAATTTCCTCATGAAGCTTTTTGAAAGCGTTTATGTTTATTTCGGCTTTTTTATCATTGAAGTAAACTAGTTCTTCAAAGGTTGCTTCAGTTTGAATGTTTAAATATGATTTTGCTCTGCTAAAATGTTTGCTTGTTTGGTAAATACGTTTTTTGATTAGTTCTTTATCGTCTAGTTTTTCGATTAGATTTCGTATTTTATTCCTTTTGAAATTTTCATTTTGATTAGATGAGTCTTCAAACCATTTAATTTCACGTGATGCTAGATATTGTTGCAATTGGTTTTTTGGGATATTTATTAGAGGCCTTAAAAATTTGGTATTATTTCTTACAAATACTGTATCCATTAGGCCAAGACCGTCGATTCCGCTGCCTCTTTCAAGTCTTATAAAAAAATTTTCAATTTGATCGTCAAAATGGTGACCAACAAGTGTTAAACCTATATTGTTTTGTTTGGCAAAATTGGCAATTAATTCATATCTGGCATTTCGTGCTTTGGCTTCAATGTTTGAGTTAACTGCTTCTTGGTGATGCCATGTTAGGATGCTATGATTAATATTATGATTTGTTAATAATTCATTTAATTCTTTAGCTTCAATTGTCGATTCTGGTCTTAATTTATGATCAATTGTTAGGGTGTGAAGTTTAATATTGTGATTTTTAGCATATTCGTTGGTAAGGAAAGTAAGGGCTAATGAATCCACACCACCTGACACAGCAACTAGGATATTTTTTAGTTGTTTATCTTGAGTGTATTGATCTAAAATTGTAGTTATATGTTTAAGTAATTCCATATGTTTTGAATAATTATTTGAATTTAGCAAAAAAGCTCAAAACAGCAATCTTTTATAAGCTATTAAATGAAGCAGTTGCAACTAAAAAACATCTATATATAAAGAAGAACCTATAAAATTTTTATGATGGAGGGGTGGCCGAGCGGCTGAAGGCGACGGTTTGCTAAACCGTTATACGGGTTTACCCCGTATCGAGGGTTCGAATCCCTTCTCCTCCACCATTAAATAATAAAAAGCCCCCATTAGAGGGGCTTTTTTTATGCAATGAAAGTGGAGGT
>JAYOLW010000004.1:0-96858 GCA_038120515.1 Rickettsiales bacterium | reverse complement strand
AAGAGAAGGTGGAAGAACAGTTGGTTCTGGTGTTGTTACTAAAATAATTGAGTAGAATGATTAATCAAAAAATTAAAATTAAATTAACAGCTTTTGATCATAAGCTTATAGAGTCTTCATCAAAAGAAATTGTTGGAACGGTAAAAAGATCTGGAGCAGAAGTTCGTGGTCCAATTCCGTTACCAAAAAAAATTAAAAAATATACTGTTAATAGGTCTCCACATGTTGATAAGAAGTCAAGAGATCAATTTGAAACAAGAACTTATAAAAGTATAATTATAATACTTCCAACAAATCAAACTGTTGAAGCGTTAAGAAAGTTAGATCTACCTTCTGGTGTGGATGTTGATATAAAACTATTGGAGAATTAAAATGCGTACTGCTTTACTTGCACAAAAAATTGGAATGTCGCGAATATTTTTCGAGGATGGTACAGTTGCTCCTGTAACTTTACTTAAATGTCCAAAATCAAAAGTATTAGATAGTTTCCAAAAAAATGGAAAAAAGTTTTTGAAAATAGCATCATTTATAGACCATAAAAATGTTGGTAAGTTAAAGCAGCCACAACTTAAGAATTTTGCTAACGCTAACATCAAACATAGTGCAAAAATTTATGATTCCGTTGTATCTGAGGAAGGTATAATTGAAAAACTGTCTGATATAACTGTAAATCATTTTGTTGAAGGGCAGTTTGTTGATGTTCAAGGAACATCTATCGGAAAAGGCTTTGCAGGTGGTATGAAAAGACACGGTTTTGGTGGTCTAGAAGCAACACATGGTGTTTCTATCTCTCATAGATCTCATGGTTCAACAGGTCAATGTCAAGATCCAGGTAGAGTATTCAAAGGTAAGAAGATGGCAGGACACTTAGGAGATGTTACTGTTACTACTCAAAATTTAAGAGTTTTGGTTATTGATTCTGAAAATGATTTAATTGGAATTTCAGGATGTATTCCAGGTAAAAAAGGAAGTTTCGTAAAATTAAAGGATTCAGTAAAAAAATCTATATCAGCAAGTGCCCCATTTCCAACTTTTGTTATGAAAAACACTGACACTAAAACTGTTGCTGATGATGTTAAAGATAATAATGAAAATTAGTTTTAAAGATGAAAGCTGATATATATGATATAAATAATATAAATAATAAAATTGATGGTTCTGTTGAACTTCCAGATTCAATTTTCTCAATTGAGCCAAATTTTAATGTGATTCAATCTGTAATTAATTGGCAGCTAGCAAAAAGAAGATCAGGTAATCATAAAGTTAAAAGTGTCTCTGAAGTTAGTGGTACAACTGCAAAGCCATTTAAACAAAAAGGTACTGGTAGAGCAAGACAAGGTAGTCTAAGATCAGTTCAAATGAGAGGTGGTGGAGTTATATTTGGTCCAGTTCTTAGAGATCATGGTTTTAAACTTAATAAAAAAGTTAGAAAGTTAGGTTTAAAATCAGCATTATCTTATTTAATGAATGAAAAACGTATAAAGATTGTAAAGGATCCATCATTTGAAAGACCTCAAACATCAAATATATCATCATCGTTCAAAGATAGTGGTAAAACTACATTTGTTTATTCAGAAGAGACATGCGAAAATTTTAAGCTATCTGTTTATAATATTAAAAATGTAAACTTACTAAATGTTGTTGGTTTAAATGTTTACGATTTAATTAATTCAAACAATGTTATTTTTTGTGAATCATCATTAAAAACATTTATTAGTAAACAATCATGAAAAAAGTTGAAGCAAATCTAAATAAACTAGTTCCGCTAGTTACTGAAAAATCTTTAAAGTTATCTGAAACAGGTCGTGTTGTTTTTAAAGCTCCAAAAGACATGACAAAAGATTTAACTAAAAAAATTCTAGAAACTTTATATACTGGAAATAAGGTTGTAGATATTAAGTCTGTAAATGTTAAAGGTAAGACTAAGAAATTTAAAAGAATTACTGGAAAAAGAAGTGATTTCAAAAAGCTTTACGTAAAGTTTGATAAATCAGTTGATATTACAACAGAGGTAAAATAATGGCATTAAGAAAATACTCACCTGTTACTCCTTCTCAAAGGCATTTAGTATTAGTAAATGATAAATTATGGAAAGGAAAACCTTTAAAGAAATTAACCGTTGGTTTAAATAAAACTGGTGGAAGAAATAATTTTGGACATATAACCACAAGACATATTGGTGGTGGCCATAAACAAAAATATCGAATTATAGATTTTAAAAGAAGTAAATTAGATGTTGAAGCTGTTGTTGAAAGGATTGAATATGATCCAAATAGAACTGCTAATATTGCATTAATTAAGTATGAAGATGGTGTGTATTCTTATATTATTGCTCCACAAAAGTTGAATATTGGGTCTACAATAATTTCATCAAATAATGCTGAAATAAAAATAGGTAACACGCTTCAGATAAAAAAAATACCAACTGGTACAATTATTCATAATATTGAATTAAAACCTTTTAAAGGTGGGCAAATAGCTAGATCTGCAGGAAGCTTTGCTCAGATTTTAGGTAAGGATTCTGAATATGCTCAAATAAGACTTCGTTCTGGAGAAGTGCGTAAAGTTCATGTGGATTGTAAGGCTACTATAGGTACTGTATCTAATCCAGATCATCAAAATGAAAAATATGGAAAAGCAGGCAGAATGGTATGGAAAGGTAAACGGCCTTCAGTAAGAGGTGTTGCTATGAATCCTGTTGATCATCCACATGGAGGAGGTGAAGGTAGAACCTCTGGTGGTCGTCACCCAGTTACACCTTGGGGTGTATCTACCAAAGGTAAGAGAACTAGAAGTAATAAAGCAACTTCTAAATATATATTAAAACCAAGATATAAGAAATAGAGGATTATTATGGCAAGATCTGCGTGGAAATTACCATTTGTTGATGGTCATTTGTTAAAAAAGGCTCAAACAGTTTTAAGCTCGAATAAAGTTGGAACTGTTATTAAAACATGGTCTAGAAGATCAACAATTATTCCTGAGTTTGTTGGATTAACATTTAATGTATATAACGGTAAAAAGTTTATTCCTGTTAAAGTAACAGAAGACATGATCAATAAAAAGTTCGGTGAATTTTCACCTACTAGAACTTTTAAAGGTCATGGAGCAAATAAAAAAGCTAAAAAGGCTTAATTGAGGTAATAAATGACAAAACAGAAAAGAAAATTATCTGATAATCAAGCATCTGCTAAGGTGGCAACTATAAAAACTAGTGTTCAAAAATTATCACTAGTTGCAGATTTAATTAGAGGCCAAAAAGCAGATAAAGCATTATTACAATTGCAGTTCCTTAAAAAGAAAAATGCTAGTATTGTTAAAAAATGTCTAGAATCAGCATTAGCTAATGCAGAAAATAACCATGATTTAGATATTGATAACATATATATTCATGAAGTATTAGTTGGAAAAGCATTTGTAATGAAACGTTTTAGAGCAAGAGCAAGAGGTAGAGGAGCAAAAATATTGAAACCTTTCAGTAAATTAGAAATAATAGTTAAAGAATTAGAGGTCTAAATGGGTCAAAAAATAAATCCTATATGTTTTAGATTAGGTGTAAATAAATCATGGGATTCAAACTGGTATGCCAAAAAATCAGATTATTCGAAATATCTACATGAAGATATTCAAATAAGATCATATATTTTGAAAAATAATAAAAATGCTGCTATTAGCAAAGTTGTTGTTGAAAGGCCAGCAAAAAAGGCAATTGTTACTATACAAACTGCTAGACCAGGAGTTCTTATCGGAAAAAAAGGAAATGATATTGAAAAGATAAAAGATAAATTAAAAAAAATCGTTAATTCTGATATTAGTTTAAATATTGTCGAAATAAAAAAACCTGAAACTAATGCAGCTTTAATAGCTCAAAATATTGCTCAACAGATCGAAAAAAGAGTATCTCATAAAAGAGCTATGAAAAAGGCTATTCAATCTGCACTTCGTTTTGGAACTAAAGGGATTAGAATTACCTGTTCAGGTAGGTTAATGGGAGCTGAAATTGCTAGATCAGAATGGTATAGAGAGGGTAGAGTTCCTCTTCATACAATAAGAGCAAATGTTGATTACTCAGTTTATGAAGCTAATACTGCATATGGTGTTATTGGCATCAAAGTTTGGGTTTATAATGATAATGTAAACTAGGTTACAATTATGTTAATACCAAAAAGAACAAAATATAGAAAAGCCCATAAAGGTAAAAATGTTGGTCTAGCAAAAGGTGCTTCTACTCTTGCATTTGGATCGTATGGTCTTAAAGCGACATCGCATGCAAGGTTGACATCTAGACAAATTGAGGCTGCAAGGAGAACTGCAACAAGACATATGAAACGTGTTGGAAAGCTTTGGATAAGAGTTTTTCCTGATATACCAGTTACAAAAAAACCGGCAGATGTAAGAATGGGAAAAGGAAAAGGTTCAGTTGAATATTATATCTTTAGAGTAAAGCCAGGAAGAATTATATTCGAGATTGATGGCGTTACTGAAACATTAGCGAGAGAAGCTTTGTTAAAAATGAGTAGTAAACTTCCTTTTGATGTTAAATTTATTGCAAGAATTGAGGGTAATTAATATGAAATATTCTGAGATAAAATCTAAAACAAATGATGAACTTAGTAAAATTTACGTTGATTATAAGAAAAAGTTGTTTAATTTAGGCGTCCTTTCAGCAAATGGTGAAAACAAGGACACTTCACGATATAAGAAGTATAAAAAAGTTATTGCTAGAATATTAACAATTTTAAACGAGAAAAAAAATGCCTAAAAGAATTTTACAGGGTGTCGTTGTTAGTAATAAATCTGAGAAAACAGCTGTTGTTTCTGTTACAAGAAAATTTATGCATCCAATTTATCGTAAATTTATTACAAAAAGCAAAAAATATCATGCACATGATGAAAATAATAGTGCTGTTATTGGTGAAAATGTTTCAATTATTGAATCAACTCCAATATCAAAATTAAAAAGATGGAAACTTATATCTTCTAAGGAGGCTTAAAATGATTCAAATGCAGTCATGCTTACAAGTAGCAGATAATTCTGGAGCTAAGGAAGTTCAATGTATAAAAGTTCTTGGTGGATCCAAACATATGATTGCTAATCTCGGTGATATTATTGTTGTATCTGTTAAATCTTGTCTTCCTGTTGGTAAGGTAAAAAAAGGAGAAGTTCATAGGGCTATAATTGTAAGAACGTCAAAATTAGTAAAAAGACAGGATGGTACTACTATCAAATTTGATAATAATGCAGCAGTATTACTAAATAAATCAAATGAAACTATTGGTACAAGAATATTTGGACCAGTTGCTAGAGAGCTTAGAGGTAAAGGCTTTGTTAAAATCGTTTCATTAGCACCAGAGGTATTATGACTACTAAAACAAATTCATTTAAAACAAAATTAAGAAAAGGTGATGAGGTTATAGTTTTATCTGGTAAAGATAAGGGTAAGACAGGTAAAATTGAAAGTTTCATTACATCTAAAAATCGTGCTTTTGTGAAAGGTGTTAATTTGATAAAGGATACAAAAAAAGCTCGTTCAACTGAGGATAAATCTCAAATAATAACTCGTGAAGCTTCTATTCATATTTCAAATATTGCTTTTTTATCAGATGATAAAAAATCACCATCTAAATTAGGTTATGTAATTAATGATGGTTCTAAAAAAAGAATTAACAAAAAAGACAATAAAGTTATTTAATTATGGCTAGGTTAAAAGAACTGTATAATACAAAAATAAAATCTGAATTGATGAAAGATCTTTCCTTAAAAAATATTATGGAAGTTCCTAAATTAGAAAAGATTGTTATTAATATGTCTGATAAAGATTGTGTATCTGACTCTAAGGTTTTAAAAAATCTACAAGAGGAACTATCATTAATATGCGGCCAAAAACCTATAATAACCAAAGCAAAACAGTCTATTGCGGCATTCAAAATTCGTGAAGGTATGCCAATAGGTTGTAAGGTTACCCTCAGGAAAAACACAATGTATGAGTTTATTGATAGGTTAGTTAATATAGTATTACCGCGAGTTAGAGACTTTAATGGTTTGTCAAAGAAAAGTTTTGATGGTAATGGTAATTATAATTTTGGTTTTAAAGAGCAAACAGTATTTCCTGAAATTTCTTATGATAAGATTATTAGAACTAATGGTATGAATATCACAATTGTTACATCAGCAAAAAATAATAATGATTGTCTTCAGCTATTAAAAAAGTTTAATGTACCTTTTAGATAAATTACTATGGCAAAAAAAAGCGCTATCGCTAAAAATAATAAAAGAATTCAACTAGTTGCAAAATTTTCTGAAAAAAGAAAAGAATTGAAAGCTGTTGCTAATAATAAGGAATTATCAGTAGAGCTTAGATTTCAAGCACAACTAAAGTTAGCAAAAATAACTCCTAATTCCTCAAAAATTAGAATTCGTAATAGGTGTAATTTAACAGGTAGACCAAGAGGTTATTATAGAGATTTTGGTATTTCTAGAATAGCTTTACGTGATCATGCCGGTTTTGGTCATATGCCTGGTGTAACTAAATCAAGTTGGTAAAAAATATGTCGATGTCAGATACTTTGTCAGATATGGTTGCAAGAATAAATAACGGTCAAACTGCAAAATTAAATAGGGTGAAAGTTATAAATTCTAAACTTAATATATCTGTATTAAAAATCTTAAAAAATGAAGGTTTTATTAATGATTTTACAGTTGTTGAAAATAAAGAAACTTCATTCAATGATGTTTTTGTAACATTAAAATATGATCTAGGATCTCCTGTTATAAAAGAATTTAAAAGGGTCTCAAAACCTGGAAGAAGAATTTATTGCAAGTCTTCTAAAATACCTAAGTTTTATAATGGTTTAGGTATATCAATCCTTTCTACATCAAAGGGTGTTTTAAGTAATGACGAAGCTTCTCTACATAATATTGGTGGAGAATTATTATGTACCGTTTTTTAATTTTAAACTATGTCTAGAGTAGGTAGTAAACCAATTATAATTCCAAGTGATGTTAAGGTGTCAATTGATAATTCCTTAGTTTCAGTTCAGGGCCCAAAAGGAAATTTATTCTGTACTATAGTTGGTGCTGTAAATGTTGAGTTTAAAGATAATGTTATATCATTAACCACAACAAAGTCTGATAAAGATACAAGAAGTCGTTGGGGTCTATACAGATCATTAATAAATAATATGGTTACTGGTGTTAAGGATGGTTTTTCAAAAACTCTTGAGATTAATGGAGTTGGTTATAAAGCCAGTTTTAACAATGGTTTCCTTAACTTATCACTAGGTTTTAGTCATGATGTTAAAATAGAAGTTCCTGCTGAGATAACTATAAATGTTCCTAAGGCAACAACTATTGAACTATCATCTTATGATAAGGAATTACTAGGCTTGTTTGCATCTAATATTAAAAAATTGAGATTACCAGAACCATATAAAGGTAAAGGTGTTAGATATTTGGGTGAATACATAGTTAGAAAAGAAGGAAAAAAATAATAAGGTAGTTAAAATGAAAAATATTAGTAATTTTAATAAAAGAAAACAAAGAGTAAGAAATAGTATAAAGAAAAAGTCATCTTTACCAAGGCTTTCAGTATTTATATCTAACAAAAATATCTATGCATTTGTTATTGATAATGTTCAAAATAATACTGTTTGTTCCTCTTCAACAAAATCTTTGAAAGTTTCTGGTTCTAATATCGCCAATGCTGTTAAAGTTGGCGAAAAAATAGCTCAAGAAGCTGTTAAGAAAAAAATTACAAATGTTGTTTTTGATAAAGGTGCATATCTATATCATGGAAAAGTCAAAGCTTTGTCAGATGCAGCACGTAGTAAAGGTTTAAATTTTTAATTATTTAATGATGGTAGATTCAGCACAAAATGTAGAATTAATTGAAAAGTTAGTTTGTGTTAATAGAGTAACTAAAGTTGTAAAGGGTGGAAGAAATTTCGGTTTTGCTGCTCTTGTAATTGTTGGCGATAAAAAAGGCGTTGTTGGTTTTGGTACAGGAAAAGCTAAAGAAGTTACTGAAGCTAGAGCTAAAGCAACAAAAGCTGCAAAAAATTCTCTCCAAAGAATACCATTAAGAGAAGGTAGAACAATACATCATGATGTTAGTGGTTCTTTTGGTGCAGGAAAAGTGTTGTTACGTATGGCTCCTCCAGGAACTGGTATAATTGCAGGTGGTGCCATGAGAGCTATATTTGAAGCTCTAGGAATCCATGATATAGTTGCTAAATCACTTGCTACATCAAACCCTTATAATCTTGTTAGAGCAACATTTAACGCTATGGAAAATTTAGATTCACCAAAGAAGGTTGCTAGCAGAAGGGGAAAAAAGATTAGTGAAATTGTTGGTAAAAGAAATAAATCTGTAGGTTAATAATGTCAAAAAATACGATAAAGGTAACATTGGTTAGAAGTCTTATTGGTCAGCAAAAAAAAATGGCTGAGTCTATAAAAGGCTTAGGATTAAGAAAGGTTGGTTCATCAAGTGTTTTGAATAACACTCCCGAAACAATTGGTCTTATTAATAAGGTTAAACACTTAATAAAGTATGAATTATAATTATGTCTATTATTGATATTCAATCAAAATCAACTATTGTTAACAAATCCAAAAAAAGAGTAGGCAGAGGAATTGCTTCAGGTACTGGTAAAACTTGTGGTAGAGGTCATAAAGGCCAAAAATCAAGATCTGGTGTTGCTATTAAAGGTTTTGAAGGAGGTCAAATGCCAATACATAGAAGGTTACCTAAATTTGGTTTTAATAACCCAAATAAAATTGTTAATAAGGTTTTAAATCTTGATTCATTACAATTTTTTATTGATGAAAATTTAGTTGATGCCTCTAAGGAAATTAATTTTTCTCAACTTAAAAATGCTGGCTTTTTAAAACGTGATAATGAGTCATTTAAAATTTTAGCTAGAGGTGAGTTAAAATCTAAAATTACTATTGCTGGGTCTTTTTTATCAATGCCTGCAAAAGTAAAAATTGAGAGTGTTGGTGGAACAATCCTTTAAATTTAATTGATGTCCTTTCTTGGAAGCTCAAATTTAGTTGAAAACAATAATTCTTTGTCTCAACTTAAAAACAAAATTTTATTTACTATTTTTGCTTTAATTATTTATAGGTTTGGAACATACTTGCCATTACCTGGAATTAATCCTGATGTTTTTAAGCAAATCAGCCAACAAAATGAATCAGGTGTTCTTGGTATGCTAAATATGTTTTCAGGTGGTGCATTAGGCAGAATGACAATTTTTGCCTTAAATGTTATACCTTTTATCACTGCATCAATTATTATGCAGTTAGTTTCTGCAGCTTCACCACAGTTAAATGAACTCAAGAAATCTGGTGAAGAAGGTAGAAAGAAGTTTACTCAAATCACACGTTATTTTACTGTTATACTCTGTTTGTTTCAGTCTTATGGTATTTCTGTAGGCCTTGAAAGTATGTCAGTTAATGCAGGAGCTGCTGTAACATTTCCAGGTCTCTTCTTTAGACTAACTACTGTATTCGCTCTTACAGGCTCTGTTTTTTTCTTAATATGGCTTGGTGATCAAATTACAAATCGTGGTGTAGGTAATGGGATTTCATTAATTATATTTGCTGGAATTGTAGCTGAATTACCTTCAGCCTTTATTAGTACATTTGAACTCGGAAGAACTGGTGTATATTCAACTATTTTTATATTGTTTGTCGTATGTGCTGTTGTTTCTATGATTTTTATAATTGTTTACTTTGAAAGATCATTTAGAAAAGTTCTTATCCAATATCCTAATAGAAATTATCAGGTTAGAGGTATGAATAATGATTCGTCATATTTGCCTCTAAAATTAAACACGGCAGGTGTTATTCCGCCGATTTTTGCCAGTTCATTACTTCTTTTTCCTACTACTATTGTATCTTTTGGTGGAAATAATTCATCAGCATTTGCTTCCTTTGTATCGCAATATTTAGTTCATGGCAAGCCGCTTTTTATTTTATTATATTCATCGCTCATAATATTTTTCTGTTACTTTTATACAGCGTTAGTATTTAATGCTAATGATACAGCAAATCACTTAAAAAAAGCTGGTGGATTTATACCTGGTGTTAGGCCTGGGGAAAAAACCGCTTTATATCTTGATAATTTATTAACAAGAATTACACTAATAGGTGCAATATATATGGTTTTCGTATGTATTGTTCCAGAAGTTGTAATTGCAAAATATTCTATTCCATTTTATCTTGGAGGTACCAGCTTACTAATTGTTGTAAATGTTGCTATTGATACTCTTACAAATGTTCAAACACATTTGTTAAGTTCCAGATATAATAAAATGAAAAAGAATAAAATAAGAATTAGAAGATGAAAGTTATAATATTTCTTGGTGCTCCAGGTTCTGGAAAAGGAACACAATCTGATTTATTAGTTTCTAGTAAAAATTTTGTTAAAATATCAACTGGTGATTTGTTGAGAGAGGTTTCATCAGATGGATCTGAATTTGGTAATATGATTAAGGCAATAATGCAAGCAGGTGAATTAGTGTCGGATGAGATTGTTGAGAAACTGCTCGTTGAAAAATTAAACAAAGTTAATAACAATAATGCCAATATAATATTTGATGGTTTTCCAAGAACGATTGCCCAAGCAAAGATGTTGAATAATATAATTTCAAATCTAAATGGAAATGTTGAGGTTAATGTTCTTTTACTTAAAATTGATGTAGAATCTGTTGTGCAGCGAATTGTTGGAAGATTTAATTGTCATGATTGTAAAGAAAATTACCATGATCAATTTAAAAAAACCACAATACAAGGAGTATGTGATGTTTGTGGCTCTTCAAAATTAGAAAGACGAGAAGATGATAATAGAGAAACTATAACAAAAAGATTAGAATCTTTTGAAAATCAAATTGCACCAATATTGTCGTATTATAAAGAAATTGGTGAGATAACAGAAATAATTGCAAAGAATCACTATAATGATGTGTTTTTGGAGATAACAAATAGGTTAGATTTGTAAAAAAAACATTGACTTGTTTGAATTCTTGCTGTTTATAAATCATTCACTTTTTTTTGAGGATAAATTGGCTCGTATTTCAGGTGTAAATATTCCAACTAATAAGAGAGTTGTAATTGCTCTTACATATATATATGGTATTGGTATTGCTTCTGCTACTAATATTTGTAAAATTGTTGGTATAGATTTAAGCAAAAGAGTTAAAGAGCTTTCTGACTCTGAAATTATTAAAATTAGAGAAGAGATAGATAACAAATATGAAGTTGAAGGAACTCTTAGGTCTAAAGTTGGTGCTAATATCAAATTGTTGATGGATTTGGGTTGTTATAGAGGTTTGCGTCATAGAGCTAAGTTGCCATCACGTGGTCAAAATACCCATAATAATGCAAACACAAGAAAAAAAAGAAATAAAAAATAATTATGGCTGTGAAAAAAAAGAAAATAACTACAAAAAAAGATAAGAAGTCAGTTTCAGTTGGCGTAGTTCACATTCAAGCAACATTTAATAACACAATTATATCTATCAGTGATATGCAAGGTAATACATTAGCCTGGTCATCTGCTGGTAAATGTGGATTTAAAGGTGCAAGAAAATCAACTCCATATGCTGCTCAACTTTGTGCAGAAGATGTTGGTAAGGCTGTAAAGCCATTTGGTATTAAGACTGTAGGTGTTGAGGTTACAGGTCCTGGATCAGGTAGAGAATCAGCACTAAGATCATTGCAATCACTTGGTTTTCTTGTGACTTCTATTAAGGATGTTACTCCTGTTCCGCATAATGGTTGTAGACCACCAAAAAGAAGAAGAGTATAAAAATATTTAAGGTTAATATATGTTAGCAGAAAATTGGAAAGATTTTTTAAAGCCATCAACTGTTTCTTATAAAGTTGATAATGAAAATCCAAATAAAGCAAAAATTATTGTTGAGCCATTAGAGAGAGGTTTTGGAACTACTGTTGGAAATACTTTGAGAAGAGTGTTGTTATCATCTATTTATGGTGCTGCTTTTGTTGAAGTTAAAATTGAGAATGTAATTCATGAACAAGATGTAATTCCAGGTGTAAGAGAAGAAGTAGTTGATATTCTTCTAAATCTTAAATCAGTAATAATTTCTTGTGAAACAGCTTCTCGTAAAAAAGCTTCATTAAAAATAAATAGATCAGGAGTTGTTAAGGCTGCTGATATTATACTACCAGAAGGTGCAGTTGTTTTAAACCCAGAGCAATATATTTGTACATTAGATGATAAAGCTTCTTTTAATGCAGATCTTGTAATAGAATCTGGTAAGGGATATCGTGATTCTGCAACTATATCTAACGATAATAAAGATATTGGTACTATATATATTGATGCTGTCTTTAGTCCAGTTAAACGTGTAGCGTTTGATGTTGAAAAAAGTAGAGTTGGTGAGTTGATTGATTATGATAAATTAATTTTGTCAGTAGAAACTAATGGTTCTATTGCACCTGATATCTCTGTTGGAATAGCAGCTAAAATTATTAAAGAGCAAATGACATCTTTTATTAATTTTGATGAAAATGTTGCCTCTCCTGAAGAAGAAGAAGAGGGTGTTGAGTCTTTACCTTTCAACCCTATTATGCTTAAAAAGGTTGATGAATTAGAACTATCTGTTCGTTCTCAAAATTGTCTAAAAAATGAATCTATTAATTATATTGGTGATTTAGTTGTAAGAAGTGAAAACGATATGCTTCGAACTCCAAATTTTGGTAGAAAGTCATTAAATGAAATTAGAGCAATACTTCAAAGTCTTGATATGAATTTTGGCATGGATGTAGCTGAGTGGCCGCCAGAAAATATCGATGAATTATCAAAAAAATACGAAGATTAAAAATGAAACATTTAATAAGTCAAAAAAAATTAAATAGAAAAACTTCTCATAGATTGGCTTTGCTAAATAATTTATCATGCTCTCTTATTGAGCATGGGAGAATTAAAACAACTGTAGCTAAAGCTAAAACATTGAGACCATATTTCGAAAAATTAGTTACTATAGGTTTAAAGGATACTTTAGCGTCAAGACGTAAATTAATTTCTATTTTAAAGAATGAATCCAAATCTGCTAAGTTGATAAGTGATGTTTGTCCTCAATTTAAGGAAAGAAATGGAGGATATACTAGAATTATTAAAACTGGTCATAGATCAGGAGATTTCGCAGATATGGCAATAATTGAACTTGTTGGTAATGAATAATGGCTGGTTATAAATTAAAAACAAAATCTGGTGCAAAAAAACGTTTCTCTATTAAGAAAAATGGCGATGTTGTTGCTGGACAAGCTGGAAAAAAACACAATATGCGTAGAAGAAGTAAGTTAGCTATTCGTGAACTTCGTGGCACAACTACTTTATGTAAGGCAGATGCTAATATAGTAAAACAATTTTTACCTAATTAATTAAAATTATGGCTAGAGTTAAAAGAGGCGTAACTGCCAAAAAAAGACATAAAAAAGTTTTAAAGCTTGCAAAAGGTTTTAGAGGTAGAGCAAAAAGTTGTTACAGAATTGCTTTAACAAGAGTTGAAAGATCTCTTCAATATGCATACAGGGATAGAAGAAATAAGAAGAGAGACCTTAGAGGAATCTGGATTCAACGTATTAATGCTGCTGCAAGAATAAATGGTTTAAAATATTCTTCATTTATAGATTTGTTAAATAAAGCTGGCATTACACTAGATCGTAAACAGTTGGCTGAAATGGCAGCTAATAATCCTGAGTCATTTTCAAAGCTTGTTAATACTGTTAAGTAAATTAACTGTTAACTTAATTTGTTATTAAATCTATGTTTGACTCTGATAAAATTAAGAATGAATTTAATTCGAAAATTAGTCAAACTATAACTATTGAAGATTTATTAATTTTAAAAGCTTCTTTCGTTGGTAAAACAGGTATTGTATCTAAACTTTTTAACAATCTTGCTTCACTTGCTCCATCTGACAAGAAAATTGCTGGTCGTGATATTAATGATTTGAAAAATTATATTGAATCAAAGATTAACGAAAAAAAAGCAGTTATTGAATTTTCATCACTTCAGAAAAAATTAACTAATGAATCTGTTGATATTTCTCTTCCTGCACGAAATCTTAATTTTGGATCTATTCATCCAATTAGTTATGTACTTGAGGAAATAACCAATATATTTGCGGATTTGGGTTTTGTTTGCGTATCTGGTCCTGAGATTGAACAAAATAAGTTTAATTTTAATGCTTTAAATATACCTGATCATCATCCGGCTAGGGAAATGCATGATACATTTTATATCGATATTCCTGACCTTTTAATGCGTACTCATACATCATCTGTTCAAATTAGAACTATGTTAGACACTGAGCCTCCTTTGAAAATCATTTCTCCAGGAAGAACTTTTAGATCTGACTCTGATGCTACTCATACTCCAATGTTTCATCAAATTGAAGCTTTGTATGTTGATAGTAATGTTAATTTTGCTGAATTAAGATATTGCATTAATGAATTTTTGAGAAGGTTTTTTGAATGTGATGTTAGAACTAGATTTAGAACTAGTTATTTTCCTTTTACTGAACCATCTGCTGAAGTTGATATCGCATGTACAATAGATGATAATCATATTTCTATTGGTAAGGGAGACAAATATATGGAAGTTATGGGCTGTGGCATGGTTCATAGTAATGTTCTGAAAAATTGTAATATAGACTCTGAAAAATTTCAGGGTTTTGCCCTTGGGCTTGGTGTTGAAAGGTTAGCGATGTTAAAATATGGCATGAATGATCTAAGAGATTTCTTTCAAAATGATCCTAGGTTTTTAGATCATTATAGTTTTGACTTCTAAATTTTTGTTTTGATAATATTAAGTTAACTAAAGTAAGTTTCTAATAATGAGTTTGTATTTAATTCAAATTTTTCTTATTTTCTTTGCCTATTTGGTTGGGAGCATTCCTTTTGGTTTCATTTTAACTAAAATTTTTACAAAAAAGAATATTCAAGATTTTGGTTCAGGAAATATTGGAGCAACTAATGTTGTAAGAGTTGTTGGAAAAAAAATTGGTTATTTAACTTTTGTACTTGATGGTCTAAAAGGTTTTTTTGTAGTATTTTTGATTTTTAATTACTTTCATATCGATAATATTTTTTTTAAAAATCTTGTAATTATTTCAGTAGTTATGGGGCACATTTTCCCTGTTTGGCTTAAGTTTAAAGGTGGAAAAGGTGTTGCAACTTTTATGATATTGTCTTTATATACAGTGCCGTTGATGTTTTTTATGATGGCTTTTTCTTGGCTAGTTTTTTATAGAATGTTCTTTATTGTTTCGCTTTCTTCAGTAATTGCTATGTTTTCGGCATTAGCTTATCAAATTCCTTTTAATAGTGACTATCTGTTATCCTCTTTTGTTTTGAGCTTGCTTATTATATATAAGCATAAATCCAATCTCCAACGGATTTTTGCTGGCGAAGAGCAAAGTTTTAAAAAATAGCTCATTATGATTCCTAATTTAAAACAAAAAATATCATTTGAGTTTTTTCCTCCAAAAACAGATGAAATGGAGCAACAGCTTTGGTCTTCAATTAAGGCTTTGGAAGGACTTGATCCATGTTTTGTATCAGTTACTTATGGAGCTGGGGGTAGTACAAGGGACAGAACTCATAATATAATCTATAAAATTCTCAAAAAAACTAATCTTATACCAGCTTCACATTTAACATGTGTTGGTTCTTCAGCTGAGGAGATTAAAAATATTGCCAATGATTATTGGGATAAAGGTGTTAAGCATATTGTTGCATTAAGAGGCGATCTTCCAGATGGTTACATTCATCCAGTTGATGGTTACAATAATGCATGGGAGTTAGTTTCTGCTTTAAAATCTTTGCATGACTTTGAAATATCTGTAGCTGGTTATCCTGAAATGCATCCAAAAGCTAAAAATATGGAAGAAGATTTAAATAATTTAAAGTTAAAAGTTGATGCTGGAGCAACAAGGGTTATTACTCAATTTTTCTTTGATAATAACAAATATTATGAGTTTTTAAATAAAGTTGAGCAATTAAATATTGATGCTGAAATTGTGCCTGGTATACTTCCTATTAATAATTTTGATCAAGTTGTTAAATTTGCAAATTCTTGCAATAGCTCTATTCCTAAGAGCTATTATGCTCTTTATAATGGCGTTAAGGATAAGAATGAGTTAAAAAAAATTTCAACTAATCTAGCTATTGAACAATGTATTGATTTGCAGAAAAATAACATAAGAAATTTTCATTTTTATACTTTAAATAAATCGGAAATTATTTTAGCTATTTGTAAGGCTTTAAAACTCTAATTAATTAATTTTGGCAAAATGCACAAATATAGAACTCATAATTGCGGACAATTAAATAAAACTAATATTGGATCAGAAGTAAAAATTTCTGGATTTGTAAATAAGAAAAGAGATCATGGAGATCTTCTGTTTATTGATTTAAGAGATTTTTTTGGAATTACTCAATGTGTTTTGGAAGCGTCACAAAGTGATAATATTGATGTTTTTGCTAAAATTAAACTAGAGTCGGTACTTACTATTCAGGGTAAAGTTGTTGCTAGAACTGATGAAACAATTAACAAATCTTTAGTAACTGGAGAAATTGAAATTAAAATTGAAAATGTTGTTATTGAGTCCGAGGCCAAACAAATCCCATTTCAAGTCAATGAAGAGCATTCAAACTATCCTGAAGATCTAAGGCTTAAAAATAGATTTTTAGATCTTCGTCGTCAAGTGATGAAAAATAGAATAATAAAAAGATCTAAAATTATTGGCTTTTTAAGATCAGAGATGGAGTCTAGAGGTTTCCTAGAAATTCATACTCCGATTTTAACTGCTTCATCTCCAGAAGGAGCCAGAGATTTCTTGGTTCCAAGTAGGCTTAACCCTGGTAAGTTTTATGCATTACCTCAAGCACCTCAGCAATTTAAACAATTATTGATGGCATCTGGGTTTGATAAATATTTTCAAATTGCTCCTTGCTTTCGTGATGAAGATTCAAGGGCTGATAGATCTCCTGGTGAATTTTATCAGCTTGATATGGAAATGGCTTATGTTACCCAGCAAGAAGTATTTGATGTGGTTGAGCCAGTTTTATATAATTGTTTTAAAAATTTTTCTGATAAAGAAATTCCTTTGGATGATAATAAAAGATTTCCTGTAATTAGCTACAAGGATTCGATGCTAAAATATGGTAATGATAAGCCAGATTTAAGAGTTAAAACTGAAATTTATGATGTAACTGATATTTATGCTGAATCTGAACTTGCGATATTTGTAAAAAATATCAAGCAAGGAAAAATAGTTAGAGCAATTCCATGTAAAAATTCTAGTAATTCTCCAAGAAGCTTTTTTGATAACATGATTGATTATGCTATTAAAAACGGTGCTAAAGGTCTTGCATATATTATTTATACTGAAGAAGGTGAGGTAAAAAGTCCGATTGCTAAGTTTTTAACAAAAGATCAGCTTGATGAAATTAAATCAAGAGGTGGTCTTGAAAATGGTGATGCTGTGTTTTTTGCTAGTGATGATGAAGATGTAGCCAGTGATATTGCTGGGAAAGTAAGAGTTGAGTCGGCAAAACGTTTGGGTCAAATCGAGGAGAATAGTTATAGATTTTGTTGGATTGTAGATTATCCTTTATATGAGCTTGATAAGGCTACTGGTAAAATTGATTTTTCACATAATCCTTTTTCAATGCCACAAGGTGGAATGGATGATTTGCTGCATAAAAACCCATTAGATATACTTGGATATCAATATGATATAGTTTGTAATGGTATTGAGTTATCAAGTGGTGCTATCAGAAACCATAAGCCTGAGATGATGTATAAAGCTTTTGAAATTGCAGGTTACGATAAATCCGTCGTTGATGATAAATTTCCTGCTTTGATTAATGCTTTTCATTATGGAGCCCCTCCACATGGTGGAATAGCCCCAGGTATTGAAAGAATCTTAATGATGCTAATGGATACAGAAAATATTAGAGAAGTGGTTGCATTTCCTTTAAATGGTAACGCTCAAGATTTATTAATGAATGCTCCAAATCATGTTGATGATTCGCATTTAAAAGAATTGTCTATTAAATTAGTTGAGAAGCCTGTTAAAAAAGCAGTATGAGTAAAGACTTAAAATCTGGGACAGCAAATAAGGTCAAAAAAAATCAGGATGATCTTGCTAAAAATCTTAGAAACAATTTATTGAGACGCAAGAAAACTAAGCTTGAAAAAAATGTTTCTAAGAAAGTCTAAAAAGCTAAATAAAAAAATATTGGCAAGACTAAGAATGAGACGAGTTCAGATGATATTACTTGCAATTACAACTCACAAAAAAAATACTCAACTAGTTAAAGTTGCTGCTTCTCATTTTAGCAAATTTAATAATAAAAAAGGCTTTAAAAAAGCTTTGAAAGGCCTAAGAAAGCTTAGACTACCATCTAGGAAAAAGGCTAAAGATAAATGGGGTTGATATCAAGAAGCTTTATTGTTTGATTTGCACTTGTCAAATATAACAATTTTATGTAGAAGCTAAACCCTTACTTACTATATATTCACAAATGACTGTAACAAGATTTAGTCCTAGTCCAACTGGTTATCTCCATATAGGAAATGCTAGAACTCTTTTGATCAATTATTTATTTACTCGTGCCAATGAAGGTAAGTTTTATGTAAGAATTGATGATACAGATTTTAAAAGGTCAAAATCTGAATATACTCAAGCTATTTTCGAGGATATTAAATGGCTTGGTATAGAGTATGACGAATTCTTTAAACAATCAGATAGGCTTGATATTTATGAAGCTGCTAAAGAAAAGTTAATTTCAGATGGTCGTTTATATCCTTGTTTTGAAACTGGGGATGAGTTGCAATTAAAAAGAAAAATTCAGTTATCGAGAAAAGTTCCACCGATTTATGATAGAGCTTCATTAAAACTAACAAAAGAAGAAATTAATCAGAAAATATCTGATGGTATAGTTCCTCATTATCGTTTTAAGCTAAATGATGAAGAAATAAAGTGGAAGGATAGAGTACGGGGAGAAATTGCCTTTAAAGGTAGAGCTTTTTCTGATCCAATTTTGGTTAGAGAAGATAAAAGTCCAACTTATACTTTTTGTTCTGTTGTAGATGACATAGAATATAAAATTACTGATATAATTAGGGGTGAAGATCATATAACAAATACAGCTATTCAAATTCAAATTTTTAAAGCATTGGGAGGTAAGATTCCAAGATTTGCTCATCTATCTCTTTTAAAAGCTAAAGACGGAGAAATTTCAAAAAGATTTGGTGGGCATGAAATAAGGTCGTTAAGGGCTAGAGGTATTGATTCAAACACTATCAATAGTTATTTAGCTAAAATCGGCACTTCTCACAATGTAACTCCTGAAACAAATCTATCACGATTATATCAAAATTTTAAAATGCAGGATTTTTCACAATCTGCTGTTATTTTTTCTGAAGATGATATTTTCCGTCTTAACAGAAAAACTCTAGCACAATATGATTATGAAACATTAAATAATAAATTATTGGAGTTAGGTTTTGATAGAATAAGTGATGATTTATATGATGTTATAAAGGATAATTTGGATGTTATTTCTGATGTTACAAAATGGAAAAACGCTATTTCAAATCCTGAAAAGATTGATTTATCTCAAGAAGATAAGGTTTTTTTGGACAAATGTTTAGAATTGCTGCCTGATGAGTTATCTGATGAATTCTATGACATATGGATTAATGCAATAAAAATAGCTTCTGATCGTAAAGGTAGGGATCTTTTTAATCCAATTAGATTGAGTTTGACTGGGCTTGAATCTGGTCCAGAGCTTAAAAAAATTATTCCTTATATTGGTTTGGACGAAACAAAAGCGCGTATAGTTAGACATGTTAAATAAAATTTTTTTTTCTAACAGTTTAAATAATGCTAAAGAAGAATTTATTCCTTTAGATAAAAATCATATTAAATTATATGTTTGCGGGCCTACAGTTTATAACCGTCCCCATATTGGCAATGCACGATCAATTGTTGTGTATGATTTGTTGTATAGGTTTTTATCTTATCGATATCCTAAAGTTACATATGTAAGAAATATTACCGATATTGATGATAAAATTATTGATGCTGCCAAAAGTCAAAATATTACAATTAGTGATCTTACCAAACAGGTAATAATAGGTTTTCATGAGGATATTGGTAGTTTAAATGTATTGGCTCCAACTTATGAGCCCAAAGCCACCGACAATATTGTTGCTATCATAGATTTAATACAAAATTTATTAAATAATGGTTATGCATATGTTGCTGATGGTCATGTTTTATTTGATGTAAAAAAATATAAGGCTTATGGGCAATTATCAGGTAAAAAAATTGAAGATTTAATTTCAGGAAGTCGGGTAGAAATAGCGGAATATAAAAAAAATCCTTTAGATTTTGTTTTATGGAAACCTAGTAATGACGATGATGATGAATCAGTGAAATTTAATAGCCCTTGGAGTATAGGAAGGCCTGGTTGGCATATTGAATGTTCAGCTATGTCAACTCAATATCTTGGAACAGATTTTGACATTCATGGAGGAGGTGCTGATTTAAAATTTCCTCATCACGAGAACGAGATTGCTCAATCATGTTGTGCAAGCCAAGGTTCAAAATATGCTAAATATTGGATTCATAACGGTTTTTTAACTGTTGATAATGAAAAAATGAGTAAATCACTAGGTAATTTTACAATTGTTAAAGATCTACTTGATAGTGGTGTTAAAGGTAATGATTTAAGATTTTTCTTTTTAACTGCACATTATAAAAAACCGTTGGATTTTAATAAAAAGTCACTTGATGATGCAATTAAGCAGAATAGTAAATTTAATCAAATTGTTAAAGATTCTTTTTCTGATGATGAGATTGCAAATATTGATGAAATGTTACCAGACGAGTTTGTAAACCATCTTTCTGATGATCTTAACACTGCAAAAGCTATTAGTTTGTTAAATCAAAAATATAAATTAGCTAAAAAAGGTGATAATAATGCAATAATTGACTTATGTAAAATCTGCAAGTTTCTTGCAATTTTAGATAATGGTAGTGATAATAACGCTAATGATGTTCCTGAAGTAATTATCTCTAAAGCAAAAACGATTAAAATTTATCGTGAAAACAAAAATTATGCTGAAGCAGATAAAGTTAGAGATGAAATATTGGGGCTAGGATATAAGCTTGAATATCTTCCTGATGGCAATGTTAAAGTAACAAAGTAGCTAAATGGCATTAAATAGAAAGATTATATTATATGATTCAACACTTAGAGATGGAGCGCAAACCTCTTTTGTTGATTTTACATGTCAAAATAAAATTGATATAGCTAAGAAATTAGATTTTCTAGGAATCGATTATATTGAAGCAGGATGGCCTGGAGCTAATCCAAAAGATTCTCAGTTTTTTGGCAATCTACCTGTTATGAAGCATGCTAAATTTGCTGCATTTGGTATGACTGTAAAAAAGGGTATAGATCCAAAAGAAGATTCTGGATTGTTAAATTTAATTTCCTCTGGTCTTAAAGATTATACAATTGTTGGCAAAGTTTGGGATTTCCATGTTACTGATGCTTTGGGTATTTCTTTGGAAGATAATTTAGCAATAATTTATGATACAATTAACCATTTAGTGTCTTTAGGTTATCAGATTATTTTTGATGCAGAACATTTTTTTGATGGTTATAAGGCTAATCCCAAATATAGCATGGAAGTTATTAAATCAGCTCATAAAGCTGGAGCAAAATGGGTTGCATTATGTGATACAAATGGTGGGACTTTACCAAATGAAATTACTAAAATTATTAGTGATGTTGCAAGAGTTATTGATCCTGATGCTTTGTCAATTCATTGTCATAACGATTCTGGCTGTGCGGTTGCTAATACTTTAGCGGCTATTAAAGCTGGTGTTTCTCATATTCAAGGTACAATTAATGGCTTAGGTGAAAGATGTGGTAATGCAAATTTAACAACCTTAATTCCAATACTATCTTTAAAGTTGAATTATGACATTTCTGTTGATAAAGAAAAATTAAGATCACTTAAACATGTTTCTAATTATCTTTATGATATTTTGAATCAAAAACCTGATAATTATGCGCCATTTATTGGTGATGCAGCTTTTAACCATAAGGGTGGGCTTCATGCATCTGCAATGCTTAAGGATACAACTAGTTATGAGCATATAAAACCAGAGCTCGTCGGTAATAAAAGAAATATATTAGTTTCTGATCAGTCAGGTAAAGCTTCAATAATTTCTCGTCTAAAAGATCTTGGTTTAGAGGTAGATAAAAATGATGTAAATTTGGCAAAATTAATTCAAGAAATTAAAGACCTGGAGGCTAAGGGGTTTTCATATGACTTAGCAGATGCTTCATTTTACTTGTTAGCTATTAAATATTTTAAAGCGGTACCGAAATATTTTTCTTTAGAAAGTTTTAAAATAATTGATGAAAAGCGTGTTAATGCTAAGGGAGTTTTGGTTACATTATCTGAGGCTATTCTTAAAATAAATATTTTTAATAAAAAAACTGTATCGGTTGCAGAAGGAAATGGTCCAGTAAATGCTCTTGATAAAGCATTAAGAAAAATTCTAGTAGAATATTATCCTAATATCATCAAAACCAAACTTACTGATTACAAAGTAAGGATTTTAAATTCTGGTTTTGCAACAGGTGCACTAATAAGAGTTACCCTAGAGACAAGTGATGATACAGGAGAACGTTGGACAACTATTGGTGTTTCAACTGATTTGCTTGATGCGTCATATCAGGCTATTAGAGATTCTATGAATTATTTTTTAATAAAATCAGATAATTAAACAATGAAACAATCATCAATTACTAATAACAATTTAATATTCTTTGGAATTATCATTTCAGTGATTTTGATTTTTACAATAAATGATAAGTTTTTCCAATATGAAGATGATAAAGGGGTTTTGAGTGAGTTTTTAAGAACCGCAAAATATTCAGAAGCAAAAAACTTAATTTCTGCAGAAAATGCTAGGAATATTATAAGGCAAAAATCAAATGTCGCTATAAAAGCTATAAAATTTAGAAATTTTACTTTGCTCGAAAAATTAATTCATCCGAAATATGGTGTTAGATTTAGTCCTTTTGCATATGTAATGAGCTCGGATATAGTATTTAGTGCTAAGAATTTTGAATCAAGATATAACGGAGATTATGTTTATGATTGGGGGAGTAAAAGAATGAGTAAAAATATGCGCATGACTTTTAAAGATTATTACAGCTCTTATATTTACCAAAATGATTATGCAATAAGTCAAGATATATCATATAATGATATTTACCAAATTGATAACATTGTTGATAATACTTATAATTTTTATCCTGAATCAATTGTGGTTGAGTATAATTCAGATAATCTTGGAGATTACAGTAGTTCTCTACTAAGATTAGTGTTTGAAAAATATAAAAATGAGTATTTTTTGAGTGGGATTATAACAATTAATAACAAAATATTATGATAAATATTTTTGATTTAATCAAAGACAGAGGCTTTTATTATCAATGTACTGGTGCTGATCAAATAAAGGGTTTACTATCTCAAAAACGTGCAGTGTGTTATGTCGGTTTTGATTTAACTGCAACATCATTGCATGTTGGAAGTTTGCTACCTATTATGCTGGTTCGTCATTTAATCAATTCAGGTAATAAAGTAATTATTTTATTTGGTGGTGGTACTACTAAAATTGGAGATCCTTCTGGTCGCGATCAAACCAGGCAAATTCTTAGTGAAGAGCAAATTCAAGCAAACAAATCTGGTATTAAAAAAGTTCTAAATAAGTTTTTTAATATTGAGCAGGTTCAGTTTGTTGATAATGATGACTGGCTTTCTGATCTTAATTATTTAAACTTTATTAGAGAAGTTGGTAGGCATTTCTCGATAAATCAGATGCTTACATATGAATCGGTTAAAAGACGTTTAGATCGGGAGCAAAATCTTAGCTTTATTGAATTTACATATATGATTCTTCAAGCCTATGACTTTCATTATTTAGCTGAAACTTACGGTTGTAATTTACAAATAGGTGGTTCTGATCAGTGGGGAAATATCGTAAATGGTATCGAATTGCATCGTAAAATGAGGCCTGGATCAGATGAGCTTATTGGTTTAACAACTGAATTGTTGACTACATCAGATGGAAAAAAGATGGGAAAATCTGCTGATGGTGCAGTTTGGTTAGATGAGAATCTGCTTTCTCCTTACGAATATTATCAATACTGGCGGAATGTCAGTGACTTGGATGTTATTAAGTTTTTAAAATTATTTACAGAAATACAGCTTAATGAAATAAATGAATTAGCAAAGCTTTCAGGTTCCGAGTTAAATCAGGCAAAAGAAATTTTAGCTTTTGCGGCAACAAAAATTTGTCATGGTGAGGTAGCTGCTGAAAATGCTAAACAAACTTCGCAAAAAGTTTTTACAGAAGGTGCTTCTGATGAGAATCTTCCAACTATTACTGTTTCCTTAAATGAGATAGAAGATGGTATGACTTTTAGTAGTTTGATTGCTAAAACAGGCTTAGTTGATTCTAGAAGCGCTGCAAAGCGAATAATTCAAGGTGGTGGCGGTAAAATTGATAATGTGGCTTTTACCGATCCAACAATGCAGATTACTAAAGAGCATTTTGCGCAAAAAAATCCGATAAAAATATCTTCGGGTAAAAAGAAACATAGTTTAGTTGAATTGATTTAGGGAAAAAGTTGGAACAAGCAAATAAGTCATTAAAATCATATTTGTTATATATCTCTAAAACTTATAAAATTTATTTTCTGTCTCTATTTGTAATATCTGTTGTTGCATCTTTGTTTGAGATTTTGGTTCATTACAAGATCAAAGAAATTATTGATATAATTGCTAGTAATCAAAATAGTGAACTATCAATTCTGTTAGCATTATTTGTATTCTATAAATTAATGAATCACGGCATGTTTTTTATTGTCCGGTTGTTAGATATAAAATACAAGCCGGGTTTTGTAACTGAAGTTACAGAAGATATATATAACAAAACAATAAAACATTCATTGCATTGGTTTGATAGTCATATGTCTGGTGAGATTGCCGATAAAATTAATAGTTTTCAGGTCAGTCTTAGTTATCTAGTACAAAATGTTTTTAGAAGTTTTGTGGTTTTCTGGGCTGTTGTAGTAGGTCTTATTTTTCTAACTAAAATCCACTACATTTCGGCTTTGATTCAGTTTGTTTTTTTGATTATTTATACTCCAATTTTATATGTTTTGCTTAAGAAACAATTAAGGCTTCAAGAAAATTTTGAGACAGCTAATCAGCAAACAACAGGTATAATAAATGATTCAATTAGTAATATTTTTGCTATTAAAATTATTGGAAGCTTAAAGAGTGAGTATCAAATAAAATTAAAACCAGCATTGCTTCATAGACAGAATTTAGATAAAATTACTAGAAAATTTGATGCATATTTTGTTGATAATATCGATACTTTCATGACGGTTGCGTTATCAGCTATTCAGATTTATGTTTTAGCATATTTATATAGACAAGGTCAAGTAACAGCTGGAGGCTTTGCTTTTGTTGCTATGATTATGCTTAAATTACATGGCGATATAAGTCGTATTATTGAAATTGTCTTATTTGGTATTAACCCTCAAATTGCTGCAATTAGAGCGGGTTATAAATTCGTTAATGAGCAATATGATATTATTGATAAACCAGAGGCGCAAAATTTAGCTCATGTTATAGGTGAAGTTGAATTTAGAAACGTAAATTTTGCTTATAATGAAAGACGTGTTTTAAATGGGCTAAATTTAAAAATTAGTGCAGGTGAAAAAATAGGTGTTGTTGGTTTATCTGGTGCTGGAAAAACCACTTTAGTTAAAAGTCTTATTCGATATTTTGATATTAATACAGGAGATATTTTTATAGATAATAATAAGATTACCGACATTTTGCAGGAGTCTCTGAGACGGCATATTGCAGTTATTCCTCAAGATATTTCAATGTTTCATAGGAGTATTATGGAGAATTTACGTTTTGCAAATTATGATGCTAGTGAGGAAGAAGTCATGTCAGCATGTAAAAAGGCTAAAATTCATGATGATATTTTAGAGATGGATAATGGCTATGATTCGATTGTCGGCGAAAGAGGAGTTAAGGTGAGTGGGGGGCAAAGACAAAGGATAGCAATAGCAAGAGCCATACTTAAAGATGCGCCAATATTGATCCTTGATGAAGCAACATCTTCATTAGATTCTAAGACAGAAAGTTTGATTCAGGAAAGTTTGAATAATTTAATAAATGATAAGACAAAAACTGTTATTGCTATTGCTCATCGACTATCAACTCTTAAAAATATGGATAGAATAGTTGTAATGGATCAGGGTAAAGTGATTGAGGAAGGTTCTCATGATGATTTAATTGAACGAGAAAATAGTTTTTATAAAAAACTTTGGGAACTTCAGGAAATATAATTTAATAAAATAACTCTAATATTGCATTGGCAATTGCTTTTGCATCATCTTGATTATATTTTGTTAGTGTATCAAAATCATGTTCTGATATTGTTTCTGAGAATTTTAAAGCATATTTGTTCTTAAATATAGTTTTTAAGAATGTTTTGTGCTTTTTTCCTGCAAAGCCTTCATAAATTATTAAGGGCTTTTTTGTCATTAATGCATCAGCAACCATTGAGATTGAATCACCTGTAACGATTACTTTATCAGCATAATAAAGAAAAGCACCATATGGGTTTTTATCGTCATTGTCTCGATATAGATAAGCTTCAATATTTGTATTTTTACTAGTGGCCGAGTTTATAATATCAATTAATTCAGGATCGGTTCTTCTTGATGTAGTAAGCAAAATTTTTTTATTTTGAATTCCAGCTATAAAATTCATAAAAATAGCAAAATTTTCAAAGTCGTTTTTGCTTAAGCTTTTGTTTTTTGAAGATCCACCAATGATAACGCAGATTTTTTCTTCGTTAATTAATTTTAAATATTCAAAGCCTTGTGATTGATTTGCTAAATTTATATTTGCTACATTGGTCGGTGGTAAAATATATTCAAAACTTGCTGCAGGGTATTGATCATGAACAGGCGTGATGATCATATCAAATGCTTTTGGATTTATATTTGGTTTTAATAGATGAACTAATTTTGCATTTTTATATTTAGATTTTAAAAATTTAGCAATTGGGGCAGATCGACGGCCGCATGACAAAATTAAATCAGGTGAGAATTTCAATTTTGTTAAATCTTCTGAATTGTTTATAGAAATAGAATCAAAAACATGTAATATGTTTGGAAGTTTTGACCAGAAGTTAAATTGTAGCTTTGTTTCATTAATATTAAATTTTGTTTTAAGATGGTCTGTAATTGCTAATAATTGTTTATAATTACCAATTCTGCCATCATTTAAAATTAGAAGATATTTATCTAGCGACTTCGTAGTCATTATCTATAGCAGGTTGATTTTGGTAATTATTTTGATAGCCGTTTGAGTAATAATTTGGATTGTTATATATATTTCGTGGTGGGTAATTGTAGTAATATGATTCATCATTATCTACATAAGGATAATAAAATTGTTGTCTTGATTCATTTATTTGGTATGTTCTATATGGCTCTCTATATTGAGAATCGTAATCTCCAGCATAATAACCATAATTTCTTTGCATAGGTGGACTATAAGAGTATGGTCTTGGCATTTGAGGTTTGTAATTGTTATTTATATATGGTGGAACATAACGATAATTTGGGTTATTTCGCCAATGACTAGGGTAATTAATACAAGAGGTTGTCAAAAGAAATGACAATAAAAAAATATGCCGCATTTTTAATAAGCTTACGACGATTTTTTAGTTTATTAGTGCCAATTTTCAAGGTTTTTTTATTATAATTCGATAAAATTGAAATATAAAATTTAAATTAAAAAACTATATAGGATATTTAGCTAATTATCTTATTTTTTAAGCCTAGTGATCATAAAATTAAAATTATAAAAATGAACAAACCTTATAAAGAAAATTATCAAAAAATTTTAGAAGATTTAAATATTGAAGCAACTAAATGGAATAGATTAAAACCTCAATTAGTTGCTGTTACAAAGAAACGTTCCAAGCATGATATATTAACATTTATAAATGTCACAAATCATAAAGTTTATGCTGAAAATTATGTTCAAGAGGCTGAGCAGAAATATGTAGAGATTAAAAATTTATATGATGATGTAAAGCTGCATTTGATTGGGCATTTGCAGTCAAACAAGGTTAAAAATGCAGTAAGATTATTCGATGTTATTGAGACCATAGATAGTTTTAAACTTGCTAAAGCAATTGATAAAACTGAAAGAGACCTTGAGATAAATAGGGAATATTTGATTCAGGTTAACATAGGTCAGGAACCTCAGAAGTCAGGGGTTTTGCCAAAGGACTTAGTTCAGCTTGTTGCAGATATAAAATCTAATTTATCGATTAATTTAAAAGGTCTTATGTGTGTACCACCAAAAGATAAAAACCCATCAATTTATTTTGCAATGCTGAAGAATCTTGCTGATTCAACGGACTTAAAATATTTGAGTATAGGAATGTCTTCTGATTTTAAGGAGGCGATTGCTATTGGGTCAAATCAAATAAGAATAGGAACATCATTGTTTTCCAATATTTAATTTTAGTTCATAGATATTTGCATTAGTAATAATTTTATGTTAAATTTAAGTTTTTATTTATTAAGGAATGGATTACTTGGAAATAGCAGCTTTTATCGGAACTGTAGCTTTTGCTTTAAGTGGTGCTTTGGTTGGTATAAGGAAAAATTTAGATATTATGGGAGTTTTTATTCTTGCTTTTCTTACCTCATCTGGAGGTGGTGCTATTAGAGATGTGTGTCTTAATAAAACTCCAACTTTTCTAATCGATATTACTCCATATATAATTACAATTTTAATAATTATGGTTTTTAAGTTCTTAGCAATTGATCATGCTAAGCATCGTTTTGAAGAACGAATTTTGTTTATAATTTCTGATACAGCTGGTCTAGTAGCGTTTGCAATAAATGGGGCTCTTCAAGGTATGGTTTCTAGTTTGTCATTTTTCGGAGTTTTAACCATTTGTTTTTTAACATCTGTCGGTGGTGGTATTATAAGAGATATGCTAGTTAATGATATCCCAAGTACGCTACAGCTTGGATTTTATGGTAGTACAGCAATAATAATTGGAACATTGGTTTATTTAGTTAGTCTGTTTCAATTGAATCAAATTGTTTTTATACCAATAATTTTTGTTGTTGGACTAATACTGAGATTTTATACATATTATAAAAAAGTTAAATTACCAACCTTGTAATTAAAATGCTTGCTTGAATAAAGCAACAAAGTGTATATTATTTTTGCAAAAATAATAGTTACGCAATGAAACAAGAAAATCAAACTGAGTTATATGAATTTTTAGCTGCTACTGGACTCAAAGTAGAAGAATATGAAAAGATAATTGAGCTAATTGGACGCAAGCCTAATATTACCGAACTTGGTATTTTTTCTGCTATGTGGAGTGAGCATTGTTCTTATAAATCAACAAGGTATTATCTTAAACAACTTCATACTAAAGAAGATTGGGTAATTTGTGGTCCTGGTGAAAATGCTGGTATTATTGATATAGGCGATAATGATGCAATTATTTTTAAGATGGAAAGTCATAATCATCCATCTTTTATTGAACCATATCAAGGAGCTGCGACGGGAGTAGGTGGTATTCTGCGTGACGTATTTACAATGGGTGCAAGGCCAATTGCAATTTTAGATAGTTTATTCTTTGGTGATGTTGATAATGAAAAAACTGCTTTTTTAGAATCAGGTGTAGTGGCTGGAATTGGTGGTTATGGAAATTGTGTGGGTGTTCCAAATATTGCTGGAGATACATCTTATCATGAATCATATAATGGCAATATTTTGGTTAATGCTATGTGTGTTGGTCATGCTAAAGCTGATAAAATATTTTATTCTGCAGCTGGAGATGTTGGGAGTTCTGTTATGTATGTTGGTGCTAAAACAGGTCGAGATGGAATTCATGGTGCTTCAATGGCATCTCAGGAATTTGATGATGAATCAGAATCAAAAAGACCTACAGTTCAAGTTGGTGATCCTTTTAAAGAAAAGCTTTTAATAGAAAGTTGTTTAGAATTAATGCAGCATGATGCGATTTTGGCAATTCAAGATATGGGAGCTGCAGGACTTACTTCATCTTCAATTGAGATGGCAAGTAAAGGAAATGCAGGTATTGATCTAAATCTTGATAACGTTCCTCAACGCGAAACAAATATGTCAGCTTTTGAGATGATGTTATCTGAAAGTCAGGAAAGAATGCTAATGGTTATCAAGCCTGGTAAGGAGGATCTAGCTAAAGAAATCTTTAAAAAATGGGATTTAGATTGTGTCAAAATAGGTGAAATTATTAAAGACCAAAGATTGGTCTTAAGACATAACGGTGAAGTTGTTGCTGATCTTCCGATTGATCCATTGGCTCACGCTGCACCTGAATATCAAAGACCTTATAAAATTTCGGAGCCTAATCCTGAGATTAATGCAGATTTAAAATTACATAGTGATGTTAATGAAAATCTTGAGAAAATTTTACAACATCCAAATTTAACATCTAAAAATCATATTTATGAACAATATGATTTTGGCGTTATGAATGATACTATAAAAGCTCATGGTATTGGTTCTGGAATTGTTAGAATTCATAATACCCAAAAAGCTATAGCGGCGACAACAGATTGTAGTCCTAGATATGTTAAAGCAAATAGTTATAAAGGAGCAATGCAGGCCGTTGTTGAATCTTATCGTAATCTAGTTGTTCTTGGCGCAAAACCACTAGCTATTACTAATTGTTTAAATTTCGGAAATCCAGAAAAACCAGAAATTATGGGACAGATAGTAAGTTCACTCAATGGATTAAAAGATGCGTGTAAGTCACTGAAATACCCAGTCGTATCTGGTAATGTTTCACTTTATAATGAAACAAATCAGGTTGGTATTAATCCGACTCCAAATATCGGTGGTGTTGGTTTAATTGATGATATAAAAAATATTCCAGATAATTATTTTACTAATATTGGTGAAGATATTTTTGTTATTGGTGAGACAAAAGGTCATCTAGGATGTTCGATTTATCTTAAACAAATTTGTGATTCAGAAGAGGGTGATGCTCCAGAAATTGATTTAGATTTAGAACTTAAAACTGCTGAATTTGTTGCAAAGCTAATCAAAGAAAAATTAATTTCCGCTGTAAATGATATTTCAGATGGTGGTATATTAACTCAAATTGCTAAAATGGCTAAAGCTGGTAATGTTGATTATGACTTGTCATTAAATGAAGGTGATGTTAATATGCCTTTGAATCAGTTTTATTTCGCCGAAGATCAGGCAAGATATCTTGTTTCAACATCTAATCAGGTAAAGATTTTAGAACTTGCAAATGAATTTAAGATTCAAGTTTTTAAGCTTGGTAAAATAAAATAATAATTTTTTAGAGTTAGTTATGAGAACACAAAAAGCTGTAAATGAATTTATTGTTGGTAGTATATCGTTAGCTGCTGCAGTAACGCAGTTATATTTGTTGAAAAGTGGCACAATTAGTAGTTTTGTTGTCGTTGATCAAGATAAAAGCAAAGAGTTTGATGATAATTATGGTAGATCTTCAATTTGGGGTGTTGCTTTGGTTGCAGCAATCATAGGTCAGCAATTAGTAAACAGTATGTCAAACGATCAAGATAAGATAAGTAACATAGAAACATTAGGTATATCATCTTTATCTTCAACATATGTTAGTATTGCTGATAAATATTTAAGAGTTACTAGCAATACTAACGAGACGCGAAGTTTATAAAACTTAAATAATTGAATTTTTAAATTTCGATTCCAGCTGTTGATGTTTTTGAAACATCTTTTGTAAGAATTTCAGCTATTTGTGATTTTCTTACAGTTTTATCTATGCTCGATGTGCTTTCTTCTTTATGACTTGAAACAAAATTTGTTGTGTTTGTTTGTTCACGCTGAGTCATGGGTTTTGTAGTTGTCATTACTTCTTGCTGATGATCTTGAGTTAGAGTTTTTGAAATGTCTTGGAGAATTTCTTTACTCATTAATTGTGCTTCTTTAAACTCTGAAATTTGTTTGCGCTCATTAAATGAAGAAACCAGCCAGGATGATGATAAGGTAACTGCTAAAGTGGCAATTGCTATAGTAGGAAATGCCATTAAAATTACTAATGTAACTGAAGCTGCAATATATATGGCTGAAAATAAGTCCATTCCATTTTGAATGTTGTTATATTTTGATTCTTTTGATATTTTCTTTGCATTTTCTTCAATTCCAAAGTTAGCTTCATTAGTTAGTTGTGCTTTGTCATAAGATAAAAGCGTCATTTTATCAAAATAAATGTAGCGATATTTCTTATCTTGGAAAGCTTCTTCCGTTTTGTAAATTTGTGATAATTTGTCAGCTAATTCTGGATTTTTTGCTTTTAATGATAAAATTACCAAACGATTAATTTGTTTATCAATTTTTCTTAAATCTTTAGATTTTATCTGATCACTATCTAATTGAGTAATTAATTTTTCTAAATGTGCTGTTCTTTTTGTGATAAAATTAGATTTCGCTGAAGGATTCTGTTTTGATTCTAGTTCTTGTTTCCAGTATTCTAATACTTCTTTTATTACTGTTTTACTTTCTTTAATAGCCATATCTCAAATAAAATTTTACTAATTTTACTCAAAAATTTGTTTTATTACAAGTAGTTTTTAATAATCTAATTATTGAATTAAATTTTAAAGTATTTAAGAGCAGTTGAAATTTTGTTTACTGTTTTTGTTATGAAGTTTTTTAAATTTTTATTTCCCCTTATCATGTTAAGCTTTGTTAATGCTTATGCATTTGATTTGGATAAAGCTTTGGATAAAGTAAAACAAGATACTGAAAAAGGCTTTTCGATAGATAAAATTACTAAGAATATTGAAAAAGATATCAAAAACCGTTTAGATCAAGTTGAGAAGCAAGTTGAAAATAAAGCTAAGGCCGTTGAAGATAAGTTAACAAAAGATGTAAAGGCTACTTTAACGGATTTCAAATCTGATATTGAAGTTATTCAGACAGTTAGGGCTAAGGCAGATAGAGTAATTTTAATCTCCAAAATTGTTGGTTCTGTTTTTTCATTAAGTTTTATATTTTTACTATTTATGATTTGGCGATTATACAGAAAATTGACCACTCTTTATAAACTAATGGATAATGTTCGTAATTACAAAGATATTGAAAAAAGAGTTGCAGCGCTTGAAAAAGCAAATGTTTAGCTTGTGTAAAGTTAGATATTATCGAGCTTTTTGATAATTGAATAATATATTCTATAAAGGCTTTCTAGTTCATTTAAATCAACACATTCATCAACTTTGTGAGCGGTTTTGTTTCTAAGGCCCAATTCACAAATGGGAGCAATATCTTTTAAGAATCTTGCATCAGATGTTCCGCCTGATGTTGAAAGTTCAGTTTCAATTCCAGTTTCCTCAAGAATGGCATCTTTTACAAAATCAATGTAATCACTTGGTTTAGTAAGAAATGATTCACCTGACACTCTGTAATCTAATGTGAAATTACCAGAGCATTTTTCCAGCGTATATTTTATAAGCTTTATCAAATCGTCTGAAGAATGCTCGTCATTAAATCTTATATTTAATTTTGCTTTGGCATCAGCTGGAATTAGGTTGGTAGTAGGGTTGCCAACATCAATTGAAGTCACTTCAAGATTAGTAGGACTAAAATTTTCATTACCTTCATCAAAATCATGATCAATTAGCAGATTTAGAATTTTAATTAAAGTTGTGTTAGGGTTGTCAGCTTTTTCTGGATAGGCAACATGACCCTGAGTGCCATGAATTGTAATATCAAAAGTAATGCTGCCACGTCTTCCAATTTTAACTGTATCACCAATTTCTTTATCAGAGGTTGGTTCGCCAACAATACAAAAATCAATTTTTTCATTTTTATCTTCAAGCCATTGGATGATTTTTTTTGTACCATTTACACCTAAAGCTTCTTCATCACCAGTTATTATAAATGAAAAAGAATTTTTTAATTCATTGTTATTTATATACTCTTTAATTGCCTTAATAAAACATGTGATAGCAGCTTTCATGTCAGAAGCTCCACGACCATATAAAATATTCTCTCGTATTTCTGAAGCAAATGGATCGCTTGACCAGCCATCGCCTGGCGGTACAACATCGGTATGGCCAGCAAAGGCAAAATTTTTACCAGAATCACCAATCTTGGCATAAAGGTTGACAATATCGTCATGCCCATCTTCACTCATGATCATTTTATGACAGGTGAAACCGATTGGTTCTAGTAATGATATTAAGTAATCAATTGCTCCATCATCATTAGGCGTTACAGATTTGTAGCGCATTAATTCTTGAGTTATCTTAACTAATTCTGATAGCATAGAATTAATTAGTCTCTTAATAGTTCATTAATTGAAGTTTTCGATCTGGTCTGACTATCAACTTGTTTTACAATAACCGCAGCATTTAAACTTGGTTTTGTAGGGTCTTGGTTTGGAATAGATCCAGGAACTACAACAGAATATTTTGGAACTCTTCCATAAGTTATTTCGCCAGTTGCTCTATTTATAATTTTAGTAGATTTGCCAAGAAATACTCCCATAGATATTACGCTACCTTCTTCTACTATAACTCCTTCAGCAATTTCAGATCTAGCGCCAATAAAACAATTATCTTCAATAATTACTGGATTGGCTTGAAGTGGCTCTAAGACACCGCCAATACCAACGCCACCAGAAATATGACAGTTTTTACCAATTTGTGCGCAGGATCCAATTGTAGACCAAGTATCAACCATTGTTCCATCATCTACATATGCGCCTAAATTTACAAAAGATGGCATTAAAACTACGTTTTTACCGATATAAGATCCATATCTTACAAAACATCCAGGCACTGATCTAAAATTTGCATTTTTATAATTTTCTTCGGACCAACCAAGAAATTTTGAATTTACTTTATCATACCATGGTGTTTGCTGATTGGATCCGGCAGGTCCTCCATCAATTAATTTCATTGGATTTACTCTAAAGGACAATAAAATTGCTTTTTTTACCCAGCTATTAACAATCCATTCGCCATTAACTTTTTCTGCAACGCGAAGTTCACCTGAATCAATTTGTTTTAAGATTTTATCAACAGTGTTTTTTACTTCATCAAAGTTATTTTCTAAATTTTTGTTTTCGAAATCAAAAGCTTCGTTTATAAGGCTAGCTAGTTCCATGAGAATATTTAGTTAATTATTATGATTATTACTTGTCCAGAATGCAAATCCAGATTTAGGCTCAATATATATGAGGCAAATGCTGTTAAAAATCAAGGTAGAATCTTACATTGTGGAAAATGCGAATATGAGTGGGAGCATAAACCAGTTATTCCACCAAGAATCCAAAGCCCAATGGAGAAAAAACATCAGGAACAGGTTGATAGAAAGAAGTTAGAGAAAAATGAAAAGATAATCAATTTAACAGAGTTTGTTGCGAAAAAAACAACTGAAGAAATAAACTTTATTGATAAAATACCTCTAAAATTAAAAATTATTTTTTTGTTTTTATTATTTGTATCAGTTTCATTATTACTTATTAATCAACGTCAAGTAATTACCAACTTTGTTCCTAAGTCTATATTATTTTATTCATTTTTTGGTATTCATGACACAAGAGATGTTGAAATAGAATCTATAACAATTTCTAAGGACTCAATTTTTAATAAGGATCATCTTGTTTTGACGGGTTATGTTATCAATAAATCTAAGGAAATAAAATACAGCCCAGATTTAAGGATTACATTTCTCGACAAAAATCAAAAAATTATTAAAACTATTTATTCTGACTTGCCAAATAAAGAGCTTATACCTGTTGATAAATCAAAAATATCTATAAAGATTAATCAATATCCTCTAGATGCTCATTATATGGCTTTTGATATAGGAAATTACTTAGAGTTACTGCTTCGTTAATATTACAAAAAACTTTATAGATTGTTGACAAAGGTGCGATGTAATATATAAGCTTTTTGGAAATTAAAAAGGGCGGTTAGCTCAGTTGGTTAGAGCGCTACGTTGACATCGTAGAGGTCGTTAGTTCGAATCTAATACCGCCCACCATTTGCTAAGTTGATTTCAATTCACTCTTTTATTACAAAATATTAAGAATATAAAATATATTCTAATTTTTGTTATGAAGCAAAAGATTAGGTCAAGATTTATTATAATAGTTTCATTTGGCTCTAATAAAATGAAAGTATTTTGTGAACTCTATTATCTGATTAATAATTAGTTTAATATATTTAAATTCTTTATAATTCTGATATTTTTGTAGTTGTTTGTTTTCTAGCTTACTGTATTATTTTCATAACTTTTATATGTTTGGAAAATGAGGAAAAGAAATTATAATAATTTTTTGGTAGAGGGTGCCGTTCGAAATAAACTAGCCATGATATCAAATGGGTATTTAGAGGATAGTGTTGTACCATCTTATCTTAGCAGATCCGAGTTATTACTTTATATTACTAAGGCGATTGAGTTAGCGAAGGCTGCTTATATAGAAGAGCATGGTAGAAAGAGTAAGCCACAAGCAATAAAACCATATACAGAAACTATAAAGATGCTCATAGCCGTTTCTGCTTGTTCTAGAGCTTTGCAGCTGCAGTATAGAAAAGAAGATGGTCTGGAGATGGAGCAGCCTGGGGTTCCTTGGGTAGCGCTTAATAATTTAGTAAAAAATATTATTATACACTATAAACCATCTCATGGGTTGTCCGGTTCTGTTGTTGTAGACACACACCTTAGTCTTAATGTTATATCTAAATTTGTGGAGCAAATTTGTATTAATGATTTAGATGGTTTCCTTGTAGCAATTGAAGGTATAAGAGATAAGGGGTATTTTGTTCAGTCTGTTCCAGTTGCTTTAACAATAAGAAAAATTGATGAATTTTTATCATCTGAAAAACAATTTGGTTTGTTAGTAAATGCTGGTGATTTTTTATCAAGTCAGGAAGATATAGCTCATCTTTTAACAGAGAAAGAAGGACGAATTAGAATACTGAGAAACATAGGTGTTGTTGGTGAGGCATTTTCTGCACTAGAAGAAAATTTGCGAATATGCTTTGTAAATGATGCTGAGATAGGAAGGGAATTTGTAGAGGAGTGTAGAAAAGTTAGAAATGCTCTTGATCATGCAGAGGCAGAATTTAGAGCACAAGACTCTTTGCATAATACGGTGAAAGAGATTAGGAGATTTGTTTTAGATGGGAGTTTGCAAGATGGGTCTGTTTTAAAAACTCTCATGGTAGAAGGCGGGAGTAAATTTGGTAAGATCAAAGCATTGGCAGAAGTAGAGGTAGAGTCTTTCCGCGTTAGGGTATCCAATACCGATGCAATTCTTTTAGAGAAGGATAAATATCTACAAGAGTTTTATAACAAGGTAATAAACAACAAAGGGTCTTTATCAGATAAAATTCATTTTCTTTTCAGTTTTAAAAATAGAGAGGCAGAAGAAAGTTATCAAAAGATTTCTTCTGAAGTAATAACATCAATATTAGATCAGAGAAGTGACCCTGTAGCTTTTGTCTCTAAAAATCATAAACTTGATGCAACATTATTATATTTAGATTTGTTTAAAGAAGATTTTAGGCAAGCGTCAGATAAAAGTGAAGCAGAGTTAAATGATTTAGAACGGGGTCTTCTAAAAGACTATGCGAAGGTACGAGATGTATATCGTTTGAAAATCAATAAAATATCTCAAGGGAAGTTTGATTTTGGATATCGATTTGCAAGTGAGGATAGGGTAAAATATTTGAAACAATATGTTGTATCAGAATTTATAGATCCTGATTCAATAAATTATGATCAGATAGGCCAGGGTAATAAAAAGGCTGTCAAAGATATTCCTAATAGAAGGAACATGCAAATGCAAAATGTTCAGGATAATCTAGGTGCATTGATAGAGAGCTGCAGGAAGGCAATAAAATTTACAGATTTAAGAAGTGAGTATGCTAGAACGGGGAAGTTAACGCTGGAGTATAAAGATGATATTAGCTCCTTACAATGTGCCATAGATTTTCACCAAATTAATGCTGGTAGCCATGCTAGATCATTAAATGAGAATAAGGTTTTTCTTGAAGAGGCATCTGGGGAAGTAAAAACATTTTTAGATAAGTCTCTTAGAGTTGTAAGAGGGTATTTGTCACATAATACTACCCAAAGGTTAGGAGCTGGAGATGAAGGCAATATGCATTCCTCATCAGCCACAGGAATTGAGATACAAAAAATGATAGAAATGTTACCCGCGCTAGAAAAGCTTTTAGAACAAGTTCAAGAGATTCATATACCCGCTTTACAAAGTAATAGTGCTTCAGTAAATACGGGTATTAGTAGATAGACTTATCTATCATCAAGTTTTATCATAGTTCCAACACCATGCTCTGTAAATACTTCTACAAGTAATATGTGAGGTGTTTTTCCATTTAAAATATGCACAGAGTTAACTCCATTCTCTAGAGCGTCTATGCAAGTTTTGGTCTTTGGTATCATACCAGCAGATATAACTTTCTTATTAATGAGATCATGAATTTCATTAACATTTATAGAGTTTATTAATTTGTCATCTTTGTAAATGCCATCAACATCTGAAAGTACGATTAATTTATATGCGTTTAAACTTGATGCTATTTTTCCAGCCACTGTATCAGCATTTATATTGTATGTTTGGCCATCTTTACTAATACCAATAGGAGCAATAACTGGTATTAAATCGCTTTCATCTAGTGTATATAGAATTTCAGGATTTATAGTTACAGGCTCACCTACGAAACCAAGGTCTAGAATTTTTTCAATGTTTGAATCTGAATCTCTATGAGTTTTTTGTAGCTTTTGCGCAATAATTAAATTTGCATCTTTACCAGAAATTCCAATTGCATGACCTCCTTGTTTATTAATAGCAGTAACAAGCTCTTTGTTGATTGATCCCGATAAAACCATCTCAACAATATCAACGGTTTGTCTATCAGTTACTCTTAGACCATCGATAAACTCACTTTTTATTTTAAGTTTATTCAACATATCACCAATTTGTGTACCACCACCATGGACTATAACTGGATTTACACCTATTTGTTTAAGTAGAGTAACATCTCGAGCGAAGTTCTCAATAACCTTAGGATCACCCATGGCGCTTCCACCAATTTTAATAACAAAAACTTCACCTGAAAATTTTTGAATATATGGAAGGGCTTCAGCTAAGATCGAGGCTTTATCCATAAAGTTTATTTCAGTGATGTTATTAACTTTTGTATCACTTGTATTTGGTTTACTCGTTTTTTTTCTGCTTTTTAAATCTATTACTTCCATAATTATACATTTTTAATTATTAGTGACCTTATATCATCAAGACCAATATTTTTAAAAGAGCTTACCATAAAAATTTCATTTTTATAACCAAGTTCCTTATTTAAATTTTCTTGTATTAAATCCTTCTTATTTAGATAATCAACTTTTTTTGTTTTATCAATTTTTGTTAGAATGATTTGATAGTTAATTTCATTGGTAGCGCAAAAATTAATCATATCAAAATCATGTGCTTTAAGTCCATGTCTAGAATCAATTAAAATAAATAAAATTTTTAAATTTTCTCGATGTAAAAGATATTCCTCTGTAAAATTTGCCCATTTCATAATTTCATGCTTAGGTGATTTTGCATAACCATATCCTGGTAAGTCAACCAATCTAAAAATATCCTTATAAAGAAAACAATTTATCATTTGGGTTCTTCCAGGAGTTTTTGAGGTTTTGGCAAGATTATGTTGAATAGTTAAGCTGTTTATTAGAGAAGATTTGCCAACATTTGATCTGCCAATAAAAGCAAACTCAGGCAGTAGTAATTTTGGCCAGTTCTTAGCAGAATTAGCAGATAGTTCAAATTTAAAATTACGTTTTTTTAAATCAGAAATTGATAAGTTTTTCGAAGACATGACCATCAAATAAACTTAAGCCTTTTTCGTGTTTTTAGAATGCTTACGATTGATAAAATATTGCTGTAATATCGATAACGCATTGTTAAATGTCCAATATATCACAAGCCCTGCTGGAAAAGTTGCGAAAATAAAAGTAAACATATATGGTAATATTTTCATCATTGTTTCCTGCATTGGATCTTGTGGAGTAGGGTTGAATTTTTGTTGTAAAATCATTGTAAGTCCCATTAAGCATGGCCAAATCCCTATGTTAAAAAATGGATCAAATGGTAACAGACCAAATAAATTAATAATTGATGTTGGATCAGGTATAGATAAGTCCGTAATCCAGCCAAAAAAACCAGCTTGTCGCATTTCAATTGTTACAAATAATACTTTGTACAATGCAAAAAAGATTGGGATCTGAATTAGTAAGGGGAGGCAGCCTGCCATAGGTTTGACGCTATATTTTTTGTATAGTGACATAATTTCTTTGTTTAGAGCTAGTCTATTATCTTTATATTTTTCTTTTAAATCTTTGATTTCTGGTTGTAACTGTTTCATTTTGTAGATTTCTTTAAAAGATTTATCCGCAAGAGGGTAAAGCAGTAATCTTAGTAAAATTGTAAAAATAATAATTGTGACACCAAAATTATTAACAAATTGATTTATAAAATGTAGGGCCTTAGAAATTGGTTTTGTCATAAAATATAAAACACCAAAATCTACAGCTCTATCAAAGAGTTTTATCTGATATTGGGAAGAATATTTATCAAGTATTTCTAATTCTTTAGGGCCAACAAAAACAAGATATTCAAATGTTTCAGTTTGGTTTTGGGCTAGCTCATACCAATTACTGCTTAGTTCATTTTGAAATCTGTCATTTTGATCGTTTTTTTGGTAATGATATATGTTGTAATTATATGATTTTTCTTTGTTTGGAATTAAAGCAGTTAACCAATATTTATCAGAAAATCCAGTCCATCCATTAATAGATTTGTACTCGAAATCTTGCTTTTTTATATCTTTAAAAGTTTCTTCCTGTAATTCATCGTTAATAACAGAGATTGGGCCCTCATGTAAAATTAGAAAACTTTGAGAATCAGAAGGAAAGCCTCGGTTTAAAAGTCCGTAATGTTTTATTTCTTGGTTATAGTTAGAAATGTTTGTAATTGAGTCAGTTATTTTAAAGAGATATTTGTCTAGGATAGATATTTCTCTGTCTAAGACAAAATTTTCAGTTGTTTTTTGTAAAGTAATATTCTTATCAAAAGATTTTTCACTGCTTATCCAATCAATTTGATTAATGTTTATGTTGTTTTTAGTAATATATCCAAAATCGACAAAATATGAATCTTCTTCATATTTTTTATGAAGTATCTGAACTTTCTCATCGCTACCTTTTGCTACTAAATATTTATTTAATGTTAGTTCATCAAGATAGCCAAGATTCCTATTAAATGATCCAGATATTTCATTGTTATCAAAATTAATTCTTGGGCTTGTATTAGATGCTTTAATTATTTCTTGTTTCGATTTCTCTTGAACTTTATCTAATTGTTGAACTTCTAACTGATGTTGGTCATATATTTCTTTTTGTTTTAAAAATTCATCATATTTAGGTTTTTCAACAAAGTAATTCCATGAAGTAATAACTGCTACAGAAAGAATTAGAGCAATAATTAGGTTTCTTTTATCATCCATTTATACAAGATTTATTAAGTTTTGATTCAATTAATTTTAGATTCTTTATAATTTCACTTTGAAGAGTTGCAAAAGAAAAATTTAAAATTTGGGCTCTAACAATAAAAATGATTGTTATTTTTGGCAATGAGTTTTCTAAAATAAACTTTTTAAAAATAACCCTAATTCTCCTTTTGATTTTATTTCTTACTACAGCCTTTTTAATCGATTTTTTACTAATAGTTATTCCCATAAAGTGGGTGTCATTAGCTATATTATTGTAATTATTTTTATGATAAATGATTACTAAAGGTCTTGAAACAATTTTATTGCTGGTCTTTTTAGCTTTCGAAAATGCTATTGATGGAGCAGGGGTAAAATTCATTAAAAGCTTTTTGGCAAGTTTAGATTAAGCGCAAAGTCTTTTTCTGCCTTTGGCTCTTCTATTTGCAAGAATTTGTCTACCGCTTTTTGTTGCCATTCTAGCTCTAAAACCGTGTCTTCTTGCTCTTACAATTTTTGATGGTTGAAAGGTTCTTTTCATTTTTATAACATAAATTGGAGTAAGTCTTATAAAGATTATTTATCAAGCTGTCAAGAAAGATAGAATTAAATTTGTTATAAATAATTAAAGATGTTTAAATAATTTTAATTATAAAGAAATCTCTAGAATTGAATGATATGTTAAATTTCTATCGTAAAATAAATATATTTACATTTATTTTTTTGCCTTTGACTGTAATTTTTTGGTTAGTTTTAAAGTTTAGATACCAAATAATTAAGCCAAAAAAATTCAAACAATTTTCTATAGTTATAGGTAATGCAACAATGGGTGGGGCCGGCAAGACTCCTTCTGCAATTGCAATTGGAGAAGTATTATCTGAGCTAAAAATTTCCTACAGCTTTGTAACAAAGGGTTATCAAGGTAAAATTATTGGACCAAAAAAAGTTAATCTCACTACACAATCTGTGATTGATACAGGAGATGAGGCAAGGTTGCTTGCAGCAAATAATGAAACATTTATTGCTAAAAAAAGGCATAAAGCTATTGAATTTCTGGGGAATGATGCTGCACCAATTCTTTTACTTGATGATGGATTTCAAAATGCGTATATAGCATGTAATCTTAATATTCTTATTATTGATGATAGTTATTTATTTGGTAATAAGATATTATTTCCTTCTGGTCCTCTTAGAAATACAATTAGTTGGCACATTAATAAAGCAGATTGCATTTTTATTATCAAAAATTCTCATATAAATGATTCGGAAAATTTTATTAAAAGCATAAGTAAAAATAAGCCTGTTTTTAGATTGTCACCAAAGTTAGTTTCTAAAATTGATCTTAACAAAAATTATTTTGCATTTTCCGCTCTTGCCAATAACAAAAAATTTTTTAACTTTTTAAGTGATAATGATGTAAATGTTGTTGAACATAAGTCTTTTAAAGATCATTACAGTTATAAAATTGAAGATATTGAAAAGATTGTTGCATACGCAAAAGAAAAAAATCTATCAATTATAACGACCGAAAAAGATTTTGTAAAAATTAATGGGTTAGCTTCTACAGATATTAATGTTTGTAAAATGAAGCTTGAATTTATTGATAAAATTCAATTTATAGAATTTTTAAAAACAAAAATACAGTATGATTAAAAAGCTAAGGTATAAAATAGAATATCATGTTGTTATAACTTTTTTTCTTATAACAAGGTTTATTCCTATTTCGATAATGTCACTTTACTGCGCCAATTTGTTTTTATTTGTGGGTAAAAGATTAAAAGCCAGTAAGGTTGCATATGATAATTTGACAATGATATATCCAGAACTTACACATAATGAGAAAAACAATATTGTAGAAGGAGTGTGGAAAAATTTAGGTCATAATTTTGCTGAGTTTGAGTTTTTCTCAAAATGTTCGAAGGAGGTGTTTCTTAAACATGTAAAAATTATTGGACTTGAACATATTTTAGATTTGGCAAAGCATAATAAGCCAATGATTTTCTTCTCAGCCCATTTTTCAAATTGGGAAGTAATAGCAGCTTTTCTTTCTCGCCATAAAATCAAAACAAATATGATATATCGAAAAACTAACAATGAAGTTCTTAATGATTTTATTGTAAAAACAAGGTCATCAGACTTTTTCTTTATGAATGAGAAGGGAAAAAGAGGCGCTTCAAATGTTATTAAAGGAATAAAAAACAATATATCAATTGCCAGTTTTGTTGATCAAAAATTAAATGAAGGAATTTCAGTACCTTTTATGGGTAAACAAGCTAACACACCTCCCTTAATTGCACAAATTGCTATAAAATATAACCTGCCAGTGATTGGAATCTTTGTAAAGAGAATTGGGAATTTACGATATGAATTAGTGATTGAGCCTCAGTTAAAATTTAAAAACTGTAATAATAAAGATGATCAAATTTTTGAGATTATGACAACTATTAATCAAAAGGTTTCTGATTGGATAAATATTGATCCCAGTCAGTGGTTTTGGGTTCATAATCGTTGGCGTGATTCAAAATAAAATCACGATACAATTTGATTTTAATAATCAAGCTGCTTATTAGAATTGTTATAAAAACTTCTAATTTTAAATTTATGAAAGTTATAATTTGTGGAGCTGGTCCAGTTGGATCAGGTATTGCTGAACAGCTTGTTAATGAAGGTAATGATGTTACGGTTATTGGTTCAAGTGATGAGATCCTTGACAAAATCAGACATAAATTAGATTTAAATTGTATTGTTGGTCTATCATCTCATCCATCCATGCTGAGAGCTGCTGGCGCTGATGAAGCTGATATGATAATTGCTGTTACAGATTCTGATGAAGTTAACATGGTTACATGCTTTTTGGCGTCAAATTTATTTGGTGTAAAAAAGAAAATTGCGCATATTAGGCATCATAGTTATCTTGGTAAATATCATGATAGTATTTTTTCAACTGACACATTTCCAATTGATTTAATTATATCTCCAGAGAAAGAGGTAGCTAAAGCTATTTTTAATAGATTAGAAGTTCCAGGAGCTAATGAAACATTTATTTTTTCTGGGGATAGAGCTAAGGTTGTATCCGTTCGCTTTACAAAAGATTCAATTGTTAATCGTTTAACTATTGCTAAAGCTAATGAGAAGTTATCAAAAAATTTACGGGTTAAGATATTTGGTTTTCTTAGAGATCAAGAATTTAGCTTAAAAAAAGATGTTATTTTAACGCATGATGATGAGATATATTTAGCTGCAGATAATGAAGATATAAAAGAAGTAATGTCTTTGCTTGGCCATGAGGATTCAGAAGCAAGAAATATTCGTATAGTTGGTGGAGGAAGAGTAGGGTTTAGTTTAGCTAAAAATTTACAACAAAATAGTGCTATTAATTTAAAAATAATTGAAACTAATACTGAAAGGGCTCATTTCTTGGCAGGACATTTTCCAGATATTTCAATTATAAATGGTAATGCTTTAGAGAAAGAAATACTTCGTGAAGTTAATATTGAAAATAGTGATATGATAATATCTATCACTAATGATGACGAGGTAAATATTTTATCTGCTTTACTTGCTAAAAAGTTTGGATGTAGAAAAGCTATATCTCTTATTAACTCTTCTTCTTTTGCTCCATTATTTTCTTCGTTAGGTATTGATGTTATTGTTAATCCAAGAGAAATATCAGTATCATCTATCTTAAGATATACAAGAGATATAAAATCTAGGAATGTATTCTCTATTTGTGAGGGGCAGGCAGAAATTATCGAAACTGCCTCATATGACAATTCTTTTTCATCTGGCAAAAAATTATCTGAATTAAAATTGCCAGAAGGAATAGATATAATTGCTATTTTAAGAAGAGGTAAAACAGTTGTTCCTCTTGATGATACTATGATAGAAGCTGGAGATAGTTTAATTATTGTTTCTTATGTGTCGCAATTAAAGAAAGTAGAAAAGATTTTTTCACATAAGTTTAAATATGTGTGATTATTAATTTACTACTTCAATGATTTCATAACTATCTTTGTTAGCAAAAACTTTTCTTAATAATTTGTTATTAGCAGTATGACCGGATCTGAAGCCTATAAATTTCCCTAAGATTGGATATCCTGATAAATATAGGTCACCGACTGAGTCTAAAATTTTATGACGGACAAATTCATTGTCAAATCTAAGGCCGTCTGAGTTTAAAATTTCTTTTTCACCAACCACAATTGCGTTATCTAAAGAGCCTCCAAGACCAAGTCCCATATCGTTCATAGCTTTTACTTCTTTCTCAAGACCAAAAGTTCTGGCTCTTGCAATGGAAGTTTTAAAATCATTGTCTAAATAACTAAAATTAAAGTTTTGACTGCCAATTACCTTGTTTTCAAACTCAATTGACAAATCTACACTAAATCCACGATCAGGTTCAAGAGAGCAGGATACTTTGTGACCATTATCTATCTCCTCATATGAAATTTTCTTATTAATTTTAAGAAATTTTTTTAGATTATATTGATGTTCTCTACCTGCGCATTCTACTATAAAAATAAAAGGTTCGCAACTACCGTCAAAAATAGGAATTTCTTCATTATCGATTTCAATAAGACAATTATCAATTGAAGCTGCCCATAAACCCGCCATTAAATGTTCAACTGTAGAAACTTTTACATTATGTTTATTTGTAAGAGAAGTGCCAAGTTTTGTGCTTATTACATTATCAAAACTAGCTTTTATTACGTTTTTTGATTTTTCTATATCTGTTCTTATGAAGGTAATACCAGAATCGGGTTCAGCCGGAGAAATCTTAACATTGCTAATTTTACCAGAGTGAATACCAATTCCAGAGAATTTTATTGGTCTTTGAATTGTAACTTGTTGAAAGTTCTTCATTTTTTATATTTCACATATATTTATTGTTTTAAAAACAAAACACCAATTTTTTAACAACATTTAGTATTTCTGTAAAGAGCAATTATGAATAAAAAAGAAATTACTAGTTTAGAGGACCTTGATAAGTTTACTTTAGCTTTCATTCCATTGCTTGAGAATAATCCTCTTATTTATCTAAAAGGAGATCTTGGTACAGGTAAAACAGCCTTTGTAAAATCTTTACTTAGAAATCTTGGTTATAACGAACTTGTTACAAGTCCTACATTCTCTTTAGTTAATTATTATGATCTAAAGGATTACAAGATTTATCATTGTGATTTTTATAGGTTAGAGTCAGAGCACGAAATTTTAAACTTGGCTATTGAAGAATTTGTCGCTAATAATATTGTTATTATCGAATGGCCGGATTTGTTTGATGAAATTAATAATTTTGATAGAATAGAGATAAATATTTCTTTATTAGATAAAAAAAGATATATTGAGGTAACTAGCTCAAACCAATGCAAATTGAAGTTAATAAATACAATTTACCAAGGCAATTAGTTGAATTTATAGATAATAATTTGGCAAATTCAAAAATATTTTCTTTGCCAACAGATTTATCAGATAGAAAATATTATCGAGTTTTGCACAAAAATAAAACTTATGTCATAATGGATTCTATGAAGGAGCCAAAGCAATTTGATAAATTTATAAAATCTTCATATTTCCTTAATAATCATGGTTTCTCTGTTCCTTATATACATTTAATAGATTTTGAACATTCAATTGCCTTGATAGAAGATTTTGGTGATACTAAAGTTAACAATTATCTGCGTGATGTTAGCCAGGGAACTGAAGAAGAAATATATAAAAAATCTTTATATCTTTTATCTAAATTGCAAAAACTATCCGTTAATAATCTTGATTTTGAGTTTCATAATTTAACAAGTCTAAAAAATGGAATCGAAGAATTTGTTAATAATTGTGTCATTGACTTATATAAAGATGAGGTCGAAAATTCCTTTGTTTCATTATTTAAATTATTAAAAAAACCGACATTTCTTTCGCTTAGAGATTTCCATGTTGATAACCTAATGTGGTTGGATGAACGTGAAGGAATTAATAAAGTAGGGCTAATTGATTATCAGGATATTTCAATAGGCTTTCAATCCTATGATGTTGTTTCACTGCTTCAGGATGCTCGAAGATTTGTTACCCCAATTTTTGAAAAGCAAATGCTAGATTTCTTTTTTGATCATAATCCAGAAATTGATAAAAAGGAATTTATTCAAGAATATTCTATATTATCAATACAAAGAAATTTAAGAATATATGGATTATTTTCAAAATTTTCTCAGAGAAAAGGTTTTAGTAAATACAAAAAATATCTTCCAAATGTAAGAAATTATATTGAGAGAAATGTAGAAAATATTCAACTATCTTCAAAGGTTAAAACAATTATCATACATTCTTTGTCATAGATGAAATCTCTTTAACCCTATGACCCGCAACATTAAGCATTGAAAAATCAGGATATTGATGAGTTTGAATATCAGCAATAAGTTCATCATAACGCTGAATCTGTTTTTGATTTAATTGAATCCATTCATCAACAACCTTATCTGAATTAGCAATTTTAGTTTCTTTTGTATAAGACTTTACAACTTCGCTCGTAATTCTCATATGTTGATCAAAAAGATTACTTATATAACTCTTTAAAGATAGCTTATCCCAATAAGAATCCGGGTTTAAATCAATTACTTTGAGACTAAGATATCTAAAATGCATTCTAATACCAATATGAAAATATATTTTGGCAATAGATAATAAATCAATATCACTATCTTGTGATACATAAATAATTTGATAAATTGCTGGCATAAATTCTAACGCTGCAACTTTTTTTGCAATATCATCAGTAACATTTTGAGATTTATAAAATTTATAATTCTTATTAAAACTCTCTAATGCCTCTTCGGATAAAACTTTTTCAAGATTATCAAGTATTATTGCAATTTTGTCATGATAAATTGCTACATAATTCTCAATAATATCAAGCGTATTTCTATATACTCGAAGTAACCATAATGTTGACTGTTCAATGAATTTAGAAATTTTTCTAAACATCTTTATTTGGATTTCGGCTGAGGTCTTATATGTTAATTTCTCAAGGTCTTTCCATAATATAGGTAATTCACAAGAATCCTTAATAATTGTATAGGCTCTAGAAATGTCACAAATTTTGAGACCTGTATCATTGGATACACGATTAAAAAAAGTTATACCTAATCTATTAATCATACTATTTGCAACAAATGTACAAATAATCTCTCTTTTTAGAGGATGATTAAATAATTCAGCTTTAAATTCATTAACAAGTTTTTGTGGAAAATATTTGATTAATTCATTCAAGTAATATCCTTCATCTGGTAAAGATGACGAGACTAAATCATTATATAAATAAATTTTCGAATATGATAGTAATACACATAACTCAGGTCGGGTCAAACCAGTTTTTTCAGATTTTCTTCTGTTAACTTCTTCGGTATCAGGTAAGAACTCGACTTTACGATCAAGTAAACCACAATCTTCAAGTTTTTTCATAAGTCGTTCTTGATGCTCAAGAGCGTTATAACTGTTAGACTCGGCAAGAGAGACTGCTTGAGCTGATAAAAGACTATCATATAATACTGAAGCTTCTACACCATCTGACATTTCCTCAAGAAGTTTGTTTCTTACCTCTACATTTATTATGTTTTTTTGCAGTAAATCTTGAAGTGCGATTTTAATATTTACTTCATGATCAGAGCAATTTACGCCACCTGAATTATCAATTGAATCAGTATTAACTCTTCCACCATGATGTGCATACTCAATTCTACCTCTTTGAGTTAGGCCTAAATTTCCGCCTTCACCAATAATTTTACATCTAAGGTCTTTAGCATTAACTCTCAATGCATCATTATTCTTATCACCAACATCAGCATTACTTTCAGCACTAGCTTTAATATATGTTCCAATACCACCATTCCATAATAGATCTACATCTGCTTTTAATACTGCCTGAATTAACTCGTTTGGTGTAACAATTTTAGAATTTATATTAAGTAAATCCATGATTTGTTTCGTTAATTCCAAAGACTTTTCTTGACGTGAAAAAACTCCTCCACCTTCTGAAATTAATTTAGAGTTATAATCGGTCCAATTTGACCTTGGAAGTTTAAACAACCTTTGTCTTTCTTTAAAAGATTTTTCTGCATTAGGGGTAGGGTCAATAAAAATATGCATGTGATTAAAAGCTGCAACAAGCTTAAGTTTTTTTGATAATAACATACCATTACCAAATACGTCTCCCGACATATCACCAATACCTATGCAACTAAAATCATTCTTATTAATATTTATCCCAATTTCAAAAAAATGTCTTGTGACTGATTGCCAAGCTCCTTTTGCTGTGATTCCCATCTTCTTATGATCATAGCCTTGAGATCCACCTGAGGCAAAAGCATCGCCAAGCCAAAAATTATATTTTGCAGATATTGAATTTGCAATATCTGAAAATGTAGCTGTTCCTTTATCAGCAGCAACTACTAGATACGGATCATCTCCATCGTAACAAATCACAGAATCAGGTTTGACAATTTTTTCATCTATTATGTTGTCGGTTATATCTAGTAAACCACTTAAGAAAGTAGTATAAGATTTAATACCTTCTGCAACAAACTCATCTCTTGTTAATTTTGATGTATCTTTCTTAACTATAAATCCACCTTTGGAACCTACAGGAACAATAATGGAGTTTTTAGTCATTTGAGCTTTTGCAAGCCCGTGAACTTCAGTTCGATAATCAGCAATCCTATCAGACCATCTAAGGCCACCTCGTGCAACCTTTCCTCCACGCAAATGAATACCTTCTGTTTCAGCCGAATAAACAAAAATTTCTGCAAAAGGTTTTGGTAACAATAAATCTGATAAGTTTTTACTTAATAACTTAAAGGATATATAATTATTTTGATCTTTTTGGAAAAAATTTGTTCGAACCATATTGTCGATAATTTCAACAAATTTTTTAAAAATATGATCATGAGAAATATTTGAAATTTTTTGTAAGTGTTTTAAAATATTGTCTTTAAATTTCGAAATGTTTCTATTCTTTATTGAGGGATCAAATTTTGCATAAAATAAATCCTTGATCTCTCTAGTGATATCTGGGTATTCAACAAGGGTATTTTCAATAAAGTCTAAACTGAATGAAAAGCTAGTTTGAATAATATATTTGGCAAATGATCTAATAAGGAAAATATCTTTAATATGAAATGATGCTTTTAACAGTAATTGATTCAAATGATCATTTTCATATTTAGAAAGCCAACAATCTAAAAGAGCTAGTTCAAAATGTTTCTTAATTGATATAAACTCTGAATCTGAAATATTAATAGAAACATCAAAACTGCTTATCCAAATTTTCTTGATAGAATTTTCTGGTTTTATTAAATAGATATTTTCACTGATTACATTTAGTCCAAAATTATTCAATGTTGGCATTATATTTGATAATGTAACCTGATTAACAGTGTATAATTTTAAATGAAAAATACCTTCTCTATCATCAATTTTAGACAAAGATATAAAAGGGCTGTCATTTTTTAACAAATTATCAAATATAACAACATCATTAACTGCATTGCAAAAACTAAAATGCTCTTGATATGACAAAGGAAAACAATTTAGATATTTACTGACATATCCTGTTGCTAGATTTTCATCATAATTTTGAAAAATCTCTATTTCAAGTTGATCATGCCAATTTTGTGCAGATTCAGTAATTAGTTTTTCAATTTTCTTGTAATTAATTTTTCTGATGTTGCAATCCTTAACAACAATTATAAAATGAACTCTTGCATAAGGTTGATCTGAAATCAATGTTGAGTGAGATGTAACTTTATGATTTATCTCATTCGACAAAATCTTTTGAATATTTTGTCTTATACCGGTACTAAAATTTTTCTTTGGAACAAAACAAATTACACTAATAAATCTACATAAAGGATCTATTCTAAAAAATGTTTTAACCTCATTTGAACCACCAAGTTTTATAATTCCCAATGAGATATCTAATAATTCATCATGTTTAATCGGAAATAATTCTTCTCTTGGATATGATTCCAAAACTGAAACTAATGCTTTACCATTATGCCCTTTCGGATCAAAATTGGCTTTTTTAGTTACATATTCAATTTTTTTTCTAATTATAGGTATATCTTTTGCATATTGATAGAATAGTTTTGATGTAAATAAACCAATAAAACGAAGTTCACCCGAAGGTGTTAGCTTGTCATCAAAAATAGTTATTCGAATCATGTCTAGATTAACAGGTCGATGAACAGGCGATTTTGCAATTAATTTACTTACTATAATAATAGGAAAATTATCTTCTAAAAAAACCTTTTTGGTAATTGATGATAGATCATCATAATTGTGTAATCTTTGAATACCAAGATTTTCAGAGTTTTTCTGGACAAAATCAAAAGTTTCATTTTTTTCCTTAATATAAGTTTCTGAATAACCTAAAAAGATAAAGTTACTATCTAATGCCCAATCAATAAATTCAATTGCTTCGTGTTTTTTATCTGACTCATGATCAGTTTTTATAATTTTATGTCTAGCATCATCAAGAAGGTCTATTGTCTTTTTCCAATCAAAAACTGCAACCTCAACAAGTTGAACAATATGTGTTAATTGATTTTTTAAGAATTCTTTGGTTTTGTTGTTATAAATTTTCTTGATATGAAGTTGAATATATGATTCTGCTTTGAAGTTTTCGTCATATTTTGTGTCTTTGATATCTTCAATAAAATTATTTTTATCTCTTTTTATATATAAAACTTTGTTAACAATTAAATTTATATGATAACCTAAATCATTTATTGCTGATGTTATAGAATCAACCAAAAATGGTTTATCATCGTTAATTATATTTATAATGCTAGCATCTAAATTAAAATTATCATCTTTACTACTAGGGGTAACTATATCCAATTTAGCTTCTCCAGGTTTCTTCTGAAAGCCTAGCTTCAAAAGAGTATTGGCAATAAAATTAAGTTTCTCATTATCAAATGCTTTTAAATCAGATGAATTTAAAGCAATTTTATAAGAAGATAAAAACTTCTTTGATATTTTCTTTTGCAATGCTTCAGACATTTTTAAACAATTAAATGATGCTAGTAGTGGATATTGTTAGCTATTACTTGAGCTTCTCTTATATCCTTTTATTGAAGATCTTAAGTCGTCACTCATAATTCCAAGATAAGATAATTTTCTATGTAATGCGGTTCTTTCCATACCAATAAAATTTGCGGTATGAGAAACATTGCCACCAAATCTTCGAATTTGGGCTTCTATATATTGCTTCTCAAAAATTGATCGTGCTTCCTTAAGATCTTTTGACATAATATCATAATTAACAGAAGGGTTAAGCGATGCTTGATTAACAATAAATAAATCAGAAGGTAAGTCTTTTGATTCGATTATATCCATTTGGTTTTCAACTGCATTTATTAATAATGATTCTATGATATTTCTAAGTTCTGTATAATTACCAGGCCATTCATATGATTGAAGTGTAATAAGAGCGGTAGTTGAAAATTTGATATCCTGACAACCATATATCGAAATAAGACGTTCAGTTAAATAATCCACAATGTGAGGAATGTCATGTTTTCTATTTACAAGAACAGGGATTTTAATAGTTTGATTGGTTAACAAAGCAATTAAATCTTTCTTGAAATTAAACTCGTTAATTAATACATCCGGCGAATACTGACTAACAGTAATAGATTGAATATTTTGTTTTTCTGTTAAGAGTGACAATAATATATTTTGTGCCTCTTCATCAAGATGATAAGGTTGGTAAATTACTAAAAGTTCATTAAATTCAGAATTATTAGATAAGCTCTTTAATATTGTATTGATAACTTTTTTAGGAGCATCACTTTTCATTACTTGTTTACATCTTAAATAAACAATTTTTTCACTTTTAGCCCTAACATTTTCAACAATATGATTTAAAACTCTTATTTTTTCAGTACCTAAACTACCTTCAAGAAAAATATTATCTTGGGTTTTTGCAATGTTTTTTAGTTCAGTGTTAAAGTTGCCAAGTATTTGCGAGGTTCCTTGTAAGAAATATTCACCATAATCAAATGAATCTACATTTTTATTGTTAATCTCTAAAATATTATATTTGTTTATAAAATCATAAGTTTTTTCAAGTTTTACCTTTGATAAAGGCGGGTTAATTATTAGCTCACAGAGCTTTGTATGTTTTTTTGTAGTAATGTTGTCAGATATATTCTGAATTAAAATAGTACTTTGGAAATTAGTCTTTTGAAAATTGTAGAATTCTGCGATTTTAATTAAATTTTCAGAATCAATAAATAACGCTGCATTAGAAACATCTTCTATGTTTAATTGCTCTAGATTAGAATCACATATAGTTGCAAACTCAATTTTATTATTTTCAAAGAATGAGGTTAGCTTTTTCTTTGTTGTGGTACTATTTATTAATATATAGCATTTAGTCATGATTCTATATCTAAAAGGTTAGTTGTTTATTACAGTTAAAAAATTAATGATAAAGCCTCTTATTTCTCCTTTTGCAAAATCTATTGCAATAGTTACGCTTATTTTTTGAACTTTTCCATTAATTTTAATTTTTATAATTTCTTCATGATGTTTGTCAGGATGTTTTTCAGCAATTGCTATTAATTTTTCAATTCCAACAAATACCTCTGATATATTCTTACCATTTAGTGACTTTTCATTAAGGATATTTGATGAAGCTTGATTATAAAGAGTTATGTTTTTATTAGTATTTATATATATTACTCCTGTAGGAAGAGAGCCAAGGATATATTCAAGAAAGTCTTTTTTTGATTCACTTAATTGCATAGAAAATGAAAGATCATTATTTTTTTGAGCAATTAATTTAGTCATTTTATTGAAAGAGGAAAAAAGCAATGAAATTTCAGTATTTTTGTTAGATTTGTCTAATTCAGTTGAATAATCACCTTCGGAAATTTTTTGCATACCATTTATAACCTCTAATAAAGGCAGTATGTATTTTGAAATAAAAATTATAAATAAAAGAATCAAAGATAAGATAACAAGAAAACTCAAGATGGTAAAGCTTGTTAAAAATTGTTTCTGGGTAATCTCAATATTAGATTTCAGGTTGTTGTAGTCTTTATTGGCACCTTGAACATTTTTGATATGCATTATTACCTTATCATTTACTAATATACCAAGTAATATATATGTGTTAGGCATATTATCTAAGGTAGTAATTGCTCTCATATAATTGTCATCTTCATTCATGATGATACTGACTCCAGCATCATTTGGCTTGTAATCTTGGGTGATATTAAAATTTTCAAGAGATGGATAAAATGAGAATGCAGTTTTAGATAAAATCTTATTTTTATTTTTGTTATTAATTAAAATAACTGCCTCAGTAATAGATCTGCTTGCTGCAAGGGCTGAGAATTTCTTTTCAAATTTGATTGGGTTACTAAGCAATAGATCAGTATTCTTCTCCACAAATCTTTTGAGTTCAAATAAGTTATCTTTTAGCCTAGCTTTATTTTCGTTAACGTAAATTTTGGAAATTTCTAGAGATTCTTTTAATGATTGATCGATGGCGTTGTTAAACCACATTTTTGAACTATTAGAGAAATATATGTAGAAATATGTAATACATAAAAATGGTGGTAATATTGCAAACAATATTATTATGTTTAAGATTTTTCTTTGTAATTTGTTTTTACTATTACCTTTTAAATATTTATTAATGAAATTTCTAATTCTAAGGCCAATAAGACTACAGATTATTATTATTAGTAAAAGGTCTAAAAGTAGAAGCCAGTTAGGAACTGGTTCTGATGCATCTCCAGAATTTGATATGTAGATTTTATAATGGGTTAACATTACAAAACATAACGACAAAATTACCAAAATCGCAGAAATGATATTCACATATGGTTTTAATTTGTCATAAATAAATTTAATCATTTCTTGGTAATAATTTTGTAATATAAATACATTTTTAGTCAGATTGCATTCCTAATAAAGATTTGTAAAGGCCTTTTTTATTATTAAGGTCATCATCAGAGCCTTCATCAATAATTTGACCATTGTTTAAAACATATATGTAATCTGCATTTTGAATTGTTTCTCTTCTATGAGCAATAATAATTATTGTAAATTTTGTACTTAGTTTTTTTAGAACTTTGACAAGGTTTTGCTCGTTTTTGTTGTCAATATTACTTGTTGCTTCATCAAGTAAAATTACTGAAGATTTGTGATAAACAGCTCTAGCAATTGCAATTCTTTGTTTTTGTCCAGCTGAAAGATTTGTGCCATTTTCATTTAATTCTGTAAAAATACCTTGATCAAGTTTTTCTACAAACTCTAGTGCTTGCGCTAATTCTAAAGCATTAATGATTTTGTTATCATCAAACTCTTGGCTAAGCGCGATATTTTCTGCAATTGAACCAGAAAACATAAAAGGATCTTGTGGAACTAATGAAAATTTTGAACGTATAGTTGCAGTACTAAGTTTGTTATATGATACATTACCAAATTTTATAGAACCAGAATTAGTATTATAAAAAGCTAAGAGCAGATTAAATAAGGTTGATTTTCCTGATCCGCTCGGTCCTACAATTGCAACGATTTGGTTTTTGTTTATAGACAAATTTATATCTCTTAATATTAAGTTTGTTTCGGGATAGGCAAAATTTACTTTATCAAACTTTATCGGGAATATTTCTTGGTCTAATTGTTGAGTTTTGTTGTGATTTCTTTTTTCTTCATAGTTGTTAAGGATTTGTGATATTCTTTCAAAAGCACCAAGAGATTTAAATAAGTTTCCTATAACTTCTGCAATGGCACCAAAGGATCCAGCAATTAATAGGCTAAAAAATACAAATGATGAAAGTTCGCCAGCAGATATTTGATTTGTAAGTAATAAAACACCAGCTTTTTTGATTAAAAATAAAATTGTAGTAAATACTAAAAAAATAATCACTAATGTAAGAATGCTTCTAGTCAAAATTCGTCTTTTAGAAAAATTAAGGACAATGTCTTGTTGAGTTTTAAAAATTTGTGAAGAGTAATTTTCCGCAGAGAAGGCTTGTATTGTTTTGATACCTAATAAATGTTCATGCATATTGGCGGTCAAATCAGCAATAACATTTTGAGTTTCTTTAGATTGTTTTCTTAATCTTTTTATAAAAAATATCAAAGGAAGAACAACAATTGGTATTAATGTAATTATATAGAAAAATAAGGTAATGTTAGTTGATGATAAGATTGTAATTGCACCCACTAAAATAATAAAATTTCTAAGTAATATAGATAGATTTGAGGCAATGAAAGATTGAATTAGCGCCAGATCATTCGTAACAGACGAAATTAAATTGCCAATCTTGTTCTTGTTGAAAAAACTTTGATTTTGATAAATTAGCTTATGAAAAACATCATGTCTTATTTTTAATATTATTTTTTCTGACAATAATGTTACAAAATAAAATCTTAGACTTGTTGCTAATGAGAGAAATATTACAATTAATAATAAAATTAATATTGCATAATTTAACGAGTCGTTAAGTTTGAAGCCTGAGTCAATTAGATATCTTAATGCAGTTCCAAGAGATAAAACAGAGGCTGAAGATACCGTTAAAGCAATAATAAAACCAAAAATTAATAGCTTGTATGAGCTAGCATAATTTAGTAAAAGCTTGAAGCATGACTTGTAGTTTTTATTAGAGTTCGTTTTGTTCATAAAGATAAAAATGTATCAATTTAGAAGTAATTGAATCAGCTGTTACTTACAAATTTTATTTTTATTATACAATAAAAATCGCTTTCTAAAAAAATTAGTGCAGAAAGTTTAAAACTGTTATTGTAGTTATAGATAAAAAATTAACTCTTTTTATTATATTTATTTTTATGACTTCCTTTGATTTTACGCTTCCAGCTAATTCTAATAAATCTATCAATATTTCGGATTTTAAAAACGAAAAAAATGTAGTTCTATATTTTTATCCTAAGGACAATACTCCAGGATGCACTATTGAAGCTAATGATTTTAATAATAAACTAAAACAATTTGCAGAATTTGATACAGTTGTCATTGGTGTTTCCGCGGACAGTGTTGCCAGTCATGATAAATTTATTGCAAAATATGATCTTAAATTTGATTTGATCAGTGATTCTGATAAAGAATTATGTAATAAATTGGGTGTTTGGATTGAGAAGTCGATGTATGGAAAAAAATATATGGGAATTGATCGATCTACCTTCTTGTTAAACAAGCAATTAGAAATTGTTAAAGAATGGCGAAAAGTCAGTGTCAAGAATCATGTAGATGAAGTTCTTGAAGAGGTTAAAAAATTGTAATGGAAATAAATTGGTGGGTGCTCGGGGATTCGAACCCCGGACCAATTGATTAAAAGTCAACTGCTCTACCAACTGAGCTAAGCACCCAAATAATGTCGCGCGTTTATATAACGCGAGACATTTTTTATATTAAAAGCTTAAAACGTCAAGATATAAATCAATAATATCTTTCCTGTTTTTATATTATGAAATTTTAGCTGTGACTGTTTTTGATAGGTAATCTTCGATAATACATTCAGCAATTTGAATTGTATTTAAAGCTGCACCTTTTCTAAGATTGTCAGCCACGCACCATAGGTTAAGTCCATTTTTTACAGTGTTGTCTTTTCGAAGTCTTGAGATGAACACTTCATCTTCTCTTACGCATTCTTTAGGAGTCATGTATCCGCCATCTTCTCTTTTGTCGGAAACAATAACACCTTCTGCTTCAGATAAAATTCTATAAGCATCGTCTTCTGTAATGGGGTTGTGAAATTCTACATTAATAGATTCTGCGTGGCCAACAAAAATAGGGCATCTAACACAAGTAGCTGAAACTTCTATGTTTGGATCTAATATTTTTTTAGTTTCATTAACCATTTTCCATTCTTCTTTAGTGCTTCCATCTTCTAAAAATACGTCAATATGAGGAATTACGTTAAAGCTGATAGGTTTTGTGAAATTAATAGCTTCAATCTTTTTATTCTCATAAACACCTTTTGTCTGATTAAATAATTCATCCATAGCTGATTTTCCTGCTCCAGAAACTGATTGGTATGTTGAAACAACGATTCTTTTTATTTTGGCAAAATCATGCAGAGGTTTCAAAGCAACAAGCATTTGAATTGTCGAACAATTAGGGTTTGATATGATGTTAGTTTTACTATAGTCTTTTAAAGCTGAACGATTTACCTCAGGAACAATAAGAGGTATGTCTTTATCCATTCTAAAATATGAAGTATTATCAATTACAATACATCCTTGTGCAGCAGCTTTGGGTGCATAAATTTTAGATATTGAGCTTCCGGGAGAAAAGAGGGCGATATCAGCTTTTGAAAAGTCAAATTTAGCAAGATCTTGAACAAGTAATGTAGATCCACCAAATGAGACTTTTTTATTAACAGATCTTTCTGATGCAAGAGCATAAACATTATTAACTGGAAAATTTCTTTCGCTTAAAATAGCTAATAATTCTCTTCCAACATTTCCCGTAGCTCCTACAACTGCAATATTATATGTCATTTTTTTACCTTAATTATGATGCAAGTTTAATATGTTCGTATATGGCATTGCCATTAAGTTCGTTTTCAATACGAATTAATTCGTTATATTTAGCTGTTCTATCTGAACGAGATAATGAACCAGTTTTGATCTGACCGCAACCAGTTGCAACAGCAATATGAGATATGGTTGTATCTTCAGTTTCTCCTGATCTATGGGATAAAATAGAGGTATAACCATTTTTATGGGCTAAATTGATAGCCTCTAAAGTTTCTGTCAAAGTTCCAATTTGGTTTACTTTGATAAGGATTGAGTTAGCTCTTTTTGCGGCAATCCCTTCAGCAAGTATTTTTGGATTTGTTACAAATAAGTCATCACCAACTAATTGAACCTTTTTGCCAAGTTTCGCGGTGATATTTTCCCATCCGATGAAATCGTCTTCAGACATTGGATCTTCGATTGAGAAAATAGGGTATTTGTCAACTAAAGAACTATAGTAATCGATAAGTTCATCAGAATTTAAAATTTTATTTTCACCTTTTAGATGGTATTTCCCGTCTTGATAAAATTCAGTAGAAGCCGCATCAAGTGCTAATAATATTTCAGATCCAGCTTGATAACCACTTAATTCAATAGCTTTTATAATATACTCAATAGCTGATTCGGTTGAGCTTAAATTTGGCGCAAAACCACCTTCGTCACCAACAGCCGTATTGTAACCATCTTTTACTAGTAATTTTTTTAGGTTGTGAAAAATTTCTGCACCAATTCGAATAGCGTCTGAAATTGATTCAGCTAGTGCCGGCATGATCATGAATTCTTGAATATCAATTGGGTTATCAGCATGTGCTCCACCATTAATGATATTCATCATAGGAACCGGCATTTTGTAATTATTTGCTGAATTGATTTGTTTAAATAATGAAATACCATTATTATTTGCAGAAGCGTGTGCATAAGCAAGAGAGACACCTAATATAGCATTGGCACCAAGTTTTGATTTATTTGTAGTGTTATCAAGCGCGATCAGTTTGTTATCAAGTCCTGACTGATCGTTAATTGGAAAGCCTTTTAATTCCTCGTTGATAATAGTGTTAACATTAAGTACAGCTTTAAGTACACCTTTGCCTAGATATCTTTTTGTATCACCATCTCTAAGTTCAAAAGCTTCTAAGCTGCCAGTAGATGCTCCGCTTGGAACAGCAGCTCTACCTGATATACCATTAGATAAAGTAATTTTTACTTCAACTGTTGGGTTACCTCTTGAGTCGAGGATTTCTATTGCTTGTATATTTGAAATTTCTGTCATGAGTTTAATTTAAAAATTTTCTTTAATTAATTGATCGATTTTTTTAATTCTATTGAGAAACTTGTCAACCTGGTCAATTGGTAGCATGCACGGGCCATCGCTAGGAGCGTTGTCTGGATCTTGATGGGATTCAGCAAAAATACCTGCAATACCTGTTGCAATTGCCCCCCTTGCCAGTGTTTCAATAAATTCTCTTTGGCCGCCAGAAGAACCACCAAGTCCACCAGGCTGTTGTACTGAGTGAGTTGCATCAAAAATAACAGGATATCCAGTATTTGACATAATTTTTAAGCTTCTAAGATCGGTTACAAGTGTATTATAACCAAATGAAGCACCTCTTTCAGTTAAAAGAATGTTTTTGTTACCAAAATGTTCAACCTTATTAACAACGTTTTGCATATCCCAAGGAGCAAGAAATTGCCCTTTCTTTATATTTACAATTTTTCCTGTCTCTGCAGCAGCTTTTAAAAGATCGGTTTGTCTGCACAAAAATGCAGGAATCTGCATTATATCAACAGCATTAGAGCTACCAATGATTTTAGCCTGTTCTTCATTGTGAATATCGGTTAGAACAGGGCAGTTGAAAGTTTGTTTGATTTCTTCAAAAATTGGAAGAGCATTGTCTATACCAAGGCCTCTTTTTCCTGAAACACTTGATCGGTTAGCTTTGTCATATGAGGCTTTAAATACATATGGAATATTATATTTTTGAGAAATTTTTGATAATTTATCAGCAAGCATTAAGGCGTGATCTCTTGATTCTAATTGGCAAGGCCCTGATATAAAAATAAAGCCGCTATCATTAGATATGTTGAAATCGTTAATTTTTATTTGTTTCATCATAGTAATTCTATATTTGAGCACAATATAATATATAATATATCTGATAAATCCACTAAAAATCTGGCGTTGTAGATGTTAATATAATATACTGGTATTTTTAGCTTTATAATAGTTTGTTATGGTAAAATTCTTCAAAGTTTATTTTTGTATTATTTCGTGTTTTGTTAGCTTTACTGTGTATGCTCAAGATAGGGTAGATTGTATTAAAGAGATAGGAAAGCAATGTTTCGATTCAACAAATTGTGATTTAAAAACTCTTACGATTGGAGAGCGTAAAAATGTTGGAAAGTGTAAAGATGCTGGTGGTGAAGTAGGTCAGTGTATTATTAGTGTTAAAAATCTCAATGATCAGGATGCTAAATGTTTAGCCGATTGTTTTGATAAAAACTGTCCTTTAATTTGAAAAATTATTTATATTTTTTTACAGAAATTGAGATTTTGGCTGGGGAACTAGGATTCGAACCTGGGTTGACGGAGTCAGAGTCCGTAGTCCTGCCGCTAGACGATTCCCCAAATTGTAATTTAAAATAAATGAAATTAATTTATAATCGACTGAAAAATTGATAATCCGTCAGTTCCGCAAACATGTTTGTCAATTGCTCTTTCGGGGTGAGGCATCATACCAAGGATGTTTTTTTGTTTGTTAAAAATTCCAGCAATTTGCTCCATTGATCCATTAATATCTTCTGCATACTTAAAAGCAATTTGGTCATTTTCTTTTAGAGAATCTAAGGTTGGCTGATCGCAGAAAAAGTTGCCATCATGATGAGCAACAGGAAGCATCAGTTCAGCTTTAGCAGATTTAGTAAATTGTGTATTGGAGTTAACGGTTTTTATCTTGGTAATTTTACTGATAAATTTTAAATCTCTGTTTCTAATTAGTGTTCCAGGAAGTAGTCCAGTTTCAGTAAGTATTTGAAAGCCGTTGCAGACTCCAATAATGAATTTCCCATTATTAGCAGCTTTTTTTAGATCTGAGATTATATTAGAGCTAGCTGCAATAGCGCCGCATCTTAAATAGTCACCATAAGAAAAACCTCCAGGTATGGCTATTATATCAATGTCTTTTGGTATAGAAGCGTCTTTATGCCAAATAAATTTAACATCAGAACAAACGGCTTTTAACGCCATAAGCATATCTCTATCACAATTAGAACCTGGGAAAACTATAACACCTGCTTTCATGCTACTAATTTAATTTGGTAATCTTCTAGAACAGTGTTGACCAGTAAGTCTTTGCAAATTTTATTTGCTAATTTTTCTGCTTCAACTTTATTGTCTGTGTCTAGTTGAACTTCAAAATATTTGCCTTGTCTTACATCTGAAATGTTCTTGATGCCTTTCTGTGAAAGGCTGCTAGTTATTGCGGCTCCTTGTGGATCAAGAACTCCGTTTTTTAAAGTGACATATATAATTGCTTTCATTTTATTAAATTTTTAAGTTTATAATGCATTAATTATAGCTCCAATAGTAACTCCGACAAGTGCTACACCAGTAACTATGACGCCAATAGCGACAGCTGCAAATTTTTTACTATTAGATTTGTTTGCATTGCTTTTTGAGCCTTGGACATTTCTGTAGCCAGAATAATTTAATTCAGATATTTGCTCAGGATTTTTGGATGATCTTTGCAAAAAATTAGTGTGATTTGATTCTGATTCGGAATATTTTAAAGATAATGATTTTTGAAAATCACTATTGATACTATAATTTATCATATATTTTTCTTCTTCTACATCACTAAATCCAAAGGCTGTAGAGTTTAAAAAACAAGCAGTAGCTATAAGATGTAATGCCAAATATTTAATCATTAGGTATAGATATATTGAGTTTTTCAGCTAGCTTTTTGTAATACTCGATCATATCACCAATTTCAAGTCTAAAAAGATCTTTGTCATATCTTGTTTGATCCTTTATGTCCCATAATCGACAAGAATCAGGAGTTATTTCATCTGCAAGTAAGATATCTCCATTATGATCAATCCCAAATTCAATTTTGAAATCAACTAGTTTGATGCCAATGTTTTGAAACATATTAGATAAAATTTTGTTAATTTTTAAAGCTTCAGATTTTATATGAGATAGTTGTTCTTTATTAGCAATGTTAAGTAATTCTACATGGTCATCATTGATAAATGGATCGCCTAAACTGTCATCCTTGTAACATAATTCTACAAGTGGCTTTTTAAGATCAATGCCATTTTCGAGTCCAAGTCTTTTGCAAATACTACCAGATGCAGTATTTCTTACAATAACTTCAAGTGGAAAAATTTTAAGTTTGTTAATAAGTTGCGAAAAATTATCAATTCTTTTGATAAAGTGGTTTTTGATACCATGCTCAGCTAGTAATGACATAATATGAGCGGAAATAAAGTTGTTAACTTTACCTTTGTCATTCATTACTTCATGTTTTAGTCCATTAAAAGCTGTGGCATCGTCTTTGAAAAATTGAACTAAGATATTATCTTCATTAGTTCGGTAAATTTTTTTTGCTTTACCTTCGTATAAAATTTCTTTAATTTTCATATTAGGACTCTTTGAAAAAATAATAATTGATTTAAATGAAATTTATAAAATCTCCAAATTTTAAGGTATTAAAAAGGTCAGTCACATCAATCGTTCTGCATTATACACAAGTAAATTTAAATGAAACATTAAAAATATTTCTGGATCAAGAAAAAGAATTAAGTTCACATTATGTGATTTCAGAAAATGGAGAAATAATTCAGCTTGTGAGGGATGAGGATGTTGCATGGCATGCAGGAAAAAGTTTCTGGCGAGGTGTTGAGAATCTTAATGAGACTTCAATTGGAATAGAGTTGGTTAATGATGGAATCTCTTTATATCCGAATGCTCAGATAGATAGTTTAATTGCGCTTTTAACTAATTTAAAAAATAAATATTTGATAGAGGATATTAATATTGTTGGTCATTCAGATATTGCACCTTTAAGGAAAGATGATCCAGGTCAATATTTTCCATGGCATATACTTGGACAAAACAATCTTGGTGTTTTTGTGCCATATGAACAATTTTCAAATATATCAATTAAATCAAATCAATCAGATTTTAAAAATAATTTGATAAAAATCGGCTATAATGAAAATTTTTGTAATGATATAGATGGTTTTAAAATGGTTGAAAATGCATTTTTAAAACATTTTGCATCAGCTTTCCCCAAAAATCTATCAGAGCTAGAAATTTTAAAACTATCTCAAGTTATTTTAGCGCAAATTTAGAGAAATTGTGGTTTTGTTTTTGGTCAATAAATTTATTTTAAAATTTATTAAAAAACTATGTTTACATGAAAGAATTCAGCTTATATTAATATCTCTCTGCGTTTAATTTAAATAAGCTTAAATTTGCTTCTGCTTTGATTTTGCGTATGATGGTTTACAATTACTTTTTGATAAATTTTATTTTTTTTAAATGAAATCAATTTTAACTAATAACAGTGAAATTTCTTTTATAAATAAGTTGATCAAAGATCTTATTTTGGAAAAGTTTGGTCAGGCAACTTTTGATAGTTGGTTTGTGAATTTAGAAATAGCTGATTTATCAAAAAATGTTATTACCTTTAAAGCTAAATCTAAGTTTATAATTGAATGGATAAAATGTAATTATTATGATGATTTATTACATATTTGTAAGTCTCATCAAGATTCATTGGTTAAATTAGAGTTTTTTACTGATGCTAAAATTGATATTTCAGCAAATTCTGAATCAAAATTACCTATTTTTTCATCTGATAACGAAAAATCTGATCTAGATTTCTCAGGTTCAATTAACGCTAAATATAATTTTGATAATTTTGTTACAGGAGAAGAAAATATTGTTGCGTTCTCTGCTGCAAAAAATATTGCAAATAATTATGAGTTAGTTTCTTCTTCACAACTTCTTTATATTCATAGTAATGTAGGGCTTGGTAAAACTCATCTGATCCAATCTATTGCTAATGCAATCAGGTCTTCAAAACCAAATGTTGATATTGCTTATTTTTCATCGGAAAGATTTGCTTATAATTATGTTAAGTTTGTTCGTGAAGGTAAAATTATTGATTTCAAAGATTTTTTCTCGCAAATTGATGTTTTGTTAATTGATGATCTGCAATTTTTATCTGGTAAGAAATCAACGCAAGAAGAGTTATTACATATTTTAAATAGCTTTATTTCGGAAAATAAAATTATTGTTTTTACTGGTGACAAATCATTAAAAGATTTAGAAAATATTGATAAAAGATTAATTTCTAAAATTTCTGCAGGATTTGTAACAAAGATTAACGATCCTAACAAACAATTACTAGCAAGGATAGTTTACACTAGATTCCAGAAAATTAACATTAGTCTTTCTGAATACTGGCTTAGAACTATAATTGAAACTATTCAATCAATTCGTGATATTGAGGGAGTTTTAAGTAAGTTTAATGCTTTAAAGTCAATTAATCAGAAATATGATTTTGACAATTTGATGCATGTGATTTTGAATGATTTTGTTCAAAAACCAAGTTCTGTTAATGTTGATATTAAATTAATAACGGATGTAGTATCAAATTTTTACGATGTTAAAAAGTCAGATATAAAATCTTCTATTCGTTCAAAGAAAGTTGTAAGGGCTAGACAAGTTATTATGTATTTAGCTAAAGAATTGACTTCTGAAAGCCTTGATAAGATTGGTAAAGAATCTGCAAATAGAAATCATGCAACAGTTATATACGCTATTAAATCAATAGAATCTCTTTTGAAAACTGATAAATCATTGATAAAAGATTTGGAATTTATTAAATCGCAATTATAAGAATTAAAAATCAATTATATATTAGTAATCATTGTTTTATGTTTTCAAATAAAACGCCTAAGGATATATTCATAAAACTTGTTGAGTTTTTTCAGAAACGTAAAGCTAATAAATATAAGTCCCAGATTGATCAAGATAGTTCTGACTTTCAAGAGTTTGTAAAAGCCAAAATTCAAAATAATACAGCAAAAGAATTTGATTTCAGTATTCAAGATGACAAAGAAGTTGATATAGATCAGGAGCTTAGCAAGCTAGGTGTCACAAATATTGATGAAATAGAAGAAGATGCTCAAATTAGTACAAAGCTAAGAAACTTCATTAAAAATGTTAAAAAGAAGTTAAAATTAAAATTCGAGAAAACAGCAAATCTTCATCCACAGGATGAAAAAAATCCACGTTCGCAACCAAATATAATACCGGTAAAAGTTATTAAAAATGATTTAACTAACAGGGTGCGCAAAAATCAGGCTGTTGCTGCAAATATTGCCCAAAGGATTGCGTCTACTGCTGCACAAAGAGATGCTGCAAGAGCAGCAATTCAAAAGAATCTGGCAAGTAAAGATGTGCAAAAAGATGCTGGGAACAAATTGGCTATTACTGAAAAGCTGGGTGCTGAGAAGCAAATGAGTGCAAAGCTAAGAGATAATAAATCTGCACAAAGAGAAGGGTTAAGAGATATGAATCTGGATGGAAAAATTGATGGTCAGGATAAAAATGTCAAAGATAGTGATAAACAAAAAGATTTACATATAAAAATTAGGGCTGATGCAATCAATAATATTGGTGAAAATCCAGCCAAAAGTGAATGGGTAGGTGCGGTCTCTGATACAGCTGTAAAAGGCAAGGGTGATGGTGGAAGGTCAGTCTAAAAAAGCTTTTTCAATTTTAGAGTTAGCTATAGTTATTATTATTATTGCTATAATTATGTCTTCTAGCTTAAAGCTTACAAATTTTGTTCGTAATCAGGAGTTAAAGACTATTATGACAACTGTTAATAATTATCATCAAGCAGTGCAGTCTTTTTATGATTTATATGATGATGTTCCTGGTGATATGAGCAATGCTTCGTCTTTGATATCATCAAGCATTATAAATAATGGCAATGGTGATGATATTGTAGATGGGTATGGTTCAAATGAAGGGTTGTATGCGTTTGAGCATTTATATTATGCTAATTTAATAAGTTTTTTACCAATATACACAGATAATATTCCTACTGATGAGATTATTTCATGTAGTGAATCTGCTATAGAGACAAAATATCCAGGATATAACATTCCATGGATAAAAACTAATAACAGTTTTATTGCTGTTGCCTATTTGAAGGATAGTGATGTTGCCTCAGATAAATTTGCTTCATATGTTATTGGTAATGGTAAAACATGTAATGAAAATTATTCATATTCGCAAAAGGGGGTTGTAACTCCTGAAGAAGCTAAATTGTTATATGATAAATATTCTGGAAGAATTCCAAGACCTGATGCATTTGCTTTTAATGAATCTAAAAGTTTTAGTTTTGATAATTCTGTTAAATTTGGCAGTATAGATACTAATGCCTGTGATTATAAATCTGTCGATAGTCTTAAAAAGAAAATTTGTTATATTTTCTATCAACAAAAAATAAATAATTAAAAAAATTACTTTTAGATAGCTTGATTTTGTGATATAACCTCTCAAAAATTTAAAAAGGTTGTATAAATGAGGAGTAATTTGTTTAAATATTTAAAAAATCCATATGTAACACATGGGCTTGCCATTTCAACTGGTGCTTTTTCTTATCATATGATGTCAAATTATAAAAAAGAACTTAAAGAATTGTTTGATAGGCAAATCTTTACAACAATGTTTACAGTAGCAACTCAGCCAATATCTGTTCCAGTTTTAAATCTTCTGATAGCAAAATTAAATGGTGAATCATACGTCTCCGCTTTGAGGAGTAGATTATCAAAAAATCCAGTAGATCTATATCAATCTTTGCTACAAAATACATTCAGACGATCATGTGGTTCAATTCCTTCTGCAGTTTTAGCTGATTATTTGACTAGTAATTATAATTTTGACAAAAAAGTTACTGCATTATTTGCTACTGCAATAGAAACCTCATTAAGCCTTGCAATGGGTGAGATTAAAGAGAAAAGAAAAGTCATAAAAAAAGCCTATGAGTCATATAATGGATTTTATTCTGAAGCAGGTTTTCAGAAAAATAAATATAATGGAAGTATTGCAGGAGCAATAACTATAAGAAATGGATTATTTATGGCTGCAACATTTGCAGTAGAGCCATTATCTGAATTTATTTGTGAATTGACAAACAGTTCTGCGCATAAAAGTCAAATTACTGGTGCTTTAAGATATGCACTTACAATAGCAAGCGTTGTTCCTGAGAATATTGCTAACCAACTTGTTATGGGCAAATCACTAAATACTATTATATTTGATAGTCAGTCTATTAAGATATTGACAAGAGGCGCTTTAGCAAGAGGTCTTTATGGTGCATTAGCTTCATGGTCGATTGCAACGGGATTGAATCTTGCTAAGAAATATAGAGAAAATGACAGATTGGAAATAAAAGATTTTTTTGTCGCAATTTTTGAACAGTTAGACATCTTGTTGCTTAAGGATGCATCTTCTCAGCAAGAATATAATGAGAAAGCCGATCGTGTTCTAATGTATATGGAAAAATTAGCTATTGAGTCTAATAAGTATATTTCATTAGATTATGACGATATGGCGATAGAAAGATCATTAGAAGCTATGAATCTAGCAAAAAACAGTATTCAAGAACATAAAAAAAATATTTCTGTTGAGGTATCACCAACTTGCCAAGATGTTGAAGAAGCTGAAGTGAAAAAAACAAAAAACAGATGATTCTAATCCTCGTTGATTGGCCATCTGGATTTTGGTGAAAAATCAAATTCGCTTTTGTTAAATTTTTGGTATTTAAACAAACCTGCAATAGCAATCATGGCAGCATTGTCTGAACAAAGATGTTTAGGAAGAAAGACTGGATTAAAGTTGGTTTTGTTAAAAAAAATAGTAATTTGTTTTTGAATATATTTATTGGCTGCAACACCACCGGTAAACACAAAATTGTAATTTTTTGAATCAGTAAATTTTTTGTTAAATTGCTGGCAAGCTAGTTTTAGCTTTTCTTCTAAATGTTTCCATAATGTTAATTGCATTGAAGCTGCAATATTTTGTTTAGTTATTTGATTTAATTTATCTTTGTCCTTTAATTCATTTATTAAGATTCTGATATGAGTTTTAATTCCTGATAGCGAAAAAGCTATTTTACCAGAATTTCTAAGAGGTATTGGCATTTTATAGAAATTTTCATCACCATCCTTTGCGAGTTTTTCAATTTCTGGGCCGCCTGGATAGGGTAAATCAAGCATTTTAGCAACTTTATCAAAAGCTTCACCAAATGAATCATCAAGGGTTTGTCCAAGTAGTTCAAAAGAGAATTCTTTATCACATATCGTGATCATTGAATGTCCACCTGAAAGTAAGAGGTTTAAATAAGGAAATGTTAAATTTTTATCTGCCAAAAATGGTGCAAGTGAATGACCGTGAAGATGATTTACAGCGATAAAAGGTTTGTTTAAACAGTAAGCCATTGATTTTGCAATAGTAGATCCAATTACCAAGCCACCTATTAATCCTGGTCCAGATGTTGCGCAAAATAAATCAACCTCATTAATTTTTAGTTTTGCTTCTGATAAAGTCTTTTCAATTAATTCTTGAATTACCATTAAATGGTTTCTTGATGCTATCTCTGGTATAACACCGCCATATTTTTGATGAATCTCTAAGTTAGTAACAACGTTACTGCTTAAGATATTATATTTCGAGTCTATAATTGCGACTGCAGTATCGTCACAACTTGATTCGATACCGATAATATACATTTATTTTAGTAATGCGTCTAATTTTCCTTCTGCATCTAAAGCATATAAGTCATCACAACCGCCCACATGGAAATCATTTATAAAAATTTGCGGAACAGTTTTTCTACCACCAGATTTTGTAAGCATTTCTCTTAAAAGTGCAGGGTCTTTGGAAATATCAATAACCTCAACCAAATCACCAACTGATTTACTATCAAGAAGGTTTAAAGCCTTGTCGCAATATGGGCAAATTGGGGTTTTGTACATTACAATTTTAGTCATTTTTCTTATTTTTATAAATTTGAAATGCATTATAGCTTACATAAATAAAAAGCAAACCGGAAATAATCGCAATAAGGCCACCCATGCCCATAATTCCCATCCAAAATTGGGCTTTGAAATTAGTGATGGAATCTGGAGATTTTCTAAGTGCTCCATATCCTCCTGATAGTGCCAGTCCAGATATATGCATTAATTGACCAGAGAAATAACATAAAGGAATTAATTTTACAGTTTTCAGATTTGGTTTTATTAGTTTTTGTGAATGAAACTGCGACATTATAAATCCCATAATCGCAATAGTTATAGCCACAATACTACCATGATAATGAGCGGGGATAATAGTATTACTTTCTCTGATAAATAATGCTATAAAACCGCCTGCAACAAATAAAATTACTGATGTAGTAAAATAATATTGATCGAATGAAGGTTTGTTAAAAGATGTATTACGTCGATCAAAATAAATTAAAATTAGAAGCAATATTGGTGCAATCGCTAAGAATTTCATATGATGAGTGAAGAAAAGTTTATAAGAGCTAATTTCTGGCTTTACGAAATATGCAATTGCCGAAACAACAAAAACTGCATGAATGATGATAATTGTTTTTAAAGTATTTGGAAAATTAGTTTTGTAATTTGTTAGTTTAAGCCAGCAAAAAATTAGGATCAAGCAGTATGAATACTGAAGTAAATGACCAAATCCCCAGAATAAATATTCATAAAATTCACTAATAGGGAAAAAGTTATATAGTGTTTTTATAGTTAAAAACATTGAAATAAATGCTGCAATTATAACTAGATGATTTAGATGACAAATTAATTTTGTAATGTCCTTAGTTTTAGCATTGGCAAAGCTTAAAAAATATGCGTTGTAAATTATTATGACAGAAAAAAACAAACCTAGTGACAAACTAAAAGCTAGGTTTTCATCGATGAAAGGCACATAATTAGCTAAAATTGCTGTACCACCTAGAAATACTGAAATGGTAATTAAAATTAATGAAATTACGGTAAGAGATTGTAAAACTTTATTAACAGTTTTATCAGCGGTAAAACATGTTAATGATAAAGCTATTGAAGCTGTCATAAACCAAAAAATTTGAGACAAATCAACATGAATAACGAGTGCAGTCTTGAACAAATCGGCAAAAGGTAAAATGTCTTTTAAAACTGGAACTCTAGCAAAAACGATAACAATCGAAAAAAGTCCAGCAAGAGCAATGGCAAGAGATGATAAGAACAACCAATCTGTAGATTTTTTAAATTCACTCATTATAATATTAGAAAAATTTATTTATTCGAATTGCAAAATAAGTATTTATTAACTTGGTATCAATCAATAATTTCTTTAATTTTCCTAATGATTATCTTAGGAGGGTTTACAAGGCTTACAGGTTCTGGTCTTTCAATTACTGAATGGAATGTTATTTCTGGTATATTACCACCATTAAGTCATGAAGATTGGCTTAGTTTATTTAGTAAATATCAGGAGATTCCTGAGTTTAAAAAAATAAATTTTTCTATGGATGTTTTTGAATTTAAGCAAATTTTCTGGCTTGAATATTTACATATAATTTTAGGCAGAGTGATTGGTTTAATAACTATCCTTGGCTTTTTCGCTTTTGTTTTTAAAAAAAATTTTTCATTAAGACAAAAATTACGCATTATATTTGTAACAATTTTTATACCTGTTCAAGGTTTAGTTGGATGGTTGATGGTAAAATCAGGACTTACTCATAATGTTGATGTTTCTCATTATCTACTTGCGCTTCATCTTACGATGGCATTTTTATTATTATTTATTTTAGCTAGATTCTATTTTTTCGAGCAAAACGCAGATCTTCCAAAAACTTTTGTTACTAATTTTGTCAAATTGCTTAGGTTTATTATTTCCATTCTTTTTCTTCAGGTTATTTATGGAGCTTTTGTTGCTGGTCTAAAAGCTGGGTTGATATATAATCAATTTCCTAATATGGGTTCTGGGCTAGTGCCTGATGAGTTTTATGATAATGCATTTTTGTCATTAGCATCTTTTGATAACCCGGCAATTGTACAATTCATTCATCGAAATCTTGCATATTTTCTGATTTTATTATTTACAATATTTGGTTTTAAATTTTACCAGAAGTTAAATTCTTATCAGCAAACACAATACAAGCTTGTGTTTTTGATCATTTTAGTCCAGATAGTGATCGGTGTATCTGTATTACTTAGTTTTTTAAATATGTATTTGGCAGTACTGCATCAGTTCGTTGCTGCAATACTTGTATATAAAATAAGCTGGTTTTACATGAGTTTATTAAAAGATAAGAATGACCTATAAAAATATTTTTACTAAGGCTATTGCTGATCTAAAAGCAGATCAGAATTATCGTGAGTTTCTTGAATTATATAGAATTTCGGGTCAATTTCCTTATGCCTATAATTTCAAAACTAATAGAAAGATTGTTATTTGGTGTAGTAATGATTATCTTGGTATGGGACAAAATACAACAGTTATCAATGTACTGAAGCAAGCTGCTGACAAATATGGAGTTGGTGCAGGAGGTACAAGAAATATTTCAGGTAATTCACATCCTTTAGTTCAGCTAGAGAATGATATAGCTGCTTTACATAAAAAGGAAGCAGCCTTGGTATTTTCTTCTGGTTACATAGCTAATTTTACAACTCTTAAAACTCTAGCAAAAATTTTAGAAGATTTGGTTGTTTTTTCTGATGAAGGTAATCATGCATCGATAATTGAAGGCATTAGAGCCTCTGGTGTTAAAAAAGAGATTTTTAAACATAATAATATAGTTGATCTTGAAGCTAAATTAAAGCAATATCCAAATGATCAAAAAAAATTAATTGCTTTTGAGTCAGTCTATTCAATGACAGGAAATATAGCTCCTATTAAAGAGATTGCTGCACTTGCAAAGAAATATAATGCCATGACTTATATTGATGAAGTTCATTCAGTTGGTTTATATGGTAAGAATGGAGAAGGCATTACAACTTCTCTTGGTTTAGAAAAAAAGATTGATATTATTCAAGGAACTTTTGGAAAAGCGGTTGGTTTAGTCGGTGGTTATATTACTGGTAATGTTGAGATAATTGACGTTATAAGATCTTACGGAAGTGGTTTTATATTTACCACAGCACTTCAACCAGCTACATGTGAGGCTATAAGAGCTAGTCTTGCGCATCTTTCAAAAAGTGATATTCCAGAAAGAAATATATTTTTTCATAAGGTAAAAAAATTGAAAGAGTTAATGGCTAGTAATAACATTGATTTTCTTGATAATCCTGGTCACATTATTCCAGTAATGGTTAGGGATGCAGAAAGGGTAAAAAAAGTTTCTGAAAACTTGCTTAACAAACATGATATTTACCTGCAGCCCATTAATTACCCGACTGTTCCAAAAGGTTCTGAAAGGTTAAGAGTTATTATAACGCCTTTTCACTCTGAATTTTTAATGAATAAGCTGGTTACAGCTTTAAAAGAAGAACTTAATTCAGTTTAAAGTAATTCCATTTTTTCAATTTTCTTAATTTCATTTCGAATTTCAGCAGCTTTTTCAAATTCTAATTCAGCTGCATAATTTAGCATTTTCTTTCTAAGGTTTGCGACATGTTTAACAGGATTTTTTATCTTTAATTCTTTTTGGATATCTTTTATTTCAATATTTCCAACTAAATTTTGCATATAATCAAAAACTGATTTGTTTACAGTCTGTGGTGTTATATTATGCTCTTTGTTGTGATTTGTTTGTATTTCTCTCCTTCTATTGGTTTCATTTAAAGCTCTTTGCATAGATCCTGTTATTTTATCGGCATATAAAATTACATAAGAATCGCTGTTTCTAGCAGCGCGGCCTATAGTTTGAATTAATGAGGTTTCAGATCTTAAAAATCCTTCTTTGTCTGCATCTAAAATTGCAACTAATCCACATTCTGGAATATCAAGACCTTCTCTCAGTAAATTTACTCCAACTAAAATATCATATTTGCCAGCACGAAGTGATTGGATTATTTCAACTCTTTCTAATGTTTTGATATCTGAATGCATATAGACAGTTTTCAGACCAGCATCTTTAAGATATCCAGAAAGGTTTTCAGCCATTTTTTTAGTAAGCGTAGTAACTAAAATTCGCATTTTGTTGTTTATAACATCTCGGCAAGCATCAATTAGATCATCAACTTGGTTTTCGGTTGGTCTAATATAGCATTCAGGATCAACTAAGCCGGTTGGTCTAATGATTTGTTGGACATATTCTTGATTTGTTTGCTCAAGCTCAAATTTACCGGCTGTAGCTGAAACAAAAATAGTCGAAGGGCGCATTTTGTCCCATTCTTCAAATTTAAGTGGCCTGTTATCAAGAGCTGAGGGTAATCTAAAGCCATGTTCAATTAAACTTGATTTTCTGGCTTTGTCACCATTATACATTGCTGAAATTTGTGGGACTGTCACATGGGATTCATCAACGAATAAAATAGCATTTTTGGGAAGATATTCAAATAAAGTTGGCGGTGCTTCTCCTGCAGCTCTATTTGATAAATATCTAGAGTAATTTTCGATACCTTTACATGTGCCAGTTTGTTCGATCATTTCGATATCGAAATTGGTTTTTTGTTCTAATCTTTGGGCCTCTAATAATTGACCAGAATCTTTAAGAATTTTAACGCGTTCATCTAATTCATCGGAAATTTTATCTATTGCCGACTCAAGAGTTGGTCTAGGCGTTACATAATGGCTTCTAGCATATATTGTGCAGCTTATTAATTCTCTAATCTTTTTTCCTGTAATTGGGTCAAACTCATAAATGTTTTCGACAATGTCATCAAAGAAATCAATTCGCCAAGCTTTATCTTCAAGGTGAGCAGGGAATATATCTAGAGTATCTCCTTTAACCCTTATTTTTCCACGAGTGAAATTGATATCATTACGTTCATATTGAAGATCAATTAGAATCCTAATTAAATCGAGCATTTTGATTTTATCTTGTTTTAGGATTTGTTTTGTCATCTTAGAATATGATTCTGGTGAACCAAGACCATAAATACATGAAACTGAAGCAATTACAATAACATCTGACCTTTCAAATAATGATCTTGTTGCGCGATGACGAAGTAAATCAATTTGATCATTAATCGAAGCATCCTTTTCGATGTAAGTGTCTGTTTTTGCAATATATGCCTCCGGTTGGTAATAATCATAATAGGAAACAAAATATTCAACGGCATTGTTCGGGAAAAAGCTTTTCATTTCGCCAAATAACTGAGCAGCTAATGTTTTGTTATGAGCTAGAATAATACTGGGTCTTTGCAAATTGTTAATAATATTTGCCATTGTGAATGTTTTTCCAGATCCAGTAACGCCAAGCAATATTTGGTTTTGTTTGTTTTGATTGAGTCCGGTGCATAATTCGCTAATAGCAGAAATTTGATCACCTGCTGGTTTATATTTTGAATCTAGTTTAAAAGGTAATTCTTGCATTATATAGAGGTTTTAATATATCTGTCTGAAAATGAATATATTTATAGATATTTAAATGTTTATTGCAACTAAGCTATATGCATATTTTTTTGGCAAATTTGTTGGTAAAGACGATGCTGGAAATAGTTATTATAGAATTAAAAAATCAAAAAAACAAAAAGAGCGAAGGTGGGTTATTTACAAGGGTATTGTAGAGGCAAGTAAAGTTCCTGCAAAATGGCATTTATGGCTTCATCATGTTACAGATCAGTTGCCTAATGAGTTTTCAAAAGAGCCGTATTTTTGGCAAAAAAAACATAAGCCAAATTACACTGCTACAAGTAAAGCTTATTATCCAAAATCTGAAGAAGAAAGATATTCTTCTGTTAAAAACAAATATTATCAAGCTTTTGATCCTAATAAGAGTCTAAAAAATGAATAAAAACTATTTTGAAATTATTGTTGGTTTTCTAGTTGTTGCTATAACTATAATCTTCTTTTTATCGGCACGAAATACTGCAGATGTTGGTGTTTCATCATCTGAGTCTTACCAACTACAAGCAAAGTTTTTAAGAATTGATGGTGTTGAAGTTGGTAGTGATGTCAGAATAGCTGGTATCAAAGTTGGCTCAGTTGCATATGTTGGGCTTGATTCTATTTCCTATGAGGCTGTTATTAAAATTTCAGTTTTAAATCAATATAAAATTCCTGTAGATTCTTATATATCAATTATTAGCTCTGGTCTTCTTGGCGGTAAATATGTTGATATTGAGCCAGGTATTTCTGATGAAATATTAAATAATGGTGAAACTTTAACCTATACTAGATCTTCAGTCAGTATTGAAAGTTTATTAAGTAAATTCTTGTTTAAAAAATAGTTGTGAAACTATCTATGCAATTTTCTCATTTTGTTTTGTTTGTACTAATTATATTTGGTTTTAATAAAAGTTACGCTTTTATTGAAATGTTTGATAATGATACAGAAGAAAGTGAAGTTATAGAAGTAAAACAAGAGGTTCCACAGGAAGTAATAGAAAAACTGAATAAATATCGTAATGAGGCTGAAATTTATTTTAAAGAAAAGAATATAGAATCTGCTATTGAACGTTCTGATAAAATATTGTCATTAATAGAGCTTTATAATTTACAGCAGGAGAAATTAGATTATTATTTGTTTCTTACTAAGATCAATTATTACCAACATGATAATATAGCCTTACTTGATAATCTGAATTCAGCAATGCTTATTGCTATTGAATTGGATGACCAGAATAAATTGGCCTATATATACACAAGGATGGGTTATACGCATTTTCGGCAAGCAAATTATTTTTTGGCAAAATCATTACTTAATCAGGCTTCCTCAATGTATTTAAATCTTGGCAATGAATCTGCTTTAGTCGAAACTTATTACAATCTAAATATTATTTCCATAAAGCTTAACAAAGATGAGGAGGCAAAGGAATATAAAGAAAAATACGATAGTTTGATCAAGCAATATCCAAATACTAAAATATTTAGATTAACCCTTGAAGAAAATCAAAATCGTTATTTAAATTTGCGTGATAAATTTACGGAAAAAGGTTTTATCGAGGCAGATTTTGTCGAAATACAAATACTTAATAAGATCACAGCTAGAGTATATAAATTTTCGTTAAAAATAGGTGAAGAGTTAAGTTTTGAAAGTATTAATATCACGCCAAGAAGTTGTTGGAAAACACCATCTGATGCTTTACCAAATAATTATGCTTTTTTTAGCGTTGTTGATAATAAGACATATGAAAATGTTTTTTATGGTTGGATTTTATCTAATAATCCGAGTTTAAATTCTATGGCGCATCAATTTTATAATATTTCACTTAGAAATTGCATAACTCAAGATTTAAAATAATTGGTAATTTCATAATGCAGGATTTGATTTGGCAGAATAGTGAAGGTTTTACTAATTATGAATTTGCTGCTAATTACATGGAGCAATATGTTCAAGAAATTATTGAAGCTAAAGCTCAGGAGAAAATATGGTTGGTTGAGCATGACCATATATACACAATGGGTGTAAGCGCTAAAGAATCTGATATTATTAGTAAGACTGAAGTGCCATTTGTCCCTTCGAAACGAGGTGGTAAAATTACTTATCACGGTCCGGGTATGCGTATTATTTATGTTATGCTTGATTTAAAAAGGACGAAATCTGGTTGTGATATTCGACAATTTATAAAGATGTTAGAGAATTGGATTATTTCGGTTCTAGCACATTATGATATCAAAGCTTTTATCAGAGAGGATAGAGTAGGTATATGGGTGAATCATCAAGGTATTGAAAAAAAGATAGCTGCTATTGGTATTAGATTAAAAAAATGGGTTAGTTTTCACGGTGTTGCCGTGAATATAAATCCTGATTTGTCGAAATTTGCAAATATTATACCTTGTGGTATTTCAAGTGATGAATATGGGGTTACGTCTCTTGCTGATATGGGAGTTAGAGCTGATTTTCAAGAGTTTGATTCTATACTTAAAAAGGAGTTTTTTAGACAATTTTATTAGTAATTAAGTATGGGTTTTCTTTTCCGATTATATATTCTCATCTTCTTATTTATTGGTTTAGCTTTTGCAAATGACATAGAAATTACTAGTGACAATATTTCCTTAGATAATAAATCTGGTTTTTATAAATTTGGTGGTCTTGTTGAGGCAACAGATGGTTTTTATAATTTGAGATCTTATGAGGTTTCCTATGATAAGCAAAACAAATTGCTATTTTCCGACTTTGAAACATCAATTAGTAATAATACATATGTTTTAGTCACTGATAAAATAAAATTAACAGAAGATTTTAATTATTCCGAATTTTCAAAATTACATTTTAAATTTACTAGTTTTGGTTCTTTATTTGCCAAATCTGCTGTTAAGAAAAATCAAAATATCATCTTGAATAAAGCCTATTTTACAATGTGTAGAATATGTAAAAATGATAAGTTTTATGAACCTATCTGGAAAATTAAATCAAAAAAAGCTTCATATAATGAGGAGCAAGATTTATTCACATTTAATCATTTAATATTCTATGTTTTGGATATACCAGTTGCTTATTCTCCTTATTTATTTGCTAATGGTAATAAAAATCCAAAAAAATCGGGGTTGCTTTATCCAACAATAGCCAATGATACAATAATGGGCAATTATTTTGCTTTACCGTTATTTGTAAATATTAAATCAAATCTAGATTTTACATATACTCCAACAATATTTAGTAAAAATAATATAAATCATGATCTTGAAATAAGGCATTTAGGAAAGAAATCAAATTTGGTTTTTGATATAGCCTATCTTAAGTTAAATGATAATTTTCGTGAGTCATTAGCTGCAAATGGTTATCAATTATATGACAAAAAAAAGTGGCGTGTTAAAACTTCAGCTAATTTAAGTAATAGATTTGGTGATTTTAATCTTGATATTCATAGGACTTCCAGCAGTGATTATTTATCAAGATATCTTGGTGATTATCGTCGTTATGAATCTTCAAAAATTGGTTTTTTAAGTGATAATAATAATTTGATGGTCAAATATAGCTATGTGAATGATTTTTCAGATTATCAAAGGTCATATTATAGAATACCAACATTTGATTATGAAAAAACAATTAAACTTAATCAAAATCTGGTTCTAGAAAATGATTTAAATTATGATAATGTAAATCTTGAAACTGAATCAAAAAGAGATCGTTTATCTTTAACATCAAAATTGGCTAAAAAGTCAGTAATAAATAAATCTGATATTTGGAATTTTGGTTTCATGAATAGAGTTGATAGCTATGGTTTGTTTGAAGATTCTGAGTCAGCTTTGAGATATCAAATTGGAGCTTATGCTGATTGGAAAAGAAATTATATTAATACAAAACACAATATTATACTTACACCAAAACTATTCATAGCAACTACAAATATAATCCAAAATGATGACGTTGCTAATTATGATTCAGAATCTAATAATTTAAACTTTGCTAATTTGATGGCTTTAAACAATGCTTTTGGATATGATTTAATAGATGAAGCTAATAAGGCTGCATTAGAGATAAGCTTTTTAAAGTCTAAAAAAAATGAATCATTTGAATATAGGTTTGGTATCAAATATTCCGATGCTGATTATAGTAAATATAGTGTTGGTAGTGGCTTAAATTCTAAATTTTCAGATGTTTTGAATAATTTCTCTTATTCTACAGAATCGATAAAGTTTTTATATTTCAATAGATTAGATCACAGTGATTTTTATCCTTATTATAATAGTTTATCTTTAAGTAGCAAAATTGCTAAATTGGAAATTGGTGCAACTCTTGCTCATGTAGAATATAGTCATCTTGATGCTAGCTTAGTCGATGATAAAAATCTTTCTTCAACATTCACATATAATTTTAATAAGAGTTTGAAAATTACTAATAGGTCAAATTTTTCTTATGCTGATCAAAGCTTGTTTTCTGGGGCATTAACTCAGAATTATTTGGCTTTGCTATATAATAATAGATGTTTTGACGCTATATTTAGTATTACTAATAGATTCTATACTAATAATGATATTAAAGATGATACCACAATATCTTTGTCAGTATCAATATTTGATAAATAAAACTGATCTAAATATAGATTGTTGCAAACAAAAAAACATATTGTGATCTTAAATAAATTTTATATCATTCAAGCCTTTAAATGAAAAAATATGTGTGGAATATTTGGCATAATAGGCAACAATCAGGTTACTGACAATCTTATAGATGGGTTAAAAAGACTCGAATATCGTGGTTATGATTCATCTGGAATTGCAGTATTAAATGCTGGTATACTTCAGATTGAAAAAGCTAGTGGCAAAATTAAGGAGCTAGAAAGAACCATTGGTACAAGAGAAGTTCCTGGTAATATTGGTATCGCTCATACCAGATGGGCAACTCATGGCATGCCAATAACTGAAAATGCTCATCCTCATTCTAATGGTAAAATAGCTGTTGTTCATAATGGTATTATTGAGAATTTTAAATTCCTTAGAAATGAATTAGAAGGTTATGGTTATAATTTTATGTCTGATACTGACACAGAAATTATCCCTTTGCTTTTAGACCATATCTTAAAAACTGAACATGATGTTCACAAAGCTATTAGATTATTACTAGGCAAAATCGAGGGTGCTTTTGCACTTGGGATTATTATCAAAGATCAAGATAATCTTCTAATTGCAACAAAACGTGGTTCACCCCTTGCAATTGGCATTGCAAATGATGAGAAATATATTGGCTCGGATGCATTCGTTATGGCGCCACTTACTAATAAAATTTGTTATCTTGAGGATGATGACGTTGTTTTTCTTCATCAGGATGATCTTAAAATTTTTGATAAATCAAACAAAGAAGTTAAGCGGAATTTTATCGAACAAAATATCTCTCAAATATATGTTGGGAAAGAAAATTACCGTCATTTCATGCAAAAGGAAATTGATGAGCAGCCAACAGTTATCGCAAATTTGGTTAATACATACTATGATCGTATAGCCAATAGTATAAATTTTGATCATGTAAATTTAAATTATAATGAAATAAACAATATTGTAATTGTTGCTTGTGGTACCTCAAGATATGCTGGTGAGGTTGCAAGATATTGGTTTGAAGAATTTAGTGATGTTTCAGTAAGATTATATATCGCTTCTGAATTCGTAAATAGTCGAAAAATTAACAAAGATGATTTAGTGATTTTTATTTCACAATCTGGAGAAACTGCAGATACATTAAAAGCTTTAAAACAAGTAAAAGATCAAAATCATCAAAATCTTGTTATTGTTAATAATCAACATAGCAGTATGTCTAATATTGCTGATAATATTATTTATTTGCATGCTGGACCAGAAATTGGCGTTGCATCTACTAAAGCTTTTACATCTCAATTATGTGTATTTGCATTGCTTGGTCTAAAAATAGCCCAAGCTAAGAATTTACTAAAAGATAATGAGATTACTGAAATTATGAGAGAGTTTAGAAGACTTCCTTCTAAAATATCTAAAATCCTTAAAGATCATACTCAAATTAAAAATATTGCTAATAAAATTATTCATAGTCGAAATATTATATATATCGGTCGTGGTGTTTCTTATGGCATAGCACTTGAAGCGGCTTTAAAGCTTAAAGAATTATCATATATTCATGCTGAAGGTATTGCGGCAGGTGAGTTAAAGCATGGTCCTATAGCATTAGTTGATGAAGATTTACATATTGTGGTGATAGCTCCATCGAATGATAATTTTGGTAAATTGGTATCAAATATTCAGGAAGTATCAGCTAGAGGTGGTCAAATTATATTAATTTCTGAAACTGAAGGTGTTAAACAAGTTGAAGATATATGTAAAAATTATATAGAAGTTCCAAAAGTAACCAATTTTTTAGCCCCGATTTTATATTCAATTCCGGTGCAGTTACTTGCTTATTATGTAGCAGTTTTTAAGGGAACAGATGTTGACCAGCCAAGAAATCTGGCTAAGTCTGTTACTGTAGAATGATTTAAATTTTATTATTAGAGGTTTTAATGGCAAATTTTGATGTAATAGTTATTGGTGCAGGTCCAGGAGGCTATGTTGCTGCGATAAGAGCTGCTCAACAAGGTTTTAAAGTAGCTATAATTGAAAAAGAAAATCTTGGTGGTGTATGTTTAAATTGGGGCTGCATTCCAACGAAAGCACTTTTAAAATCTGCTGAGATTAACTACATGCTAGCAAATCTTGATAAATACGGATTTAAAGCGCCAGTTAAAGCTGAGTTTGATTTTGAGAAAATAGTTGAAAGGTCACGAGGTGTTTCTGCTAAATTATCAGCTGGTATTAATCATTTGATGAAGAAAAATAAAATTAAACATTACGCAAATGAAGCTAAATTAAATGGTCCTGGTAAAGTAAGGTTATATAAAGATGATGAGTATCAAGAAGATTTAACAGCTAAACATATAATTATTGCAACAGGTGCAAGAGCCAGGGTGATAAAAGGCTTAGAGCCAAATGGTGATTATTTATGGAGTTATCGTGAAGCATTAGTTCCAAAAGAATTACCTAAGCAACTAATAGTTGTTGGAAGCGGTGCTATAGGTGTTGAGTTTGCATCATTTTATAATGCATTTGGTTGCGACGTAACCATTATTGAACTTCAAGATAGAATTCTTCCTGTTGAAGATGCTGAGATTTCGAAAATAGCCGAGGCTGAATTTGAGAAAAAAGGCATTAAGATTTTAAAAAGTCATAGTGTTAAATCTCATAAAAAGAAAGCTGGAGTTGTTGAATTGGAAATTACTAATCATAAAGATAATTCAGTTATAAAGCTTCAGGCTGATAAGATATTGTCAGCAGTTGGTGTAGTTGGTAATGTTGAAAATCTTGGTCTTGAAGCTAGTAGGGTAAAGGTTGAGAAAAACCAAATTATAGTTGATGATTATTGTCGTACTGATGAAGAAGGTGTTTATGCAATTGGTGATGTTGCTGGTTCACCATGGCTTGCACATAAAGCCTCACATGAGGCTGTTATTTGTGTTGATCATATTAAAAATCCAAATGCTCATCATAAGCTTAACCGAAGTAATATTCCTGGCTGTACATATTCTAATCCACAAATTGCTTCTATTGGTCTTACAGAGGCTAAGGCTAAGGAAGAAGGACTTGATATTAAAGTTGGAAGATTTCCATTTATGGCTAATGGAAAAGCTATTGCGTTATCAGCTGAGGCTGGTTTAATAAAAACTATTTTTGATGCTAAAACAGGCGAGCTTTTAGGAGCTCATATGGTTGGTGCAGATGTTACGGAGATGATTTCTTCATTTGTTGTTGGTAAAACAATGGAAGCAACAGAGGCAGATTTTATGGGTAGTATCTTCCCACATCCAACATTATCTGAGATGATTCATGAGTCTGTATTAGATGCATATGATCAGGCAATTCATATTTAATTAAGCTGCTAGATGATTTATTTGCTTCTTATAATATTATTAATCGTAATTATTATCTCGGTTATTAAGTCTAGGAAGCAAATACAAGCTAATCGAAAATATTGGATTAGAGTTTTTTTTGGATTAGTTTTTGGTGCAATATTGCTGAGATATGGCCAAGCATTATTTGCTTTACTTGCGATTGTTTTTCCTTTTTTGCTTAGAAATTTTGGCTCTATTACTTATCTAGCATCACTATTTAATCGTAGTAAGAAAAACTATCAACATGATGTGGATCAAGATTTAACGAGAGCTGAAGCTGCAGAGATATTAGGTGTTAGCATCAATGCGAGTGAGGCTGAAATTAATGCAAAATATAAAAAGCTTATGAAATCAGTTCATCCTGACAAAGATGGATCTGAATATATGTCAAAATTAATTAATAAAGCTAAAGATACATTACTTAAGTAATAAAAATAATCTCCCAGCTTAGAGTTTTATATTTGTCGTTAATAGATTTTAAATAATTGTAATCTGATTTTAAGATAGGTTTTATGTTTTTAGACTTAAAACCTGTACCTGTTTTCTTGAAGTTTTTTAGAAGTTCTGACAGTGAATTAAAATTTTGACTATATTCTTTAGTTATAATTTGTTGGTTTTTAAGATGATTTGCATTGATTAGAGGGCCTAGATTTAATTTACTCTTAAGTTTTTGATTTATCTCATGTAGTTCCTGAAAGGAGTTTTCGGATGGGATTGATATAAAGATTTTGCCATTTTTTTTAAGATGATTTTGGGCATTTTTAATAGTACTGTTTATATCATTACACCAATGCAAACTCATATTGGCAAAGATAACATCATATGATTGATTAAGTTTATTTAAATTATTAATGTCATCTTCAATAATATTATATTTTGGAAAATTTTTCTTGGCGATATCAAGCATTTTTGAGGCATTATCAACCATTGTAACATTTGTTAGCTCTTTAGTTGCAAGTAGTGCAGCAATTTGTCCAAAACCACAGCCTAGATCTAAAATTGCAGAATCCTTTGTTATATATGAAGATGCTAATTTAATTAAATCAATGGCGATGCTTTTTTGTAATAGTGAATTCTTTGAGTAAAAAGCAGAGCTTTTGTTAAAGTCATGTTGAATTTTTTCGAAATCAAACATCATTGATTTATTATCTCATCAACATAATCTTGGAATTCATCAGGATGCGATAGAAATAATGCATGCGGAGCATCTTCTATTAATTTGACAGTCAAGTTTTTAAAGTTTTTCTTGAAGATAGAAGTTTGCTTATAACTAACAACATTATCAGATAAACCATGGAGAATATGAATTTCTTTATTGGCTAAATCATATGATGATGCATCAAATAGTTCTAGAAAGTAAAGCCATTCAATTAGGTTCTTTTTGTTAATATTATCATTGTAAATATTGTGATCAGAAAGATATTTAAAAATCTGTCTCTTGGGAAATGAGGTGCTAAAGTTAAACTTTTGATTCAAGACTTTAGAATCTTCTTTTAAAGTACTGATAAAGCTAGATATGTCGTCAGTTGTTTTGCCGAAAGGATTGTTTTTGTTGCTTATAAAATTAGCTGGCGGAGCAATAAGTAAAATTTTCTTTGCTTTGATTAGATGGTTATATTTTAGAGTTAGGCATGCACCTAAAGAGAATCCTATTGTAAGATCATAGGATCTTTTCTGTTTTAATAATTCTTGTTTAAAATTTTGTTCTGAAAAATTTAGATAATCAATATAGTCAATTTTTTGTTTAAGTTTTTTTTGAATCAATTCAGGTTTAACCATGAAGCCTGATAAACAGAAGATTTTGTTTTTAGTCATAATAGTCATGTTCGTTTGTCGCTGCAAGAGTTGATAGTGATGCTATTAGATTATAATATGAATCGAATTTGCCAAGACTTGTTTTTGTCATTGGTTTAAATTCTACACCTTTTGAGTTTAAATTTGAAAATTCATTACGATCCTGATTCATTCTGTATATTGTGCCAGCGGTTTTTCCGCCAATTTGATAAGTGAATGCTTCAGCAGGTTTGTTGTCAAATTGAATTACTGTTTTAACTCCTTCTTGAACAATAATCTCAGCATTTTGAGTATTATTCTTAATGATAGACATTTTGTTACGTTCTTTTTTGTTGATATCATAGATTTCATCACCTGATTCAACCATCATAATACCCATGCCATAAGTTCCACGATTAGCTTTTATAAAAACATAAGGTTTATCTTTAATGTCGAGTTTTTGATAATTATTGCGAATTTTATATAAAACTTTTTCAACTTCATTGTCGACAAAATAAAGTCCTTTTTTTTCTTTGAAATTTATGTTTTTGCAGAAGCCAAATTCGGTTGAAATTAATGCTTTTGGAATTTTAAATTCATTAGCAAATTCATTTATTATATCGTCATAAGCACGAAGGTTTGTAATTTTTTCTCTTCTATACCAGCCCATTCCAAGCGCGGGTAGAATAATTTGATTAATACCAAGAAGTTCGTCAGGTCTTCCGGCTGTCATGTCATTATTTATAATTATGCAGTCTGGTGTAAAATTATCAATTTTGATAAAATTAGCATCTTTTGTAATTAGTTTATAAAATATGTTTTGATGTTCATCTAAACAAAAATTATCAAGTTCTGGATCTAAAGTGCCAATTGCAACTTCATATCCTGCCTCACTTAGGATTCTATATATGGTTTTGACATTTTCTAGATATCCATTATTTCTAGTATGTGATTCTGGTATTATCAAAATTTTTTGATAATCATGGTTAAGCTGAGTAAGGTAATTGCTAGCTAGAATTGAGGCTTGTTTGATGGCTTCAAACGAGAGGTTGTTAAAGCCAGCAGGAAATAAATTAGTATCTACAGGAGCGATTTTACTTCCAGAATATCTAATATCTACAGAAGAATAAAAAGCAGGTGTAGAATTATACTTTCTTTCAATCCATTGGTAAATTTCATCATGGTTTTCGAAAATAAGCTTATCTAAATAGGTCTCCAGATTATTCATAAAGCAATTGCAACTTAAGTAATTATTTAGTATCAAAGTGCCTGCATAATTGGGATTTACCAAAATTTTAGCTTTTTAAAATTATGCAAAGCTTGAGTTTAATTTTAACTTTTTGCCAGAAACAATGGAAGATTTATTCGAAATAGCAACTAAAAACTCAGGACCAAAGAGAGATTATGACGCAAAATCGATTGAAGTTCTTGAAGGTTTAGAGCCGGTTAGGAAAAGACCTGGTATGTATATAGGTGGTACTGATGTAAACGCTATGCATCATTTGATCACAGAAGTATTTGACAATGCTATGGATGAGGCAGTTGCTGGCTATGCTTCTAACCTTTCAATTGCCATTAAAGCTGATAATGTCATTGAGATTTCTGATGATGGTCGTGGTATACCCGTTGATAAACATCCTAAATACCCTGATAAATCGGCTTTAGAAGTTATTCTGACAACACTTCATTCCGGTGGTAAATTTAGCGGTAAAGCTTATCAAACAGCAGGTGGTCTTCATGGTGTTGGTATTTCAGTAGTAAATGCATTATCAGAATTTACTGAAGTTGAGGTAAAGCGCGATGGTTTTCAATATTCTATGATTTTTAGTAAAGGTCACAAAGTTAAGGATTTGACTAAAGAGCCAATTAAGTCAAAAAAATCTGGTACAAAAGTGATTTTCAAGCCTGATTTTGAGATTTTTGAAGAAAATATCAAATTTGATCCATTGAGAATTTTAAAATTAGTTAAATCTAAAGCATATTTACATAAGGGTGTGAAAATCCAATTTGATATTGAAGAGGGTGTTTTAAAAGATCCTGAGATACCATTAAGTCACGAAATATGTTATCCAAATGGCTTAATTGATTTTATATCCGACCATGTAGAGACAAAATCTTGTGTAATTGCTGATTTTTTTGACGGAACCCATGATTTACCTCAAGCAAAAGGGAGGGTTGAATGGTGTGTGGCATTTCCAACAGATGCTAATAGGATAGATAGTTTTTGTAATACAATAGTTACTCCGCAGGGAGGAACTCATGTTTCTGGTTTTAAGCTTGGTATTTTAAAGGCAGTAAGAGAATTTGCTAAAAAATCTGGTGTTAAAAAGTCGGAGCAGATTTCTGCTGATGATATTACTTCATCTGCTTATGTTATTATTTCTTTATTTTTTAAAGAACCACAATTTCATGGTCAAACAAAAGAAAAGCTAGTTAATCGTGAAGTTTCTAAAATGGTTGATGATATTATCAAAGATCATTTTGAGCATTTTTTGATAAGTAATCAGAATTCGGCAAATAAATTAATTGAATTTTTTGTGGCAAAAGCTGAAAATCGTTTAAAATTAAATGAATTTGCTAAAGTTAATCGAAAATCACTAACTCATAAATTAAGATTACCTGGTAAGCTTACTGATTGTTCTTCTGATGCTAAAGTTGGTACTGAGATATTTATAGTAGAGGGTGATTCAGCTGGTGGTTCAGCAAAACAAGCAAGGAATCGTGAAACGCAAGCAATATTGCCTCTTAAGGGTAAAATTTTAAATGTTGCAAGTAGTACTAAAGATAAAATTCTTAAAAATCAGGAAATTAAAGATTTGCTAACTGCGCTTGGTTGTATGAATGGTGCGCATTATGATGAATCTATGCTTAGATATGAGAAAGTTATCATAATGACGGATGCTGATGTTGATGGTAGTCATATTGCATCTTTGCTTATGACATTCTTTTATAAGGAGATGCCTGATCTTATTAGAAATTCGCATTTATATCTTGCGTATCCGCCATTATTTAGAATTTCCAATGGCTTAGAAAGTCATTATGCAAATTCAGAGGCTGATCGTGATAAAATCGTTGCTGAGCTTAAGGCTAAATCCAAGAAAAACATCGATTTAGGTAGATTTAAAGGTTTGGGTGAGATGACACCTCAGCAATTAAAAGAAACGACAATGGATCCAAAAAAACGACGTTTATTTAAAGTATGTCTTGAAGATGAAGGACAGCAGGCAGAAAAGATGGTTGAATCATTAATGGGAAGAAAACCAGAATTAAGGCTTAAATTCATTCAAGAGAATGCATTTAAATTGTCTAATAGTGAAGTGAATATATAAAAAGACTTTTTGGTGGTGAAGGAGTGTTAAAACGAGATGTGACTTATGAATATTTTACAAGTTCGAACAAGAGTTGGTAACTTTAAAGCAGAGATTGAAAATTTCTGCAGTAAAAATATAGAATTTATTAAAAGCGAAATTGTTGCAAATCTTGATGCTTTTATTAAGTATGAACAAAGTAAATGCAGCTATAAAACTTCAGATATATTCAAATTAAAAAGTCATTTCGCAAATATAAAGATTCAAGTCGATCAAAAAAACTCTAAGCTAAGGCCAAATTATTTGAATTTTGTCCAAGAGTTGATCATCCTAAAAAATAAACTCGATTATTTTATTTTAGAGCAAAAGCTTGATATTGATTCGATTAGTAAAAAACAATTGATCTCGTTGCTTTATTTTTATCAAATTGTTTGTGTATTTGTTGAGTCGGATTTTACCCCTGATTTTATCCCTTCTTTGTTTCAGAAAATTCCAGATTACAAAAAAGACACTATATTTGCAGAACAAATAGCTAGAGCAAAAAATGGCGTTTTGCCAACATCTATGGTGGTATCTCAGTCAACTGATAGAAGAGTTTTTAGTGGGCCAGGAGGTAATAGAGGAGAGGCCCTGCCTTGTGAGCTTGAACATAGAACTCCAGAGTCATGTGTAGCATATCAAAGAGGTATTGGTACAGTTGAAACTTTAGCTGAATCTGATAGGAGGCAAAGACAATTATCTAGTATTAATCAAGACAAAAAAACAAGCCAAGACCTGAGTAATGGTTTAAGAAGTTCAACATTAACAAGAAGCACTTCATCATTTGCCCTTCAGAGAAGAAGCCCAGAAGCGCGCAATGGTTCAAACAGTTCTATAACAACCAGAAAAACTAAGACTTCAAGGCAAGGTTATGCAAATTCTGAATTAACTTCTGAAAATTTAGCCCAATTGCCTAGTGAGGCTTTTATAAAAGCTCTAAATGATGAGGCTAATCAATCAATTTTAAGTCATGATCTAGATCTTAGTGCTATATCATCTATTCGTTATGAAGCACCAATGTCCATGGCTATTTTAGATAGTTTTTATGAAGATGTGGCTAGGCATATTTTAAGTTTTACGAATAAAGAATTTAAATGTGATTTAAATAATTATAATAAATTTTTAGCAAAAAGAGATTTTACTTGTGCGGCAAAAGGGTTGCTTGAGTCCCAAACAACCCTTTTGCCACAAATGTTTAATCATGCTTCTGTTAAAGCGAAGCAATCTAAGGCGTCTCCTGCTATATCCGACTATTTAGAGTTTCAGCTTGAGGAGGGAGGGTACTTGCCTAGAGATAATGAAAAATTAAAACAATTAAGGGAGTTTTTAAAAAATTTTGATTTTAACGAAGAAACTCAAGAGTTTTTTTATTGTTTAACAGAGGAATTTCAGCTTAAAGAATCAGGTGGTAATTTTTATCATGAAATTGAATTTTTTAAAGAATTGATTTCTAAAAAGGATGGCTTTGCTAGAGAGCTAAGATTTTTAGAAATATTCTTAAATAAATTTGCATCAATAAATAGTGATGGTAATTTGGCTTTAGCTGAAGATTTTTATGGCGAGTTTACAAGGCAAGAAAAAGGTGTTCTTAATGCTATAATAGCTATTATGTCAGTAAATAAAGAGGATCGTTCTCGTCCATTAATTCAAATTAATATATCAGATATCGGATATTTTTACGATAGTAGTTATTTAGTTTTGGTTTCTAAAAACCTTAAATCCATTAATCAAAAATTTAGAGACAAACAATTTCAATATTTTCAGCATCAAATAGAGGTCTGGTTTGATAAACTTATCAAGCCTAAATATCTTGAAGAAACATATCAGAATTTGTCTAAAATGATTTTAGGCTGTCAAGATATTTTGAATGTTTTAGTTGAACAAAAAGAGTTTGAATATCATGAAAATGTTAAAGCTAAGCTTGTCAATGCAATTAACTCATTCTTTGTTTTACAAAAATGTAAAAACAAAGAATTCAACATTCTTGTTCTTTCTAGTTTAGCAAATTTGATATATAATCTTGACCAATCATTGGTAAGTTCATTTATTAGTGATTTAAAAACTGTGGTTTTCGGAGTTGATGCGGAAAAAGTTTGCTCTGACGCTGATTTTTCTGATTTTAGCTTGAATGATTGGAGTCAGAAATCGATTGAAAATTTAAGTCAATATTTAGAAAAATTAGGCTTAAATGCTAATTTAATTAAAACTTCTAGTACATTAAATGGTATTGCGCGTGATGCAGAATTATATCAAAATTTGTCTTCTACAGCTTTAAGGTCTCAAATTGCTGGAGCAGCTGATTTAGGCAAAGCAGGACTAGCTTCAAAATTAGATGTTTTAGCAGAAACAGGCGAAGGTGGTGAAGGAGGGCTAGGAGTAACTGCAGAAACGGAGGATGTTGGTGATATCAGTAAATTTTTGGAAGAAGAACAAAATGCGCTCCAAAATCTGATGTCTTTTGCAGATTCATTAAATGCAATGAATGACTGTTTAGAAAGTAATAAGCAAGAATATATCAAAACATTTTGCCAGCAATATTGTGCTAAATATTTTTCTAAAGACTCAGATTTGCAAGAAAGTTTAAAATTACTGCAAAATATTCATTTGATGCTTTTACATGAAGGTCAGGTAAATCATCAGGCTATAGCTACTGAAATTTTAGACTCTTCGGAATTAAAAAGTTATTTTAGTTCAAAAACACAGCAAATTCGTTGTATGAATATTTCTGGTAGTTATACAGCTCTTTCATTTCTTGGTATAGAGATTGAAGCTGATAAGGTTTCAAAAGGATTTTAGCGCAAGATAAGAATTTCTCTTTAAAATTACTTGATAATTTAAAAATTATTTGCTTCTAAATCGCCTCCATATGGCTTTTATAACAATTTTTGCTAGACAAAACTCTTAAAACTTATTAAAATATCGCGAAAATTAGAGATTTTTATGAGAGCAGGGGATATGTTCAAAGATCCATATATAAAATTTGCTGATGGACTTAATAAAGTTTTGGCAAAATCATGTTGTCCAACACAAAATAGTGACAAAATTATAGGTATTTATAGTATACTTGTTGCTTTAAATCAAGAGTTACAGTCACATATTTCGCATGAAGAGTTTGAAAAACTACCAGAGACAATAGAAGACTATTTAGAAATTATAAATTTTAAAGAGTTTTTTAAACCCAATACTCCATTGCAATATATTAATCTTAATTTTCCAAAAGCAATTTTGTATTTAAGACAAATTATATTACCTACTGTAGAGCAAAAATATGATGTTACACTTAAAAAATATGATAGATGTGAAGGCAAAAATAATGAATATGCTGAACCAATACTTCGTAAAGCATTTAATCAAATTATTGGTCATAATAATTATTTAAACAGTGGCTCAAGAAGAGGGGCCTATGTAACTAAAGCTTCAAGTCCTCAAGGTGATAGATCACTACATTCAGAACAAAGTAATACTGTGCCAGGGAGAAAATATGATGAGAGGGCTCTGCACATAAGATCTTCAGGAAGTTCAAATGGATTATTAGGTCAGGTTACGAGAAGGACTAGCTTTGGAAGTAATGGGAGTCTATCTCAAAGATTTGAAGCTAAATCTTATAAAGGATCGGGTTCTGGAGCTGCAGCGTCTAAAGAAGTATATTATAGATCTAATAGTTCAGATGGTTCGATCCCAGGATATATGGAGCCAACAGTTTCTTGGGGTATTCGAAATGGTTTGCAAGTTCCAGATTTAAAATGTTCTCAAAAAAAGCAATCTTATAAACCAATATCTAGACGTGGTAGCTTTGGTGGTTATACTCAGCCTCATTCTGATTTTGTGCGTAATGCGACAGAACAAGAAAAAAACTTTTTTCGTTTAGTTGCACAAAGAGAAAAGTCTTTTAAAAACCAGGGGGGTAGGGCTGGTTTCAATGCGCAAGAGCAAAAGCAAAATGTGGCAAACTATTATCGATCGATAAGACACTCAGACCCACTCCAATTGGAGGAAACTTTACAGTCAGTAGTTACTGTTGATACAACTGCTAGTGATGTTTCTCATAATGCTCTTGGTGAGAAACTATTGAATAGGGTTGCTGATTTTATAATTAAAGTTGTAAAAAAAGAATATGTTTTTGATGAAACTTCCTTGAGACAGTATTGTCGTTTCAGAAATATTCCTTTAGGTACAGTCATCTGCCATAAAGAAGATGGAAAATATCACTTTCATCTTCAATCACTTAGATCTGGTTCGAATTCTTTTTCACATAAGGATTTTATAGAATATCGCCTTGAAGAATTAGCTTACTTACCAAGAAATCCTAAATTATTTCCTGAATTAAGAAGATGGCTGGTAAATTTTATCTTATCTCACGGCAAAGATTTGTTATATAATTCAGAGTATGTTGAAGGTTACGAACCAAATGATGAGCAATTATCAAAAGATTTAGACCAGTTACAAATAGTTAAAATTAATCGTTGTAAGTTTTTAAAAGCTTTAAATCAATTAAGTGAAATTTTTATTGAACTCAATAATCTTTATCAATGTTCGACTAAGGGACATATTTTATCTAAATTTTCAGAACTTAGCTTGTTTTCAGGTTTAAATGCAGATGTTCAACGGAAGTTATGGCAAGATTTTCTTAGTAAGTTTTATTTTAAAGATGAGATGTTCATTGCGCATCCTGCTGATATAGATCGATTATTTATGCAGGAATATGATTACCCAAAATTAGATGGTAATCGATCATTTTTGGTCCAAGATTTTGAAGAGCAAGAAATAACAGCAACAGATTTCTTAAGTGACTGTTGTCAAAAAATATCTGAGAACTTTAAATCATTACAAGCTAAGGCTAAAATATATACAAAATTTCAGGAAATATCTGAACAGTCTGAAAAATTTATATCAGGGTGGATTGAGGCAATATTAAGTTCAGATAATTTGTTCGAAGTTAAAACTAATCTAGATGATTTTTTGCAACAATATCAAAATACTGAATTAACCTTGCAATCAGAAGAGAAGCAAATACTTCAGAAAAGATTTATACAGCAATTATCTGATAAATTTGTTTTAAATGACGGTTCTGTAAATGCAAATTTTACGTTTTTTTTAATAACAACTATTTATAGTTATTATAAAGATAGCCATGGACAATTTTTTCAATTACGCGAGCTTTTTAGTGATGCTCTAATAAATGAAGATGCGGTAGACTATTTTGCTGAGGTAGGTTTTGAGTATAATTTTGAATTGTTTAAGCTAGAAGATATAATTCGTTTTACTGCTTATCTTAAAGAATTGCATGATATTACGCAAGATCAAGAGAAACAAGAATCTTTAAAATTTAAAGAAAATATATTAATTGATATTGCCTCTCAAAGATCTTTTGATGTTGATAGAAGTACAATTCATTCTAGCTCTAATCCTGAAGTGGTATATAGCGGGCAAGATGGTTTAGAACATAAAGTTGATAGTTTAGTTAAAAAGCTTGCACAATCTTCTAGCACTACTCCTGAAGATGTATCTAGACCGCAAGATGGTTTAGAACATAAAGTTGATAGTTTAGTTAAAAAGCTCTATGTCGATTTAATTAGAGTTATACAATCTGGACAGGATTTTAAAACAAATAAACCTTCATTTATAAAGGCAGTTGAAAATTTGTTTGAATTATCTCACGACATTTTAGAAGGTTTATCAGAAGAAGAGCAAAAGACATTTATATTTTTGTTACAAAATTCATTATTTAAAATCATTGTTGTAAATGAGATCGAAGTTGATCAATCATATGCAAATTTATTTTTAGCTACAATTATTAAATATAGTAAAGCAATTAATCGGTATCCAAATCACCAATTTGCTAATTTACGAGATCTATTTAGTAATATTGTCAAAAATCCTGAAGCAGCGACTTATTTTGGTGCAATTGAGGATATAATACCTTGTATAGCATTACTAAATCCTAATGAAAGGTTAGATTTTTCTGATTATCTAAATAGTTTAGCAAATTTGGTAAAAGGTAATGAAAATCTTTATTCCGATTTATTAAGCAAAAAAAGAATGGTGACCAGTAGTCTGTCTGCAGACGCTGCTGCAGAAATTCATGGTCTGAATGTACGTTCTCCTCAAAAAAGTGAACAAGTGAGCGTAGCTGTAGATGATGATACAAAAATTCAACAATTAATGTATGAGTTATCCGGTAAAGAGTTACAAGGACAAGAATTTACTGATTTTATAATTAACAAATTTTTAGACAAAAATCAAAACCCTAATATTAGTAATCAATTTTTTGTTAAATTTCTAGATCAAGCTTTTAAGGTTTTGACTTCAGGCTCTTCTTCAAGTGCTGGTTTTAAACAAACTAATTTAAGAAATATTATTGAGAATGCCTCTTTTAAGGTCTATTTGCAACAAGAGGCTAAAACACGTGCTAATTTAAGGCCGATTCAAAAATCTCAAGAGACAACGTCTTATTTAGATGAAGTTTTTAAGCAGCAACCACAACATTCATCTTCAGCATCTATCGTTACACAGGATGGTTCTAGTCAAAATTTACTGAGGGAGCAAAGTTCACACCAAGGAATTTCTTCATCTTTTGATGGCCAACAAAATCAGCCTCAAGTAAAGCCAAAAACTAAGATTAAAGACGAATCTGGAGAAATGATGATGCGAATTTTTGCTTCTAATCAAAAAATTAAAAAAGCAAAACTGGCTAAGGAATCTCAGGATAAAATCGAATCAATAAAGAATGAGGCTGTTTCAAATTGTCTTGAAATATTTTATTCAAAAGGTTCATTTACACTAGCTCACTACCATGTTTTTAAATATTTATGTGAACAGATTGACGATGAATCGAGAGATTTAGATAAAGATTTTTTAGAATCTTTTTTAGGAAATCAAGGTTTTTCTAATTATGTAACATCTTGGCAAAATCAATTAAAAATATTTTATGCACAAGATACTGGCGACAAAACTAATTTTAAAGACTTTGTTAATTCCATATATTCTGTAGATCTTGCCAGTAAAGAGGAAGAGCAATCTATATCTAGATAAGTTTTTATAAGTATAGACAAAGTATTATTTCTTTGCTAATAAACAAGTTGATGTAATAAAATGTTTATAAGAGTGAGATGCGTGGGAGAAATAAAAATCATTCTATTTTGTATCTTGAGCAAAATAACCAGTTAGAGAGTTTTTCAATCCAATTAACATCGTATTTTAGAGATCAAAATATAGCTTTCTTTTTGTTAGAGATTTTAAAATGTTGTGTTGAATCAAGAGGATTTGCAAAGGCTAAAAACTATAGTTCTCAATCTTGTCAAAAATTTCGAGGTTATTTTGATAGTTTAACAGAGCTTTGTTCAGTTAACGACTTTGCTAAATTTGTTAAATTATTATGCGGTTTTAAAACTTTCCTTGAAAGCCAAATACAGAAAAATTCTGAATTTAATGATCCTTTTGTTAAAAGCTTACCTTATTTAAAAGAAGTCACAAATATTATTTTAAATTCAAAATTAAATAATCCACCAAATGTTTATGATTTTAAAAATATTCCAGCAAAAAAGTCTGTAGGTCAATTTTTAGCTTTTATTAAAAGGTTTAATTTAGCTGAGTTTTATAATGTTTTGTCTTCAGGAAATGACAGGAGTCATTCTTTCAGTTCAAATAGTTCATATTATAGTCCAGAAGTAAGATATCAAGCTTCAGGAGGAACGAAGGTTGGTGATGAAAGTGTTAGTTCGGTTTCTAGTCCTGTTATAAGATATCCGTCAGGTCAATCAAGCAGAATGCCAAGAGCAGAAAGTTCTGATCATAGTGATCGTCAAAATTCAAGCGCTGTAGCCGCTTTTGACCGACAAGCTTCAGGAGGAACGAAGGTTGGTGATGAAAGTGTTAGTTCGGTTTCTAGTC
>JAYOLW010000003.1:97199-101263 GCA_038120515.1 Rickettsiales bacterium | reverse complement strand
TATAATGTTGATAAACTTTCACAAATCATAAGAGAGGCGAGATTTGTATTAAATAATATGCCTGAGTCACTTAAAGATCGTAGTATTTATCAACACGCATTAGAAATTGATCAATACGCGAAAGAATCACTTAACCCATCTGTTCGAGCTGCATATGAGGCGGTGAAGATTGAAGAACAACATGAAGTAGTTACCAGAGAGGCTGCAGAATTGCGAGCTAAAGTTGGTCAAGTAGCCGACCGTTTAGCTTATCGCCTCACACCTGAAGAGCAAGCAGAGCTTGAATTAGAGTATGAGCAGTTGGATGCTAGTGAAGAACCGTCATTAGAAGATCCACCACCTGATTTGGGTCAAGGGCCACCTGATACTGATCAGTTAGGAAATAAAGAAAGGAAGGAAGAACAAACATTAACAGAACTACAACAAGGTAAAGAAATGAACATACAAGATTTTATACAAGCATGTAATCAAGGTCGCGAAGAAGGAAATCCAATAAATCATCAAACAATATTAGCAGTTTTGCAAAATCAAGGTGCTGTAGTATTTTTTAATAGTTTGACACCAGGTGACATTGACACAAGTGATAAGGAAGGTGATGCAATAGTAGAAGCAGAACGTTTACTGGAGATTGTAGTTGCTTTAAATTCACTGCTAGCAGCTGCTGAAAGGGACCAAAGGCTAGATCCTATTTTTCGAAAATTATTAGAATTAGTACCGCCAATACGAACATCTGTTGGTGTTGATGATGAGCTAATGTCTGATCATGAAGAAGAAGTTGATGATGAACAGGTACGTCTTGCGAATGATATTGGTAAACTTGTTGAGTATATAAATACAAATGATCGATTAAACCCAGATCGTGTTCCACAAGAATTACGTCAAAGCTTGATTTATGGTGGTGATTTAACAGCAGATGGACAGAGAGTTTTATACGCTTTAGCTCGGCGTCAATTTGAACGTGAAGATGTTTATGTTTCAGGTGGTAAAGAAGCTAATGCTTTTTTAAATGCATTAGATGTTAAAAAAACTGGTTTTACTACTACTTTATCAACTAGAAAGGCTGGTGTGTTTAAAGAAACTTTTAAAAGTTTTGTTACCGAAGATAACAAAGGCATTTTTCAAGTAGTTAAAATTATATTAGATGCTTGTCAACAGAACCCAATGGGGACACATACATTTGATGATCGGGAAGAATATAATGCTAAAAATGTAGTTCAAAATTTAAAAATAAAATTTTCTATTGGAGAAAATGGAACAGATTTTTTTAAAGTGTTTTTAAAAAATTATATTGAGGAAAGAGGTCAAGAGATAAATCCCCCTAGTAGAGCTTCTCAGGCCTCTGCTGCTGGACAAATTGATGACGATGAGGAAGAGAGAGTGGATTCATCCGTAAAAAATCCCTCTGCTGCTATCAGAAAGAAAATTCATGATGCCAGAAGTGAGGTCAGTGAAGAAGAGGCTGGAACAAGGGAGGTGCCTAGTTCGTTTGAACTCTATACTGAGATGTTTAAAGAAGGTAGAGCAGCAGATTTTGAACTTTTTATTGAAGAAATTCAAGAATTTGAGGATAGTTTAAAAGAATATTTAACAGGATTTAAAGATAGAGGGCAACAACCCTCCGCTGCTCAAATTCAACTTGTTCAAGCTGCTAGTAACAAATTAAAAGCTGCTAAAGAGGGTTCAGAACATTGGGTGTTTGAAGAACAAGTGATAAATTCTGATGCATTGATTGCTCAATTATTTACTCAAGACGTTGATAGAGAATTTGTTATTGGACGATTAATAGATCAAGGAAAAGATTTAAACGATGTTGTGAGATATATGGAACAGGATGAAAGATTTAGCCCTTTTTTCCAAGATGGTGTAGATCAAACTCAATTAAAAGCTATTTTAGGACAATTTCAATCAATTTTTGTAACAGTTCAACAAGAGAGATTAGATGCTTCAAGTGTTGAAGAGTACATGTCCGATGAGGATCTGGATGAAGTAGTTACTCAGCAGGGTCCAGAAAAGGAAAAACTTGATATTACTTCGTTCATGACTCAAGTTGTAGGTGAAGACAATACATTTGGTGCAGCTATAGAAGAAGATACTACTAGAGAAAATTGTGGTACCGATTTGATTTTTAATGTAGAAGAAGTTGATGGTGAATTTACTTTAACTATTGATGGCCGTGCAGCTGCTGTTTTGCCAGAAATTGTTGAGCAATTTAATACTGTTTATCAAGGTAAAACATTGGATGACATAGTGGATAAAGCTTTTAATGAAGGTTCAGAATTTTATTTTGATCGTTTAGTAGATACAAATCAATTAGGAAATACAGATAAATTTGTTATAACACATGAGGGAGAAAAATTAAGTGCATTGACTGTAGCAGGTTACGAGTCTTTAGCTGGTAAGGTTGCTAAGCATAAGGACGATATAGTAGCTAAACAAGCAAAAGAACTTGCTGCATTTAAAGATAGAGTTATAGAAGATGCTCAGAGAACTGAGAAGTCTAAGATAAATATGCTTGAAGCAATTAGAAATGCAAATAAACATTCTGCTAGTCCAGAATTGCCTTATGTAGATTTTATAAAGACACAAGTAAGTGCTTGTAATTCTCAAGAAGAACTAGTAGCGTTTTTAGGAACAGACGTTGTGCTTAAATACACAGGATTAGAACAAGAAGCTTTAGATGCTGAAGTGAAATCCTATCAACAAGCTACAACATTCGAAGATATGTTTTTTCATGAAGTTGAAGGGAAGGAGGGATTGACAGTTAATGACTTTGGTAGTCTAAGTGGTTTAGAAGATGCATTTAAATCATTTAAAGATAATAAATATGTAGATCCTGCACAAAAAGATTATGTAGAAACAGCTTTAACAAAAACAAAGGAAGAATCTCAATACTTGCAGGCTAAGATTAAAGAAGTTAAAGGTCAAATTACATCAGCACAAACATTAATAGCACAATCAAAAATTATTGAACAAAATAATCAACTTATTCAAGATGTTCAGGGAGGTCAATTAGATTATTTTGGTGACATTGGTCAGCAAGGTCTTAATGATGCTTTTGACTCGTTTTCTCAACATCAATCTCGATTTATAGAAAGTTTAAGGGCAGGACAAGATGCTATAGCTCAAGAAAATTTTGTTAAAGCTGATAAAGTATTTCGAGGTTTAGCTGGTAATACATTTTATAAAGATTTACCAGGTATAGCAGAATTAAGAGCTCAAATTGGAGCAAAACTTAATGAAAAAGTTGCGTTTTTTAATAAAGAAATAGATGCTATTCTAGGAAATCAAGTATCTCCTATTGAAAAAATCAATGCTTTAGCAGCTGTTAAAACTGAACTCGATAAATCAGGATTAGAAGCTATAGCAGAAGGACATCCATTAAGTACTTCAATTGCAAAAAATCAAAATGAACTTGCACAAGAGATTTTCGCTGTTTTAAATGGTAAATTAGAAGCTTGTAGGCCACATGACGCAAGTAAAATTACGGATAAACGTGAACATAGAATATACCTTGCAGGTAAGAAAAATGATGTTAATAAAATTCAAGCAGAACTCGATGTTCTTTTGTCTAAAAGTGTTGATTTTAATCAAATTGCTAGTAAAAAATTTATGATTCAATTTCATGAATTACAAGATTCCGTTTTACAGCAAATAGCGCAAACTACATTTGTAGCACCTGTAAGAACTCGAGAGAGAACTAGCACTCCTAATGTTTCAATAACGCAAATGACTTCTAGTGCTGTTGGAAGTGTTAGGGCAGCTAGGCAGATTGGTACAACATCACCTCTTGTTGGTAGTGGTAAAGCAAATACAACTATTGATGATCTTCTTGCTGGTCTTAGTACTCCTGTATCTGAACCAAGAAGCCGAGGAGAAGGTCAAAGACAAATAAAGAGTTTAAGTGGATCAGGTCTTCAAGAAAAACCGAGACTAAATATTGATGATCTTCTTGCTGGTCTTAGTAGTCCTGTATCTCAACAAAGAGGACGAGAAGAAGATCAAAGACCAAGACAGAGTGTAAGAGGATCAGGTCTTCAAGAAAAACCGAGATCAAATATTGATGA
>JAYOLW010000003.1:85896-97099 GCA_038120515.1 Rickettsiales bacterium | reverse complement strand
GACAGAGTGTAAGAGGATCAGGTCTTCAAGAAAAACCGAGATCAAATATTGATGATCTTCTTGCTGGTCTTAGTAGTCCTGTATCTCAACAAAGAGGACGAGAAGAAGATCAAAGACCAAGACAGAGTGTAAGAGGATCAGGTCTTCAAGAAAAACCGAGATCAAATATTGATGAACTTCTTGCTGGTCTTAGTAGTCCTGTATCTCAACAAAGAGGACGAGGAGAAGATCAAAGAGCAAGACAAGGTTTTAGTGGATCAGGTCATCATGGAGGTGTTTCAGATAGAAGTGGCGAAACGATAGGAGTTTTTGCACAACAATATTTGGATTCAAAAGGAAATAGCGGAAAATCGTTAGGAAAATTTTGAATGTAAGTTTTTGATTACAATTTCTATAAATAGTGTATAAATAATAATTTTAAGGTAAAATAATGAGTTTAACAAAACAACAGATGACACAAGTTTTACAAACTTTTGCGAATAAAGGTATTCAAGATGAACATCTTAGATTATGTGCTCATGTTATTCAAGGAATTTCAGATAATGATTTAGAACAAAGATTAATATTTGATTCTGGTATTTTAACAAAAGATTCTACTGAAATATTGGATGATATTACAAAAATCTATACTGCTTTAGTACGTGGGGGTCAAATTGATGAATATATTCCGTCATCAAATCAACCACCACCACCTCCTGGCTCTTTGCGTGGAAGTGTAGGAGCTTCATATTTAACTGAGTTAAAGGCTGATATTGCACCAAAAGCAAATCAGGGGAGTTTTGAAGCAGAGTATAACAAATATAAAAAACATTTTGATGATTTTTTTGCTTATTTTGAGAAGCAATCCAAAACGGATTTTTATTCTTCGCGCCCTAGAGAAGATTTAAAGTTTTATACTATTGATGATTCAGGATATAAGCAAGATCTTGCTGCTAAAATTTTTGCTCAACAGATAGATGAAGTTAACTTAAATAGAGAGGATTCAATAGATTTTATAAAAAAACATTTCATGTCAACTATAATAGGATCAAATGATATGGATGATTTTTCTCATATCTATAATACCTATGAGAAAATACTTCAAGAAACTGAGCTTGGTTATACACCAGTGCAAATGCTTTTAGATCTTAGTGATAATTTTATTAGTAAATATAAAGAACAATATTTAAAAGTTCTTGATAAGGCAATAGAGGATAACACATTTTCAGTGAATGGCCCTTCAGAACCTTATATTACTGTTGAGAATCTACCAGATATATTAGATAAGTTGATTGCTTATAAACATAATAGAGGTATTGAATTGCTATTTAAATCTGAGAATTTTGCAAGATTATTATTTGATCAAGATTCTCAAGCTGAAGTTAAAACTGTTTTAAAAACACGAATTAGTAATGGAACCCTTAGAAAAGCTCTAGGTGATAGTTTTGAACAAACTATAATAGATGTAGCTGAGGAATTTAATGATAAAAACAAAGAAACGATTTTAAAAGCTCTATCTAATAAGAAAGATAGAAATAATGATAGAGATGATGATAGATCTAGTAATAGACGACGTGATGAATCAAAAGAAGAAGTTCCTGAATCGACTAATTTTTTTGAAAACACTGAATCAGCTAGTTCTAAAGAATTTTCATTAATCTCCGATACTTCTAAAACAACTGTGGGTGTGGGGACTGTGACAATTATTGCTTTTGCGATTCTAACTGCGTTAGCTGCAGTTGGTACAGGTGGTACGGCTCTTATAGCTGCTGCTGTTTTAGCACCTGTTGTTGGTGGAATTGCAACATTTGCTTCTGTTAAAAACGATAAAGTTGAATTTCAAGCTGAGCAATTAAATAAAGCTACTAATAAAATTCATAGTGCTTATCAAGATCGTGGACAGCACCCTGCTGATTCAAGAAAGGGTCCTCCATATGCTGAAAGAGCTGAAAATGGTCGTAGTGCTGATAGAAGTAAGGGTGGTTATAGTCGTTAATAATTAAATCTAGGGGCTTTTTAAGCCCCTTTTTTTTATATGAAGAGATTTATGAGAAAAGTGCCAGTAAAAAATCAAGATTTTGATTATGATGATATTTATAAGCTTACTGATCAAATTGAGCTTCAATTATCGCAGCAATCACCGCAAAGATTAAAGACTACTTCAAAAATTAGCGATGGACCAGTTAATATCTTCTTTGAGATATTAAAAAATCAAAATCAAGAAACAGTCAAACAAGCTCTAGAGTCAAGTTATAAAGATATGCTTGGTAGAAAGGATAAGTTTTTTATGTCTATAGCTAAGCATGGTATAGAGAATCAACTTGATAAGTTAAGCATAGATCAATTAAGAAATTCAATAAAAGCTATATCTGAATTATCTGATAAAATTAAAGATGCTAGTGAAACTGAGGCATTGAACAATGTATTAAAAAAATTTACTCAATACTATCTAGCAAAGCGCTTTATTGCTTGTTTAAAGGATGAAAATATTTTTAATGCAGATGCTATGCTTTTAGAATTAAAGGATAGTAAATTTGTCATCCCGTTATTTGAAGCTATAAAAGACCTTGATCTTAAAACAGAACTTGATGATTTAAATGTAAATAAATTGCTAATAGCTTACAAAACAGTTAAAAACTTTAGATTAAAGCTTACAGAAATATCTGATTTAACTATTTGTCAAAGATTAATCAATGAATTAGCTGAATTATATTTTACGAAATATAACTCAATATTTGGACAAAAAGATTCTGATCTTGTTAGATTACTTAGTTTTTTAAAATCGTTACATAGACGAAATCTTAGTGTTGAAGATCTTTCCGAAGTCAGTGAGTTATATGCAAAACCAATTAAACTTGATCAATTACAAGCTATCTGTGATAAAGATAGTTTTAACTTTAAAATTTATACGATTTTTAAAGATTTCTTAATTAAATATGGTAAGAAATTTGAAATTGATGAATTATTTTTAAAGCAAATGGAGCACATTCAACCTGATATATACCATAAGCATTTTATGCAAAATACCCTTGTTGAACTTTTTAGTAAGAAATTTCAGGATATAACAATCGAACAATCTAAATTAATTAAAGAGAAAAAAGCTTTAATTGAAAAGCGCGAACAATCTCATGATTCTTCATTACCAAGATCACAATCATATTCTGAAGAATCTTCTCAAATTAATTTTTTAGATGAGCAAATCCTTCATTTGACTTATCTATTTAATCTAAAAACTATTAAACTTGAAAAATTAGATGATTTTATCGGGAAAATTGATGAAATGAAACATAGTATCAAAGATAATCGATTTCATATTCTTGCTGATCAATATCAAAATTATGTTACAAAAGAAATTTTTAAGCTTCCAATAACATCATCTCCAACTAAAACTCCTTTTTTTCGAAGTTCCGATTCAAACAGAGGAAAGTCTTTTGATAGTGCTGGTAATAATATTAATGAACATAGTCCTAAAGGTAATGATAGATTAATATCAGAAGATAAAGAAGTGCAAACCCCTGTTGATAATAGTAAAGCACAGTTGAGGCGTACTAGTCCTAACAGTAATGATAGATTAATATCAGATGCTCACCTACAAACCCCTGTTGATAAATTTAAAAAACAGATATCTCCAAAACATCAAGAGAGGATTCATAGTCCTAACAGTCCTGCTGCAATCGGATTTTAGGTCAGACAAAAATTTGCTTATTTAATTTAAAACTTCGAGATAATTAAACTTGCAGCTAGAAATTATGTCTTTATTATGCCGAAACTTGATTTATGGCGGAAGTAGCTCAGTTGGTAGAGCACCAGTTTGTGGCTCTGGTGGTCGCCGGTTCGATCCCGGTCTTTCGCCCCATTTCTAATTTATGCCTCTGTGGTGGAATTGGTAGACGCGATAGACTCAAAATCTGTTGTCCCTCGGGACGTGTCCGTTCAAGTCGGACCAGAGGCACCATTTATATTTTATGTTAGATATCTTTAAAGCCTTAATCTTAGCTATTGTTGAAGGAATAACTGAGTTCTTACCAATTTCGTCAACCGCGCATCTAGTTTTTGCTGCTGAAATACTAAATTTCTCTGCTATTCCTGATTATAGTTTTGAAATTATTATTCAATTTGCGGCAATTCTGCCCTTATTTATTATCTATCGTCGTGAATTATTTCAGCCCTTGCTTAATTTAGCTAATAAAGAAAATCGTGATTTCTATCTAAAGTTTCTGATTGCTTTTATGCCTATCCTAGTCATTGGTGGTTATTTTGGTGCTATCATCAAGAGTTTTATTTTTAATCTTAACTTTATAGTTTGCTCTTTGATATTTGGTGGCGTTTTAATGATTTTTATCGATAAATTATTACCACAAGTTACTATTACAAATATTAAAGATGTTTGCTTTAAAAAAGCTTTTATTATTGGTTGTTTTCAAATCCTAGCTTTAATTCCTGGTATGTCCAGATCAGGTTCAACAATAATCGGTGCTATGCTAATTGGCGTGCAAAGAGAAGCGGCTGCAAAATTCTCTTTCTTTCTTGCGATACCAACAATTTTCGCAGCAACAATCTATGATCTTTATAATAATTATCATAATCTAATAATTGATGGTTATAATATTCTAATAATTGGGTTTATTGTAACTTTCTTTGTTGCTTATTTTGTTATTCTAAATTTCAGTAAGATAATTTCCAATATCGGCTTTAGAATTCTTGGTACCTATAGAATCCTAATTGGTACTATAATGCTTTGCTGTATTTATTGGGGTTTTTAACTTTGTTCATATTTTTGCTTTAATTTTCTCCTATGCATATGGTAAATGAAATAAATAGTTTTGATGCAATGCATATAGCTGTTGGTCATACTGGTATTAAATATAATCGAAATGACTTATTACTTATTCATTTTGATAATGAAGTAAATGTTGCGGGTGTCTATACTAAATCCTCTATAACCTCACCAACAGTTGGTTGGTGCCGTAATATAACCAAAACTGGTTCAGCTAAAGCCCTAATTGTCAATTCTGGAAATGCAAATACTATGACAGGGCAGCATGGCATAACTGCTATCAATGAAATTGTAAAAGCCTATGCCGCTGAGATTAATTGTCGTCCTGAAGAGATATTAGTAAATTCAACCGGGGTAATTGGTGAGCCTTTGCCTTATCATAAAATTATTAATGCTTTAAAACCGGCTCTTGCCAATCCTGCAACTATAGAAGATGCCGCTAGAGCTATTATGACAACAGATCTTAAAGTTAAAATTGCCAGTAAAATTTGCCAAATTAATGGTAAAGATATTAAAATTGCTGCTTTTGCTAAAGGCTCAGGCATGTGCGCTCCTAATATGGCAACAGTCTTATGCTATGTTGTTACTGATGCTAATATTCCTGCCGATATTCTCGATAAATTACTTAAATCCTCAATTGATAAATCACTTAATTCTGTCTCGGTTGATTCTGATTGCTCAACTAACGACTCAACCTTATTATTTGCCACTAAAACCGTAAAACATGATGAGATAAATAATTATAATTCAGAAATATTAGATGATTTTAAACACACTCTAGATGATGTTCTAATCGATATTGCTAAACAAATTGCTGCTGACGGTGAAGGCGCCACAAAATTAATTCAGGTAAATGTTAAAAATACTCAATCAATTGCTGATGCCAAAATTATCGCAAGATCAATTGCTGAATCACCCCTAGTTAAAACCGCAATATTTGGTAATGATCCAAATTGGGGACGAATTGCTATGGCAATCGGAAAAACTAATATTGATGTTGATATTAGTAAATTAACAATCTCTTTAGGCGTTTTTGATGTATTTGCTGATAATGCCAATAAAATGGATAAAGAACTTGAACAGAAATTATTTGATTACCTAGCTTCAAATAAAGAAGTAGAAATCAATGTTGATCTCGGTTTTGAAAATAATGGTCACAACTCTTGGAGTTTTTATAGCTGCGACCTTACCAATGATTATATAAAAATTAATACTCTTTATAGAACCTAATTTATTGGTCTTCAGTAAGTTTCTTTACTTCTTTAGTAACGATTTCTTCAACCATTTGTGATAGGTTTTCATCTAACCATTCTTTAAGCATTGGCTTTAATAAACTTGCGACAAAATCCTCTATGCCATTATTGTTTACATTATTTGAGTTAGCCAGTTCTAAAACCTCTTCCTCGACATTATTGTTGATTTGGTTTCTAAAAGAATCGATTATATTCTTAGCGCGGTTATATGTCGAATCAGACATAACTTTATTAGAAGAGTTTTGCATTTTCTTTACTTTTTGTTTGAAGTTAATTTTTTTAGAAACATCAGTGAAACTATTTTGCTGAATATCTTTTTTAGTTTTCGTATCAAAATATGAATCTTTGACTTCGTCAAGCAGTTTGTTAAATTCATTTAGATCATTTTCTGGATCAGGCTCTATCTTTGAAATTATCGAATTAATATCTTGATCAGAATCAGGATTATCTAAATGTTGTAAATCTTCTTTGTCAATATGAAGAGGGCTTGGTTTTACAATAATTGTATCATGATTATTGTTGATATCAGAAATCTCAGCCTCAGAAAAATTAATTTGTGAATCTGAATTTGTATTTATTTTAGATTCAGCTTCGTAAATATCTTGGCTAACTTCTGTTTGAACATCTTCAACTAATGTTTCTGAGTCTTCTAATTGTTGCTCATTATCAGTATTATCAGCTTCTGCTGTAGTAATGTCAGATGCTTCAGTTGCGTGTAGATCTGTAGTTTCTGAGGTAATAATTTCACTATTGGCTTCAGTTGAAACTTCAGCATCATCCAAAGTTGTTTGATTTTGAGTATCATCGGCAAACTCTATGATAGAATCATCATCAGTATTCTCATTTTCTTTTGGTTCAGCAACAGAATCCTCAGGGGCTAAGTTCTTAGTATGAGGCAAATCCATTACTGATTTTACATTATTGATTTTGTCGATACCAAAATCTTGGTCAAGATCAAAAGAATCAAAATTATTTATTGAATCATTAAATTGAATGACATCTTTTAGCTCTTCTTGAACTGCAGCTTGCCAATTACGCTCAAAAACTTCAGATCTATCGTCATCATAATGATCGTTAAGCTCGGAAAGTTCAGATGCTTTGGCATCTAAAGATTCAATCGTATCATCTTCAAGTGTAAATTCTGTCTCAAGTGATGATTTAGGACTGTCATTTTCATGAGCAGGTTCCTCTGGTTGAAGAGGAGTTTGACTTTCTAATGATTCATCGATTTTTGCAGCGCTTGAATATGAATCCTCAATTAGTTTGTCATTGATGTTTTCTGGTGCCTCAGCATTTAATTTTAATTTTTTACCATCATCTTGGTTTAAATTACTTTTTATAGTAATTTTTTTAGTTTTGCCAGCCTCGCCCATGACGCTTTTCAGTTTGCTTAAAACATCTTTTGTAGCTTTAGAAATTTGTTCCGGCATTTAAACCTCTTTTAGATTTTTTTAATAATTAAAAATATTTTCATCAAGTTTGCCAGTAAGAAAAATTATTGCAAAGTAATTTTTTACCAATTCTGCATTTGTTTTATTTAATTTTGATTTTGCATCTAAAAGAGTGTTCTGAGCATCAAGTAAATAGGTTATGTCTTTCAGCCTTGATTCATACTGGCTTTTTACAGCTTGATATGATTTTTCAGCAAATTCAACATAGCTCTCATGCTCCTTTTTTAAGGCTAAATTTACATTCAACTCTTCCCAAATACTGGTTACTTCCTCTTTGATAGTCTTCGTTATCTCATATAATTCCTGCTCTTTGGCAATAACTAAGTTTGAACTAGCAATAACATCGGATGTGTTCTTAAATGAAGAAAAGATCGGCACCGTAACATTGATACCATAAGTTATAAAGTCATTCTCTTCATCATCATTTGTGTAATAAGAATATCTCCCTCTTGTTTTTTGATGATTGTAATAAAAATCAGCTGAAGGTAAATGATCAGCAAATTGAATTTTCTTCTCTTGTTTATATTGGTTTAAGGTGTTTTGTGCAAGTAATGCATCAAAATTATTTTCTATTGCTGATTCAATAGTTTGATTAAGATTAAAATCAAAATTTTGAATATATTGTAAAAGATTAAATTCTATAATAAAATTGCTTCCAGTTAATTTCTCAAATTTTGCTTTGGCAATTGAGAGCTGTTTGGCAACATTAATAAAATCTGACTTGGCCTTTAGAAACTCAGTTTTTGATTGCAAAAGATCAATTTCGTTAATTAATCCAGATTTGCTTTTGATTTCAGCTACCTTATATAAATTAGCATTTAAATCTTTGTTGTTTTCTTGAAATAATAATTGCTGTGTAAGTGCTTCAATATTTACCAGATTATCAATGACATCTTTAAAAACCGAAGATTTCGTTTTTAAATATTCAAGTTTGGCATATTCAATTTTTAATTTTGTCTTGGAAAGCAGAGGCCTGATTTCTGGAACTAAAACTTTCTGGCTAATATTAAGATTATATTCATTAGTCTCATAATTATCTTCAATATTACCCGTGACATTTTGAATATCTTGGATCTGATAATTATAATGTAACTTAGCTTGAGGTAGATATTCTCCAACTGTTGACATTTTACCATCTGTCATGGCTTTGAGATTGTAAAAGCTTGCTTGAATCTTTGAATTGCTAATAGCAATCTGCCTTAAAAAATCATGAAAATCTTGGGCAAATACTGTTTTTAATGGTGACAATGCAAGAAAAAGCAGAATTATGAATTTATATATGTTACTATTGATTAATATTGGGAATTTTTTTGCTTGAAATTTCATTTTTAAAAGACAAATTAATTTCTTAAGGTGGTTATTATTTGGTTATGAATCTATTATGATTTTTTTTTATTTTGCTACAATTTTCCAGGAAATACTTAAAGTAGCTTTAATTAAATATCTATTAGTTTTGTTGCTAAAAGAAAAACTAACGTAAATTATAAATTAACAATATTATAATATGACGCGAATTTATTATTTTTTAATTCTAGCATTTTTGTTTAGTTTCAAAGCTTTTGCTGAAAATATTACTAATCCTTTTTATAATGCTATCGATAATAAATCTTTTGGTCTTGTTGAATCCTTAATAGCTTCTGGTACTGATATTAATATGCAGGATCAATCTGGAAAAACTGCACTTATGCATGCCGCGCAAAAATCCTCTCCTGATATTGTCAATTTTTTAATTCAAAATGGTGCTAATGTTAATGCCAAAACTCTAAATGATGTTATGGCACTGCATTATGCTGCAAGGAATAAAAAATCTGAAATTGTTAAAATTTTAATTGATAATGGCGCCCAAATTAATGCTCAGGATTTTTCCGGTTTCACTCCTTTGATGCGAGCAGTTACTAATAATAATTTCGACAATTTTGAGATTTTACTAATTTCAAATTCAAATCCTTATCTTAAAAATAATAACGACAAGGATACTATTGATTTAGTAATATCAAATTCGGATAAGAAAATGTTTAGCTTTCTAATTGAACCACTTAATGAAACTCATAGATTAGACTTAATTAAAATTAACCAAAAGTTAGTTAGTGAGTCAAATAAACATTTAAATAAAATTTTTGAAAAAAAATCGATAGCAATTTCTAATACTGTTTTAGCTAAAATCGCAAATTATATGAATGACCAAATTGAATTTGAAATTGTTTTAGATACTGAATTTGCAGATGTTGCTGATTATCCATGCTATAAAATTATAAATAATGATGTAAGTTTAAATAGCTGTATAACTGTAGCTGATGAAATCGCTGATAGAGATAGAAAATTGGATGATTTAAATGAGCCAGAAATTGTTAAAGATATTCCTGATAATAATGCTAATGTAGAAACTAATATTCCAGTTGAGGCTAGTGCTTCAGCAAACAATGTTGTAACAACTACCAAAGTTGATGAACCAAAGGATATAGAAGAGTTGCAAAATTTACAAGAAATTGAAATGGATATTATAGATCCAATTGATATGAGTAATGCTGTTTTACCAGTAGCTGCTGTTGCAATAGTAAATCCAGTTGTACCTGAAGTAATTGCAAATAATGAAGTAAAACAAGAATCTCCCAAGCGTGTTCAAGTTAGCAAAAGCTTTTATAAAGATTTAGCTAAGCAATATTCCGTTTCTGCTGATGATATAGCAAAAAACTTTTCTGAAATTAATTATCTAGCAATGACTAGTTGGGCTTTTAATAAAGCAAATCCTACTGAGCTTATTAAGTATAATTTGATCTATAACTTTTATAACATAGATATAGCTACAAAAGCTGATGTTAAAATGAATCAATCCTATATTCAAGATCTTAAAAAACAAGAAGATGCAGCTAAATTGCTTGCCGTGACACCTGTTATTAAACAATCTGATAAAATGAAAGAGCAGGGTTTTTATATTCAATCTGGTAGCTTTATTTATCCTAAAAACTCAACAAAGCTTAAAAAGAATCTTGGTAAATATGGTAACGTTTTTATTGTTGAGAGATTAGTGAAAAAACGTAATTTCCATGTTGTATATGTCGGTCCATTTAAAAGTAAAAATGAGGCTTTATCTATAAGTAAAAAAGCAGATTTTCAGAAAATGATTGGTACTGAAAGTATCATTCGTAACTTTTAATACTAGTCAAAAAAAAGCCCGGAGCATTGCTGATCCGAGCCTAATTATTTAGAATTTGGTTAAATATATTAACCAACGATTTGTTCTTCAGTGAAGAAGAATTTTATTTCATTTGCTGCATTTTCAGCACTATCTGAACCATGCACAGAATTAGCTTCGATTGATTCAGCATAAAGTTTTCTAACTGTACCATCAGCTGCTTCATTTGGGTTTGTAGCACCCATTAATTCACGGTTTTTAGCTACGGCATCTTCACCTTCTAAAACTTGAACAACAACAGGACCTGAAGTCATGAATTCAACTAAGCTACCATAAAAAGGGCGTTCTTTATGTACTTCATAAAATTGTTCAGCTTGAGTTTTTGAAAGTTTAATTCTTTTTTGGGCAACAATACGTAGGCCATTATCTTCAAAAATTGTATTGATTCTACCAGTTAAATTTCTCTTAGTAGCATCAGGTTTGATTATAGAAAAAGTTCTTTGAGTCATTATTTTAATTAAATTAGTTATTTAACTTGCGTTATTTTAGAGCTTTTTCATCAAAGAGCAATTAAAAATCTTCATAATTATCGGTGTTTCCTAATAAAGCT
>JAYOLW010000003.1:83813-85886 GCA_038120515.1 Rickettsiales bacterium | reverse complement strand
CTAGATTTTAAAATGTTAATTGCTATTAAGAACTAACTAATTTTAGCTTATGTTTAATAAAACTGAGATTTTTATCGCATTTCGTTATTTGAGATCTAAACGTAAAGAAGGCTTTATCTCTATTAATGGCTTTTTCTCGTTGCTTGGTATTGCAATTGGTGTTGCTACTTTAATTGTTGTGATGTCAGTTATGAATGGTTTTAGAATTGAGCTGATCGATCGTATCTTAGGAATTAATTCCCATATTAATCTGATTGCAAATTCTGGAAAATTAACCGAGCATTATAAAATAATTCCTGAGCTTAAAAAGCTTGAAGGTGTTAAATCAGTTAATCTGCTGATTAATACTCATGCAATGATTTTGCATAATCAAGATGCTTCGGCTGCTAATGTACGAGGTATTGAAGCGGATGATCTTTTTGCTAAACCATTAATTGCTAATAACATCATCAAAGGTGATAAGGTAAGTTTTGAAAATGGTAAAGTTATGGTTGGCTCAAGACTTGCTGAAAAGTTAGGTCTTCATGTTGGTTCGATTTTCCGTTTAGTTGCACCACAAACTCATTCAACTTTCCTTGGTTTAATTCCAAGAATTAAGGATTATGAGGTTGGAGCAATTTTTGAAGTTGGTATGTATGAATATGATAGTAGTACAATTTTTATTCCGTTAGATTTAGTAGCAACCCAATTTCGATATTATGATGCGGTATCGCAAATTGAAATTATGGCTAATGATATTAACGCTACTGACTTCCTAGCTGCTGAAATTCAAAATATGATTAATATAAATGGTTTTGAAGTTTTTATTCATGATTGGCAAGCAGTTAACCGTAGTTATATCAATGCTTTAAATGTTGAACGTAATGTGATGTTTTTAATCCTTACTTTAATTATTATTGTTGCGGCTTTTAATATTATCTCAAGTCTTGTTATGTTAGTGCAGGATAAGATGAAGAATATTGCCTTGCTTAGAACCATTGGTTTTTCTAGGGCAAATATTACTAAAATATTTTTTATTTGTGGTGCTATGATTGGCTTAGTTGGCACTTCGCTTGGAGTTATTCTTGGTTCTTTATTTGCTTATAATATTGATAATATCAAAGTTGGTCTTGAGAAATTAACTGGTGTTACCTTATTTGATCCAATTATTTATTTCTTAACTGATTTACCTGCTCATACGGAGCCGGCAACTATTATTAATGTTGCTTTGCTTGCTTTAATTATTTCTTTCCTGGCAGCTATTTATCCTGCTTGGAAAGCATCAAAATGTCATCCTGCTGAAATTTTACGTTATGAATAAAATCATTGAAATTTCCAAATTAGAAAAATCTTTTATTCAAGGTGATGTTAAATTGGATATCTTAAAAGATGTAAATTTAGCAGTTTCTGAAGGTGAGTTTATTAGTTTAGTCGGGCCTTCTGGTTGTGGTAAATCTACTTTACTTCAAATTATTGGCTTACTTGATGGTTATGATAATGGTGAGATAAAATTTCTTGGTAATAGTTATAGTAAACTATCAGATTTTAATAAGACTAAAATTAGAAGGTCGGATTTTGGTTTTATTTTTCAATTTCATCATTTGCTAGCTGAATTTACGGCTCTTGAGAATATTATGATGCCATTGATGATTAACAATGTTGAGAAAAAAGATGCTAAAGCTAGAGCTTTAGATATTTTAGAGGATTTAAAGATTCTAAATAGAGCAAATCATAAACCTGGTAGTTTATCTGGTGGTGAGCAGCAAAGGGTTGCTATTGCAAGAGCAATAGTTCACAAGCCTAAATTGTTACTTGCTGATGAGCCAACAGGAAATCTCGATCCTGATAATGCCGATAATATTTTTACTATTTTTCGCAATGCCATTGAAAAGCATAAAATTGCGACAGTTTTTGTAACGCATAATCATGATTTAGCCAAGCGCTCTGATAGGGTTCTTACCATTGAGCATGGTGTTATTAGCTCATTTGTATAGTTTTGGGTTGATTAGTATAGAGGTTTCATTGCGAAGATGAATTGTAAAATAAATTCTGCAATAAGCCCTGGAAAACCACTGGCATAAAACAAATTCTAGA
>JAYOLW010000003.1:25604-83713 GCA_038120515.1 Rickettsiales bacterium | reverse complement strand
TTATATAAAGAGGCAGATATACGAAATATCTCCAAATGGAGAGGTGGCCGAGTGGGCAAGCCATAAAAAAGCGTTAAGCTTTTTGATGAGCGTAGCGGGCGAAATTAAATTTATTAAGCAATAAATTCTGTAATAAGCCCTGGAAAACCACTGGCATAAAACAAATTCTAGATTATATAAAGAGGCAGATATACGAAATATCTCCAAATGGAGAGGTGGCCGAGTGGTTTAAGGCGCACGCCTGGAAAGCGTGTTGACGGCAACGTCTCGCAGGTTCAAATCCTGTCCTCTCCGCCAGTGCTCAGAGTTACTATGGAGTACTCACAATTACTCTTATTTGACTCACGATTACTCATCTTTACTCACAAATCTTTTATTCATCTACTCTCAGAACTTCTAATCAGTTTCTGATTTTTCTAAAACGGAGAATGCATAATCTTCATACTAGAATGGAATATCATCACATTCATCTATTATTTCTTCTTTTTTTGAGTATTTTTGTTCATAAAAGTTTAGCAAAAACAACCCAACAGATGAAACTGCATTAATTATAAAGTAAGCATATAGAGGGTCATCAATTATATAGTCATCTTCTAATTTACCATGAGATTCTTTTGTATGGTTGCTTCTTAAGTTCTCAATAGATTGAGCTGTGTTTAGTAACCCACTTCCAATCTGGCGTATATCTAGAATTTCTTTTTCATTATGAATAATCTTAAATTCTTTTAAAATAGTTTGAGCCAATTTGTATAATGTATCTTTCGGATTATAATTTGGTTTTATATCCTTTAATATTCTTTTTATTATGGTTTCCAGTGCTGAATTTGCTAATGCAATTGAATGTGATGGATCCTCGTTTACTTTTTTAAAAGCATTCTCCAATACTGTATGAATATCTTTGTAATTATCAGCAGTGATATCAATAATTTTAGGAACCGCATATATTATATTAGGAATTTGCACACCCATATCAACTGCCACACGAAACAAAGTATCGTCATCCATATTATTAAGGGTCTTTACAAGGTTAATTTGCGTATTGTTTTGATCATTATAAATTATCTCGAAATTACCCCCATCATAACCATTCCATCCAGTATTATTAACATCCGATATTGGTTTTTGCCATCTCTTAATATAAGACAAAACCTTGTCATATGATTTATAGTTATTCCATATCTCATTTTGTGTTAAATCTATTATATTCATCACTTGTCTTGGTGAAGCTTTACTTTTCATAATTAATTCTGATTTATTTTAATTTGATAAACAACACCTCTACCTTTACCAACCGTCACAATCTTTTTCATTTGCACTAAATCTTTCAGTTTAACTTTTAGGGTATTGTAATTAGCACCAGATAATTTCTGAATATCAGAAACTGAAAGGGAATTATGATTTTTAAGAATTTCTAAAATTTGTAAATGCAATTTATCAAAATTCTCCTGTAAAATTTTCTCAGCTTTAATTTTTTTCTCTAAATTATCTTTTTGTTTTTTTAGAGATTTTAAGAAGAATATTAGCCAATTCTCAAATTTAATTTTTTTGCTATCTAAAGTTTTTTGACAATCTCGCAAATTTTTGTAGTAAAGGTCTTTATTTTCCTCAATAATACTTTCTAAAGAGCTATATTGGATATAGCCATAACCAAGTTTTAGTAATAATAAATTGGTTAAAATTCTTGATAACCTGCCATTGCCATCTTGAAAAGGATGAATTGCTAAAAATACTACAATAAAAATTCCAGTTATGATTAGAGGGTGAGTTTCTTTTAATTCTAAAGATTTATTAATCCAAACAACTAAATCTGTCATTTTCATTGGCGTTTCAAATGGTGTGGCAGTTTTAAAAACAACTCCTATTTCTTTGCCATTTTCATCAAAAGCAACTACATGATTGTCTAATTTTTTATATTCACCTCTATGGCGAATATCTTTCGAGCTATGTTTTAGTAAAATTGAATGAAGTTGTTTTATATGATTTTCACTAATTTCTAGATCATCAAAATTACTTAAGATCAAATCCATTGCATCAGAATAACCAGCAACTTCTTCTTCATCACGATTTCTAAATGATGTTTTATTGATATTGGAAAGAAGGGTCTCCACCTGTGTATCGCTTAATTTAGCACCTTCTATTCTTGTGCTTGAAGCAATTGATTCAATAGTTGCTGATTTTTTCAGCATTTTTAGACGATCAGGAGATAAGGTATTAATTGCTTGCCATCTTCCTTTGAATTCTTCTATTTCACTAATTAGATTTAAAATATCATTATTGATATTAGCTTTATAATTTATCATAAATTAATTTTAGTTAAAATTGTTTAACTAATGCTAATTTATTAAAGATTCAATATCCACAAAAATATCTGATTATATCTTATTAGTTTGTAAAAGGTGCTTCTTGCCTCAACAAGTGCAAAAGTTCGAAATTTTTAGGACGACCCAAACAAGCTTTTAACCCATATAAATACTGGGTTTATAAATTCGTCGAAAAGTTCGCAAATCATATCTTCTGTACCGCCAGTTTAACTGGTTCTAACCTCGTCTCCGCTCTATTTTTCTCCAATCACAATCAACGCTCTAAGCCCAGTAAATCTAAGGGTTTGAGGCTTTAAAATTTCAATTTCGGTCGTCCTTTTTCTTGTTCGTTTTTCACAAAATTCTGCTAAAATCAGCCTAACAATTATCTCTTTGGCTAACGCCGCTTTCTAAGTCTTTGTTTTGGTCTTAGCTTTTTAAATATGATACATATTGATAATGAGACTGTCCCAAATCTGTTATTACCAACTCAATTTAATTTTATAGCTTTCCCTTAAATTTCCCTAATTTTACCTTGGTATAAATTTTTAATTTATTGAGTGTTCACTAGCTTTACGGTAAGAATTCATCACATTTTTTTAATTTTCTAAATAAAAGCTTGATTTATTTGTTACAAAACAAATGTTTGAGTAATGATATCATTTCTTGAACTTCTTGGCTATTCAGGCTGTAATATACTTTTTGCCTTTTTTTCTCAGCCTTAATGTAACAGTTTTTTCTTAATATGGCTAGATGCTGTGAGGTAGGTGATAGGGATAAACCTATATTTTGTGCAAGCTCAGAAACAGTTAGTTTGGTATCACATAATAAGCATAATATCATAAGTCTTTTAGAATTATTTAATGATTTTATTAGCTTTAAAGCTTGATTGAAGCCATTTTGATTAAATTGTTCTATTCGCATTTTAAGCTCTTGACGAATTAGTTGTTTAGAATAATCTAAATTAGATAATACTAAATTAATATGGTTTTGCAATATGAATATTGATCGTTTTGTTTTTGCTTTTGCGGGGTTGGTTATTTTAATTAGTCTTGCATTGGGTGTTTGGATTCATCAATATTGGCTTTTTCTTACGGCTTTTGTTGGCCTAAATATGTTTCAATCTGCCTTTACAGGTTTTTGTCCTTTGGCGCTTATTTTAAAGAAATTTGGTTTTAAACCGGGTGAAGCTTTTAAATAAGTATATACGATGTTGTCTTTGTCCTTACATGCTATTCGTAGACCAAAATTATGGTTTTGGTCTTCGGCTGTAATCAGCGTTATTCTTATATTGTTAGTACTTATTCCGACATTTAATCCATCTTTAGATCATTTTTTAAATCCCCTTAGAATTGATACTGATCCTGAAAATATGCTATCAGAAAATGAAGAGGTTAGAGTTTTTCATAATGAGATGAAAAAAAAATTTGATCTTAATGATATAATCGTTGTGGGTGTGATCAATGATCAAAGCGAAAATGGTGTGTTCAATGCAAAAACATTAAAAAATATTTATGAGCTAACTGAATATGCTAAAACTTTATCAGGTGTAATTGCTTCAGATATTATTGCGCCCTCAACTGTTGATAATATAGAACAGGGGGGGATAGGTTCTGTTCGTTTTGAATGGCTTATGCAAACTCCACCTGCAAATGATCAATCTGCTTTAGAAATTGCCAAAAAGGCTGCTAATATTCCTTTCTTAAAGAATACTTTAATCTCTGATGATAATAAAGCTTTGGCACTTTATATTCCAATAACTTCAAAAAATGTTAGTTTTGAAATTGCTGAAAAATTACGCCAGAAAATATCTGAATTTGATAGTCCTGATCAATATCATATTACTGGTTTACCAATTGCCCAAGATCAATTTGGTGTTGAAATGTTTGTACAAATGGCGGTCTCGGCTCCTATGGCGATGATATTAATATTTTTGCTCATGTGGTTGTTCTTTAGGCATACAAATATTATCATTGCCCCAATGATTGTAGCTATGATTTCGGTTCTGATAACAATGGGATTGTTGGTTATAACTGGAAATACAGTCCATATCATGAGCTCTATGATTCCAATTTTTATCATGCCTATAGCGGTTCTTGATGCGGTGCATATTTTATCAGATTTCTTTGATAAATATCCAAAAAATTTACAGCGTAAGCAAACTTTGCTACAGGTAATGGATGAGTTATCAAAACCAATGTTTTACACTTCAGTTACAACATGTGCTGGTTTTGCCTCATTAGCTTTTACACCAATTCCGCCAGTGCAAATTTTTGGAATTTTTATAGCAATTGGTGTTTTCTTTGCTTGGATTTTAACAATTACATTAGTTCCTGCATATATAATGCTTCTATCTGAGCATTCACTTAAAGGTTTTGGTCTGAATCATTTGCAAGAATCAACCTTTCTAACCAAATTACTTAAAGCTATCGGAGAATTTACATATAATCGTGCTAGGATAGTAATTTTGTCTGCTTTTATATTGGCGGGAGTAGCATATTATGGTATTGGTAAAATTCAGATAAATGATAATCCAGTAAAATGGTTTGTAAAATCACATGATATAAGAGTTGCTGATTTGGCCTTAAATGAAAAATTTGCTGGAACATATATGGCGTATTTAGAATTGGCGCCAATAAAACAAGATGTTAAAATTAATCTTAAAGATAACATTCTAGCTGAATTATCTATCATTAATAATTTTGTTTATTCTGATATAAAAAATTTTATTGCAAACTATGAATATTATGATGGCCTTATTGAGGCTTTGATAAATTATATTCTTGATAAACAAGATGCTGCACAAACTGATCAAGAATGGGAAGATTGGGATGTAGCCTTAATTGTTGTAGATCAGTTTAAACAATCGGATGAGATTTTTAAAGATCCACAAATGTTAAAATATATAGCAAGTTTACAGAATTACCTCTTAACGACAAACTTAGTTGGTAAGAGTAATGCTTTGCCTGATATTGTAAAAACTGTGCATAGGGAATTATTTCTTGGTTCTAATGATCAATTTATTATTCCTAATTCTAAAGCCGCAATTGCACAAACTTTGATTACTTATCAAAGTAGTCATAGACCTCATGACCTTTGGCATTTTGTAACTCCTGACTATAAAAGTACTAATCTTTGGTTACAGTTAAAAACTGGTGACAATAAAGATATGAATAAAGTTGTAGCTGCAGTAGATGAATTCCTTGATAATAATACTGCGCCTTTTGCTATTCAAGCAAGATGGTTTGGGCTTACTTATATCAATACAGTTTGGCAAGATAAAATGGTGTCTGGTATGTTAGATGCATTCACAGGAAGTTTTATTATTGTGCTTTTTATGATGATATTGTTATTTCGTTCATTTGTTTGGGGAGTTTTATGCATGATTCCACTGACAATAACAATCGGTTTGATTTATGGGCTAATTGGTTTGGTCGGTAAAGATTATGATATGCCAGTTGCGGTTCTATCATCTCTTAGTTTAGGCCTTGCTGTTGATTATGCTATTCATTTTTTGGCCAGAAGTCGTGAATTGTATCAAGGTAATTGGCAGAAAACTAACAAACTTATCTTTGGTGAACCTGCAAGGGCTATTGCAAGAAATGTTGTGGTAATTGGAGTTGGATTCTTGCCACTGCTTGCTGCTCCTTTAGTTCCGTATAAAACAGTTGGTATATTTATTTCGGCAATTTTATTCTTTGCTGGCGCTGCAACACTATTTTTGTTACCAGCAATAATCACTGTTAGTAAAAATTTTATTTTTAAGAAGAAGAAAAATGAAAAAAGTTTTTTTTAGTTTTGTTGTTTTTTTATCAATCAATGCCAATGCCATTTCTGTAGATGAGATTGTCACTAAGGCAAATCATATGTCTTATTATCAAGGAGTTGATGGTAAGGCTAAAGTTGAAATGGTTATCACTGATGCAAAGGGACGAGAACGCTCAAGAAATATTACAATATTGCGTAAGGATATTGATGATGCAAATGATGGATCCCAAAAATTCTATGTTTATTTTACAAGACCTGCAGATGTTAACAAAACTGCATTTTTGGTTTGGAAAAATATTAATAGTGATGATGATCGTTGGTTATATTTGCCAGCTTTAGATTTAGTTAAAAGAATTGCTGCAAGTGACAAACGCACAAGTTTTGTCGGTTCTCATTTCTTTTATGAAGATGTTTCTGGGCGTAACCCTGCCGAAGATAATCATGAATTAATAGAAGAAACTAATGATTATTATGTAATAAATAGCGTGCCTTTAGATCCAGAATCTGTTGAATTTTCAAAATATAAATCATGGATTTATAAAGCCTCATTTTTACCTGTAAAGGCCGAGTTTTTTGATAAATCTGGTAAACCCTATCGAGTTTTTGAAGTTTTAAAAATAGAAGATGTAGAAGGATATCAAACCGTTACTGCAGCAAAAGTTTCAGATTCTAATATTGGTGGTTATACAATTATGAGTTATAGTAATGTTGATTATGATATTGGTTTTGCTGAGGATTTATTTACTGAAAGATATCTTAGAAATCCGCCAAGAAAAGAATTAAGATAAATGACAAAAATTATTGTAATTGCTTTACTATTACCAAGTTTTGTTTTTGCTAATGAACCTTTGCTTCCTTTTGGTTTAGGAAATAGTGAAGCGTTACTTTTAAATGGTTTAAGTGATGATTCAAAGCAAGATATAATAAAATATCGGCAGTCAGATTGGCGATTAAGTTTGCCATTTGAACTTAATGGTTTTTTAGAATCGATATATGGTAATCGCTTACAAGATGATCAATATGAAAAAGATGCATCAGTAGCAGAAATTAGGGGACATTTTACTTCAGAATATTCATCTGATATCATGACTTATACATTAAGTTTTGATCTAATATATGATAATGTAGCTGAAAATAACGAAGCTGACCTAGAAAATGGTAAGGGTTGGATGGATTTGCGAGAAGCAAATATATTATATAGGGTAAATGATGATTTAGATATTAAAATTGGACGCCAAACTTTAACCTGGGGAACAGGAGATCTGGTTTTTATTAATGATATGTTTCCTAAAGATTGGAATTCATTTTTTATTGGTCGAGATGATGAATATCTTAAGGCACCATCAAATGCTTTAAAATTTGCTTATTTTACTGAGTTTGTAAATTTAAATTTTGTATATTCACCTGATTTTGATAGTGATCGCTATATAGATGGTAGTAGAATTTCATATTACAATAATAATTTTGCCAGAATTGTGGGAAGAGATGCTTTGATTATAACTGATGAAAATTCTCAATTATTTAAAGAAGATGAAATTGCTGTTCGTTTATATAAAAATATAAATGCGATTGAAACTGCTTTGTATTTTTATAATGGCTATTGGAAAAGTCCTGAAGGACAAAATCAATTAACAGGTTTGTATTATTTTCCAAAATTATCTGTATATGGTGCTAGTGCCCGTGGATCTTTGTTTAAAGGAATAGCCAATGCTGAATTAGGTTTTTATAAAAGCCTTGACGATAAATCTGGGGTAAATGCTTTTGTTAGAAATAGCGAGTGGAGATTCTTAATTGGATATGAGCAAGAGATAATTCCTGAATTTACTGGATCATTTCAATATTATTTTGAATTAATGGATGATTATAAAAATTATAAGGTCAATCTTTTAGATCCTGCATATCAAAAAGATAAATTAAGACAGGTGATTACTTTACGTTTGACCAAGTTGATGTTAAATCAAAATCTTAAATTTGCTTTTTACAACTTCTATAGCCCTACAGATAATGATGGGTATACACGCTTAAAAATCAGTTATAAATTAAATGATAATTGGACAACAGCCATTGGAGGTAATTTTTTCTATGGTGATAATATTGCGACTTTCTTTAATCAATTTAATCAAAACACAAATATGTTTTTAAGTTTAAGATACAGTTTTTAATAAGATGAAATATTCTTTTAAATCTACAACTTTTCATTTGTTGTTTAATAGTAATGTTTTGATTAATTAACAAAAAGCATGTGTAAAAGGCTATTATTAGCATGTTGTAAATAATATGAGTTGTGCACCTAAATAATGTCGTCTAATCGATAAAGGTGCCGTTCTAAAACGAAGTATATTCAGAGTTGTGGCTATAAAGTAATGTAAATGCTAACGATGCAGATGAAAAGTTATAATGTTTTAAAAATGTTATACAAAGATATGAATATAAAAGTTTTTGCCCTTGTTTTTATAATCATAATAGTTAAATGATTTAGTTATTTTAAATTAATTTTATCAAATATGATCATGAAAAATAAGAAGTTACTATTAATTATTTTTGTTGTTTTTGCATTATTTACACTGTCTTTTGTTGCTTACAAGTTTCTAAATAAAAATGGTGAAACAAGCCAAGGTGTTATTATTGCAAATTTCAATGATGGTGTTGTTACAACTGAAGATGTTAATATTCAAATTCGTAAATTATCATTTCAAAACCAACAACTGGCAAATATAAGCTTTGATGATCTAAATCCAGAACAACAGCAAACAATTATAAATGAAGTTGTGATGCAAAAAATCGTTTATCAAAAAGCAATGGAGGCAAATTATCATCAAGATAAAATGTTTCAAGAATCTGTTAAACAATATAAAATGGATCTTTTAAAACAAAAATATTTATCAGAAATTGCTAAAGCTAAAATTACTGATGAGGCTTTGCAGAATCAATATGACAAATTATTAGAAGCTTTTAAAGATAAAGAAGATCTAAGGTTAAGATATATAATAGTTGATAAACAAACTGATGCGGATTCTATCCATGCTAAATTAGTTAAAGCTCCTAATAGTTTTGCTGATCTTGCTAAGGCTAATTCTATTGATGAACAATCTGCTAAAAATGGTGGTGATATTGGTTTTATTATTGAAGATGCATTACCTGCTGAAATTTTAACTAATTCTAAAGATTTAAATCAAGGTCAGATCTCCGATGTATTTCTAGTTTCAGATAAATGGATGATTGTAAAATTAGAAGAAAGAAGGCCTGCCAAAATTAATAATTTCAAAGATGCCAAAGATGGTTTGGCGCAAACAATGGCTAGAAAAAATGTTCAAGAATTTGTGAAAGAAACTCTAGCAAATGCCAATATTGTAATTGTTAATTAATAAGTTTTTTCCGTTTTTAGAAATGAAAAAAGCCCGCCAAAGCGGGCTTTAATTTTTTGAACTAATAATGATTTATTAGTTACCTTTGATAATAGTACATGTTTTTGCAAAACTTACAGGATAGTTGATACCTAAATTAGTTCTTTCAATTGATGCAACATTAGTAATATTACCAGCTTCTTTAGCAGCCGCAACAGAGATATCACCAGAAGCCACAAGGCCGAAGATGTTATACATGCATGCCTCACCAGATTTGTTAGATTTGACATCATTATTAGTGTGAATACCATCAGTTGCAGATATATAAATCCCTGATCCAGATTTACTCATTCCAGCAGTTCCACAGCTTGATAAAATTAGGGCTGAACCAATAATAAAAGTTTTTGTTAATTTATTCATAATGTTACCTATTAGTTACCTTTAACGACTGTACATGCATGTTGATAAATACCAAAAATATTTTTAAATTTGGTATCAACTGTAGCAACATTGGTAATATTGCCATTTTCTTTTGCCTCTTCAATAGAGTTACTACCAATGGCTGCAATTCCAAGATAAGTTTCTGAACAAGAAGTTCCAGTTTTGGATATTTTAACTCCATTGTAAGCAGCTACTGCCTCGGTTGAGTTGTTTACAAAAGCAACTCCTGCAGATGATTGCATGCATGAAGAAAACAATAATCCTGAGAGTATAATGATCGAATACTTCATAAGATAATTAAAAAAGTTATAATTTTTTCTTATCAATACTTAATTTAAAGTCGATAAAAATATAAATTACTTGAAAATTTCATATTTGAGTTGAATAAATGTTATTTTTTAAATTTGGTTATGGTTAAAGCATATATTGCAAATAATGTCGGTGAGAGTTTTACAGAAATTAATTATAATCTTGAAAAATTAGGTCCTTCTGATGTTGAAATAGATGTTCATTCTTGTGGCATTTGTCATAGTGATTTATCAATGTGGAAAAATGAATGGGGTATTTCAGTATTTCCTTTTGTTGGTGGTCATGAAATCACCGGTGTTGTTGCAAATATTGGCGCAAATGTAACAAATCATAAAGTTGGTGATAGAGTTGGTCTCGGCTGGCATAATGGCTATTGCAAACATTGTAATCAATGTCTTTCAGGTGATCATAATTTATGTAAAGATCAAAGTGCTACAATAATTGGCAATTATGGAGGCTTTTCAGAGAAAGTTATTGCGCAAGATATAACTGTTGTAAAATTACCAGAACAATTGGATTTAAAAGATGCGGGCCCGTTATTATGTGGTGGAGTTACAGTCTTTAATCCTTTGCTACAATTTGGAGTAAAGCCAACTGATAGAGTTGCTGTTATAGGTATTGGTGGTCTTGGTCATTTAGCCCTTCAGTTTTACAAAGCTTGGGGCTGTGAAGTAACGGCATTTACTAGTGAAAATAAATTTGCAGAAGCTAAAGATCTTGGTGCGCATTATGTTTTTAATTCACGTAAAGATAAATCTTATGAACAGAATATTGGTAAATTTGATTTTGTGATTTCAACTGTTAATGCATCATTAAATTGGCAGGCGATAATTTCAACTTTAGCACCTAAAGCTAGACTTCATTTTGTTGGCGTAGTATCTGAGCCAATAGCAACAGGAGTTTTTCCATTAATTGCCGGGCAAATAAGTTTATCTGGTTCTCCGGTTGGTTCTCCTGCAACTATCACTAAAATGCTCGATTTTGCTGCAAGGCATAACATCAAACCTGTTATTGAACATTTTAAAATGTCCGAAATTAACCAGGCATTTGCTCATTTAGAATCAGGTGAGGCTAGATACCGAATTGTGTTAAATAAAGATTAGGATTGGTTTTATGCAATATAAAAATACTGAAGATAGATATGGATTAATCGCAATTTTGTTACATTGGATTGTGGCACTTGGCTTTTTAGCTTCATATATGTCAGTTTATTATCGACATTGGTTTACTGAATACAGAACTCCAGAAAATTGGACCGCGCTTCAGCTTCATCTTTCTTTTGGTATCACAATATTTGTTTTTGTTGTTTTGCGAATAGTTTGGAAATGTCTTAATAAAACTCCAAAAGATGAACCAGGTTCAAAATTAGAGCATAATGCTGCACATTTTGCGCATTATACCTTATATGCTGTTATGATAATTATGCCTCTTACTGGGTATTTTGGCACTGGTGTTCATACAGAGTATTTTACTTTATTTAATATTCCTAAATTTTCTGACACATGGCTTTATCAAACATTAATAGTTGATTCATTTGGTCTTAATTGGCAAAGTTTTGAACCACCTATGGATTTTATCCATAAAAAAGGCGGTAAATATTTTGTTTGGGTCCTAATTTTAGTGCATATATTTGCAGCTTTATATCATCATTTTATAAGAAAAGATAATGTGCTTAGAAGAATGACAACAATTAAATAGAGTTATTTTGACAATTAAAAATTAATTCACATAAAATTAATTTTATGTTTTAGATAAATTTTTATGTTAAATATAAACAATTATAATTCTGTTGGTCATTCTGATACTCTTGCAATAAATGAATTGTCAAAAGCTAAAATTGCAGCAGGTGAAAAAATTTACCGATTTGGTTTTGGCCAATCGCCTTTTAGTCCACCAAATTTTCTAATTAATGAATTAGCTAAAAATGCTTATCATCATGATTACCTTAATGTTCAAGGTCTTGAATTGTTAAGAACTAATATAGCAAATTTTCATTCCACAGATAACATAAATATTAAGCCTGAAAATATTCATATAGCTCCAGGTTCAAAAATGATTATTTATAATATTTTAGCTGCATTTAATGATGTTGCTTTAATTTTACCTGCTCCTAGTTGGGTTTCTTATATGCCGCAATCAAAACTTCTAAAAAAAGATTGTTATTATATTCATACGGATTTCCAAAATAAATGGCGTCTTAGCGCTGAAAAGCTTAAGAGTTTTTTAACTAAAACTCTGATAGATAAACAAAAACAAAAAATATTAATTTTAACAAGTCCTGGTAATCCTGATAGTTTGACTTATTCAAAGTCACAATTAGAAAATATTGCTGAAATATGCAGAGAATATAATATTTTAGTGATTGCAGATGAGATATATTCACTGCTTAGTTTTGAATCAGATTATCATTCTATTGCAAGTTTTTACCCTGAAAAAACAATTGTGACTAATGGGTTATCAAAATGGTGCGGGGCTGGGGGCTGGCGTCTTGGTTTTTGTTATTATCATGGTGATTTTGATAAAAATTTTACTAATATTTTAAATGGAATAGGTTCTGAAACATATTCTTCAGTCGCTGCTCCTGTTCAATTTGCGGCTATAAAGGCTTATAATAAAACCAATGACATTATAGAGTTTATTGATTTACAAAAACAAATTTTAAGAATGGCCTTAAATAGCATCACTAAAATTTTTCGTGAAAATTCTGATATTTTATTTCATGAGGCTCAGGGGGGATTTTACCTGTTGATTGACTTTGCGCAATATCAAGAACAAATAAATAAAAAGAATATCCGTAATATTAAAGAATTATGTGATGTTTTAATGAATGACACCGGGGTTGCTTTGCTTCCAGGATCGGCGTTTGGCCTTGATGAAAGTTGTTTTGCTGCAAGACTCGCTTTTGTTGATTTTGATGGTACAAAAGCTATAAATGATATTAAAAACAATAATTTCCAAAGTAGAGATATCTTTCAAAACCTAATAAATGGTTCAAAATTAATTTGTGATTGGCTTAATTCTTTATAGCCTTGTAATAGTCTTCTATCTTGACAATATAGCGGATTTGCTCTAAAAATGTTACGTTATAACATTTTGTTTTAGATAATGGTAGTTCTTCATTCATTAGTATTTGGTTGCAGCTTAATGCATATTTTCTGTTGCGGGATCCCGTTATTTTTTTCTTTAGTCAGTCTTTTTGCCTCAGTCGGAATTGTCACAAATTCTGTTGTTGACTTGCCAATTCTAATTGAATTTGAATCTTTAGAGACTGAAATTTTGATTTTTTCTGGTATCATTTTGGCAGTTTCAGTCTTATTTAAACTTTTACCTAAGAAGAATGAATGTTGCGAGGAAAAGAAGTTAAAATTTTGTAAATTTAGTGATCTTACTAATGATGTATTTATTAAAACTTCAGTATTTTTATATTCTTTGAGCCTAGTTATTGCAGTATCTGGTTCGGCATTTCATTAGCTGCATTTTTTACATACTCCCTTAATTTCAACTATGCTCTCACTAATTTTGAAGTTATTATTTGAAGCTATTCGATCTATTTCTTTACTAATTTGATCGTTACAACATTCACTGACTTGATTACATTTGTTACAAATTAGAAAATAGCATTTTTGGTGTTTTAATGGATGAGTACATGAAACATAGCTATTAGAGATATGTAATTTATGAATTAGATTATACTCAAGTAGAAAATCTAAAGTTCTATAAACAGTAGAAGGTTTGGCTGAATTATCTTCTTTTTGTAAAAGACTAAGAATATCGTAGGCTTTGGCAGGCTTATGATCTTTGGCGATAATGCTAAAAACCTTTTTTCTTAATTTAGTAAATCTAATGTTTTTCTCTTGGCAGATTTTTGTAGCAACAGTAAATGCATCATTTTGGCATTTTTCATGATCATGATATAAGTTCATAATTTAAAACTAATAATTATTTTATCTCATTAAGAACTTAGCATGTTAAAACTATCTTACAAAATAAATGAACAAAATATAAAGCAGATTAGATTTGAGGTTTGATTAATACTTATATAATTTGCATTATTAAACGATTCGGAATTAGAAAAAATAGCTAATTTAATGCATTAAAACCTAAAATTTATTATTTAAATCAATAAAATTTACATTTATGTAAATTATCGATTGTTAAATAAAAACTTAAATTCTAAAATATGCGCTTGCTTTTTAGAAGCTTAAATTTTTTTAACTCTCCTTTTATGTATTTTGTGGCTTTATGCATAATTTGGTTTCGATATCTTCATTAGTTGCAAAAGGTTTGAATAAATCTCAATTTGTATTTAGACCTAATGCATTAAAAAAATCTGTAAATTATTTTAGGGAACATTTTCCTGGTCAATCAATTTATGCAGTTAAAACAAACTCTGATCCACTTATTTTAAAACAAATATATCAAAATGGTATTAAAGGTTTTGATGTTGCGTCATTAGGAGAGGTTAAGTTGATTTATGATTTATTTGATGATGCTGAGATTTTTTTTATGAATCCAGTTAAATCAAGAATAGCTATTAAAACAGCTTATTTTGATTATGGAGTTAGACACTTCTCTCTTGATCATGAGCATGAACTTGATAAAATTTTATCAGAAACAAATAATGCAAAAGATCTTAATCTGCATGTAAGGATTGCTATTCCAAATAGCTTTGCAGAAATATCATTATCTGATAAATTTGGTGTGAATCTTCAACAAGCCCCAGAGTTAATTAAGAAAACTGCTAAATATGCCAAGTCTTGTGGAGTTTGTTTTCATGTTGGTTCACAATCAATGCATCCTGATTCTTATTTAATCGCTATCAGAACCGTTAAAGATGTTATTGCTAAATCAGATGTATTGCCAAAATATTTTAATGTTGGTGGTGGTTTTCCATCAATATATCCAGGTTTTATGCCGCCAAGCCTTAAAAATTATTTTAAACTTATAAATAAAGAATTTAAATCGATTCCTAATTCGGACAAGATGCATTTGCTTGCAGAGCCTGGGAGGGCGATTGTTGCAGAATCTATGTCATTGATTGTAAAAGTAGAGCTTCGAAAAGATGATTATTTGTATATTAATGACGGAACTTATGGAAGTTTATTCGATGCTGGTGTTTTAGGTTTTGTGTTCCCATCAAAGTTAATTAATGATCACAAAATTAATTCTACCGATTTAACCCCGTTTAGTTTTTATGGTCCGACTTGTGATTCACTTGATTATATGAAAGGTCCTTTCTATTTACCAAATGAGATAAAAGAAGGTGATTATATTGAAATAGGTCAAGTAGGAGCTTATGCCAAAGCTATGGCTACAGGGTTTAATGGTTTTTACAGTGAAGAAAATATTATAAATATTAGTGACGAGCCTTTAATGACAATGTATGTTGAGAATCATTCTGTTAATGGCAAAGTTGAAATTGTAGCTGCTTAATAATTAATTTACATGAAGATGAATGATGAATAATAAAAAAGATTTCTTAAAAAATATTGTTGAACATATTGATATAACAGCTTTTGACTCTAGGCCAATTATAGCCGCTATGGAGAAAATGTCTTTTTCATCAAGAGATCTTGCAAAATCATCAGAGATTTTTAATAAAATGTTAGCAGATAAAGAATGTTCAATAGTTTTAACTCTTGCTGGGTCAACTTCTGCTGCTGGTTGCATGAAGGTTTATGCGGATATGATAAGGTATAAAATGGTTGATTGTATTGTTGCAACTGGTGCCTCGATCGTTGATATGGATTTCTTCGAAGCCTTAGGTTTTAAACATTATCAAGGTAGTCAATTTGCTGATGATAAGGAGTTAAGAGATCATTACATTGATAGAATATATGACACATATATCGATGAAGAAGATTTGCAAAAATGTGATCATGCAATTTTAGACATTGCTAACTCTTTGGAAGCTAGGCCTTATAGTTCACGTGAATTTATAGCTGAAATGGGTAAATGGCTAAAAAATGGCAATGCCAAAAAACAAGATTCATTAGTTCAATTAGCTTATGAACATAATGTTCCTATTTTCTGCCCAGCTTTTACCGATTCATCAGCAGGGTTTGGTCTTGTAAAACATCAAGCCGTTAATCCTAATAATCATATGACTATTGATTCAATAGCTGATTTCCGTGAGCTTACTGATGTTAAGATTAAAGCTGGTACTACTGGCTTATTTATGATTGGTGGTGGTGTGCCAAAGAATTTTGTTCAAGATACAGTGATTTGTGCTGAGATTCTTGGTAAAGAAGTTGATATGCATAAATATGCTGTTCAAATAACAGTTGCAGACAGTCGCGATGGTGCTTGTTCAAGTTCAACATTAAAAGAAGCCTGTTCATGGGGTAAAGTCGATACTGTTTATGAGCAAATGCTTTATGCAGAAGCTACTACTGTTGTTCCTTTAATTATAAGTGATGCTTACCATAAGGGTTTGTGGAAGGTAAGGAATCCAAGAAACTTTTCTAATATTTTTGCAAAATGAAATTAGTAAAACCAAGTAAAGCTTTTTTAGGCTTAGAAACTTCTGATTCAGTTGGTTATCAAGAAGCAAAAGCTGTGATAATTCCCTTTGGTTTGGAGAAATCTGTTAGTTATTTTGGTGGTACGAAAAATGGTCCAAAAGCTATCATAAAAGCTAGTCATGAAGTTGAATTATTTGATGAAGAATTTTGGGTAGAGCCATATAAACAAATTGGTATTGTAACTATTAAAGAACCAAAAATTCATAAAAATTTGGCTAAGTCATTAGATCAGTTAAATGATATTGTGGAACAGGTTGTTAATGATAATAAATTTCCGTTTGTACTTGGTGGCGAGCATTCAATTTCGGCAGGATCAATTAGGCCATTTGTTAAAAAATATAAAGATTTAGCAATTTTGCATTTTGATGCTCATGCAGATTTAAGAGATGGTTATGAAGGAGAATATTATAGTCATGCCTCAGCTTTAAGACGTTGTTTAGATGATAAAGCCCAAGAAATCGAAAATAAAGTAGATTTAGTTTCAATAGGTATAAGAAATATCTCGAGTGAAGAAATTCCTTTCCTTGAAAGAAATCAAGATAGAATTAATATCTTTTTTGCTAAAGATAAAAAGAATTGGGATATTGAAAAGATTGTTTCAATTTTAAAAGATAGACCTGTATATTTAACATTTGATGTTGATGGTTTTGATTCCAGCCTTATGCCAGCTACAGGAACTCCTGAGCCTGGAGGCCTGTTTTGGGATGATGTAATTGATATCATTAGAAGAGTTTCGAAAAATTCTAATATTGTTGGTGCCGATATTAATGAATTATCACCAAGAAAAGGAATGCATTCTTGTGATTTTTTGGCTGCTAAACTTGCTTATAAAATATTATCTTACAGTTTTATTAATAATTAAAATATAAAAAAAGGGCAGAATTTCTGCCCTTAAAATAATTTTTGCAATTAGCAGGTAATTTTAATCATGAAGATCAAATCTATCTAATTGCATTACTTTTACCCAAGCATTTACAAAATCCTTAATAAATTTCTCACGGGAATCATAGTAAGCATATACTTCGGAAATTGCTCTTAGTTCTGAATTGGATCCAAATATTAAATCAACTGAGGTTCCAGTAAAAATTACTTCTCCAGTATTGCGATCGATTGCTTCATAAATACCTTCTTGATTTGATTTTTGCCATTTATAAGACATATCTAAAAGATTTACAAAAAAATCATTAGTTAGTGCATCTGGATTAACTGTAAAAACTCCATTTTGGCTTCCATCATAATTTGTATTTAAAACTCTCATTCCTCCAATTAAAACTGTCATTTCAGGAATGGTTAAGTTTAGTTGGTCAGCTTTGTCTACAAGCATCTCAATTGGAGTCTGATAAGAAGTTGATTTGTTATAGTAATTTCTAAATGCATCTGCCTTTGGTTCTAACAAATCAAATGATGCTATGTCAGTTTGAGCTTGTGTTGCATCACCACGCCCTGGCTCGAAAGGTACAGTAATTTCATATCCAGCATTATATGAGGCTGCTTCAATAGCTGCTGCACCAGCAAGGACTATAAGATCTGCAAGCGAAACTTTAGTAAAATTAAAAACTGAATTATTAAATTCATCACGAATTTTAGTTAAAGTCTTTAAAACTTTATTTAAATTTTCGGGATTATTCACAGTCCAATTTATTTGAGGCTCTAAGGCAATTCTTGCACCATTTGCACCACCGCGCATATCAGATGCTCTAAATGTTGAAGCTGAAGCCCATGCTGTTTGTACAAGTTCTGAAATTGTAAGGTCAGAATCTAAAATTTGCTTTTTAAGCCTTGCTTGATCCCAAGCATTGATTAAAGAATATTCAGGTTTATTAATTGGATCTTGCCAAATCAACTCTTCATCAGGAACTTCATCACCTAAATACCTAATTTTTGGCCCCATATCACGATGAGTTAATTTATACCAGGCTTTAGCGAAAGCTCTTTGATATTGTTCTGGGTTATCGAGAAAACGCTGCGCGATTTCACGATATTTAGGATCATTTTTTAAAGCAAGATCAGCTGTAGTCATAACAGGAGGATGGAATTTTCCTTCTATATGAGCATCTGGCACCGATTTATGTAGTGATATGTCTTTTGGTATCCATTGAATACCACCAGCAGGACTCCTTGTTTGCTCCCATTCATTATTTAAAAGATTTTCAAGATATAATGTTGACCATTGAGTAGGCGCTTGTGTCCATGCTCCTTCTAAGCCACTTGTAACTGTATCTTCGGCATTACCTTTACCGCATTTGTTTTTCCAGCCAAAACCTTGCTGCTCTGTAGGGGCTGCTGCTGGTTCAGCGCCAACGCACTCTTTAGGGTTATGTGCACCATGCATTTTTCCAAAGGTATGGCCACCAGCAATAAGTGCTACTGTCTCTTCATCATTCATTGCCATTCTAGCAAATGTAATCCGAATATTTTTAGCTGATCCAACCGGGTCAGGAACTCCTTTCGGACCTTCAGGATTGACATAAATTAAACCCATATGAGTAGCGCCTAAAGGTTTTTGTAATTTGCCATCAGCGCCATCTCTGTCACTTGCAAGTATTGCAACTTCAGGACCCCAATATACCAGATCAGGTTCCCAATCATCGGATCTACCACCTGCAAAACCATAAGTTTCAAAACCCATATTTTCAAGAGCTACATTTCCTGCTAAGATCATTAAATCCGACCATGATAAATTTTGGCCATATTTTTGCTTTACTGGCCATAATAGTCTTTTTGCTTTATCTAGATTTCCATTATCCGGCCAGCTATTAAGTGGTTCAAAGCGTATCTGACCACCATCACCTCCACCTCTACCATCTAATGTTCGATAGGTTCCAGCACTATGCCATGAAAGTCTTATGAAAAATGGTCCGTAATTACCAAAATCGGCTGGCCACCAATCTTGTGATGTTGTTAAAACTTCATTAATATCTGCTTTAACTTCTTCAAGATTTAGTGTTGTAAACGCTTCGCTATATTTAAAATTTTCATCATAGTAGTTACTATATGGATTGGACCTAGGGTCATGATCCCTAAGGCTTGATAAATCAAGTTGATCGGGCCACCAAAATTGATTAGTCTTGGCATCAAATTTACCAGGAAGCTGAATATGAGTGTTACCAGCTGAAAAGCTGTTTTGTGTAATTGCTAGGCTTAAAATAGTCGAAAGTATAGTTTTGGATAAAAGAGATTTCTTTAACATAAACAACATTTTAAATTAATTATTTAATGGTTTTCAATATCTCTACATTGATATTTTGTTATATTGCATAAGTTGATTAAGCAATCTAAAACTAATAATAAATTAACATATTTTAGAAAAATGTTACGGCATCCTTAGATTGATTTTTCTGAACTCTAATATATGGGTAGGTAAATGTTACTGTCCATCCAATCATGGTAAGACCTACAAGTGCTTCAAGACCAGCTAATACTCTTGCCGTTCCTACTGGTATCAAATCACCAAATCCTAGTGATGTATAGCTTGCAGCTGAAAAATGAAAATAATCGAATAATGATTCTGAGCCAATTACTTGCCCTAAACTAAAAACATCGCATGTAAGATAAAATAAAAATCCATAAGCAATGATTTCGATTGTATGAACTAATATTAAAAAGGTTATAGTTTTTATTATATGAAAATGAACTTTTTTGTCAGGGTTGTTTATTACATCAAAATGAATTTTCCTAAGTGAAATTATATGAAATGAAATTAATAAAATTGAAATTCCGATTGATATCACCCAAGTTAACGTTTCATAAAGTATGTATGTCAGCATATTATTCTTAAAGTTTTTATCTAAATTTCTTTTATAAAAATCTAAATTCAAGTTAAATTTTTTGAAAATAGACTATGTTAAAAAGTAAAATTAGTAAAAAGTAAAATTAGTAAATTTGACTATAAGAAATTTAGACATTATTTTAAGTGTGATTCTTTTGAATGGATGCTTAAAAAATTTCTTCTTAACATTCTAACTCTTGCAGTTTTAATTGGGCAATTAGCAATATTTGCTCACAATTTTGAATTTGATTCTGATTTTCATGATCATAAATCTAAATTAGTTCAAGATTGTGAGGTTTGCCTTTATTCTGCTAAGCTAAATCATGATGGTGATTTTAATTATGAACTTATTTTCAAGTCATTTAAATCATTTGAAAATACAAATCAGCCAATAGTTTTCTATAGTTCAAATAAATTTAATGCTTTCTCAGTAAGGGCACCACCTGTTTTTTGTTAAAACCAAAATATAAAAACCATTCTTGGTTTAACAAATTAACGTAAAAATTTATTTAAAATGAAAAAATTATCACATGTGTCATATGCGGCACTTAGTTTATGCTTAATATCTAATGTTGCATCTGCAAATACTAATAAAAGAATTCAAAATTTAGAAAATGAGCTGAATTCAATAAAAAAACTTTATGAACAAAGAATTTCAGAGCTAGAAGACAATAAGTCAACTATCTATCAATTTGAAGATCAGGCAAAAAGAACAATTTATGATAACAAGCTTAATCCGTCAATTGGTGTTGTTTTAAATGGTCAATATGCAACTTATTCAGAGGCTGAGTCAGAGCTTGTTGGTTTTGCAATTGGTGAAGAAGGTGAAAGAGGCGAAGAGGGTTTTAAAATCAATGAATCTGAACTAAACTTTTCATCTAATATTGATGATAAATTCTATGGAAGTGCAACACTTGCTGTTGTTACTGAAGAAGGTTCTGATGTAGTTGAACTTGAAGAAGCCTTTATACTTTCTAACCCTGGCTTAGGTCTGCCTATAGGTATGAGTTTTAAAGCTGGTAGAGCATTTTGGAAATTTGGTTACTTAAATGAACATCACGCTCATAGTGATGATTTTGCTGATCGTCCGCTTCCTTATAGAGCTTTCCTAAATAAGGGTTATAATGATGATGGAGTTCAACTGTCATATGTTCTTGCAACTGATCTTTACCAGGAAGTAGGTGGTGGTTTATTTAGAGGTTATGATTTCCCATTTGGTGATGGTGATGGTAATAGTAATTACTCGGTTTATTATAGACTCGGATCTGATATTGGTAATAATCAAGATTGGCGTATTGGTGCATATGCATTAAAAGGATCTGCTGTATCTAGAGAAACTGAAGAGGGTGCTGATACATTTGTGGGTGAATCTGACTTATATGCAATTGATTTGAAATATAGCCTAGCACCAACTCAAAATGCTAAGAACCAAGAATTAACCTTCCAAGCAGAATATTTTAAACGTGAAGAAGACGGAACCTATGATATTGGTGGAACTTCTGGTGCGGTTGATAATGATTCATATGGTTGGTATGCGCAATTAGTTTATAAATTTAAACCAAAATGGCGTGTTGGTTTTAGATATAGTGAGTTATCTGCAGCTACTACTCCTGTTTCTCTTAATTCAACAAATCTAAATGCTAATGGTTTTGATCCTGTAAGTCATTCTGCAATGGTTGACTGGACTAATAGTGAGTTCAGTAGAGTTAGGTTTCAATATAATTTAGATGAATTGTCAGATGGTGCTGATGATAATCAATTTATTCTACAATATATTGTAAGCTTTGGTGCTCATACGGCGCATAAATATTAGTTTTATTGAATCATGGTTAAAATTTATTTTTTAATTTTTAGCTGTGTTTTGTTTTTAACTGCAAATTCACAGGCAAAGATTAACGTCTTTGCTTGTGAACCTGAGTGGAAATCTCTAGCAGAAGAAATTGGTCAGGATAAGATTAAAGCTTATTCTGCTACTTCGGCTTTTCAAGACCCACATTATATTAAAGCAAAGCCTAGCTTACTTGCAAAAATTCGTCGTGCAGACTTACTTATTTGCTCTGGTGCTGATCTAGAGTCTGGTTGGCTTCCGATTTTACTTCAAAACGCATCTCTTGATATTCAACATGGAAATATTGGTAATCTAATGGCGGCAAATTATGTTGATACTTTAGACAAGCCAGAAATATTAGATAGAGCGTTAGGAGATATTCATCCTGATGGAAATCCTCATATTCATCTTAATCCATATAATATCTTAAAAATTTCCGAAATATTGCTAGAAAAGCTTAAAAAGATTGATTCTGAAAATAGCGATTTTTATCAGTCAAATTACGATGATTTTATTATTAAATGGCAAAACTCTATTACAAAATGGGAGATAAAAGCTGAGAATATTAAAGGAGTTAATGTTATTCAATATCATAAATCTTTTACATATTTTTATAATTGGTTGGGCTTAAATCAAATTGCCACACTTGAAATAAGGCCTGGTATAGCTCCAACGGTAAAGCATTTAGAAAAGTTAATTAGGTTAACTGAAACAAGTGATATCCCCTATGTTAATTTATCACCATATGATCCAGTGGATTCTGCAAAATGGTTGCATAATAAAACTGGCATTAAAATTTTAACTTTACCATATACTGTTGGGGGTAATGAAGAATCTAAAGATTTATTTGCTTTATATGAAAATATGTTAAATCAGCTTACTAGTAATCTATAAATATTATGATGGATTTATTCATAATTGTATTTCCCGCTTTTATTGCAGGGCTTTTAATTGCTTTAACTCATGGTTTGTTAGGGGTAAGAGTCCTCAGTAAAGGTATAATATTTATGGATTTAGCTATTGCGCAAATTGCAGGTTTTGGTTTGTTATTTGCTCGTGAATATATATCTGAAGTATTTTGGGTAAATCAATTATCAGCAGTGATTTTTGCTATCATAGCGGCCTATGGGTTTTATTTATGTGAAAGATTCTCACAAAATGTTCAGGAGGCTATTATTGGCTGTAGCTTTATTTTATGCGCTTCTCTAAGTATGCTTTTACTTGCAAATCATCCACATGGTGGAGATGAAATCCGTCATCTGCTTTCTGGACAGATTTTATTTACCACTTATAGGGATTTAGCTTTTCATAGTATTATCTATGTTTCGATAATTTTTCTTTGGTTTTATAAATCGATAGTTAGAGAAAATTTAGCTTTTTATCTTATTTTTGCTATTGCGATAACTTCATCAGTTCAACTTGTTGGGGTTTATGTAGTGTTTGCAAGTTTAATACTTCCTGCAATCGCTGCAGTTAAATCTCAAAACAAGGTTTTGATTGTTTGGTTGTCTGGAGTAATATCTGTGACTATTGGTATTATAAGCTCGATTATGCTTGATCTACCATCAGGTCTTCTAATTGTGTTAAGTTATTTCCTATTAACAATTTTAATTATTGGTTATAGGTTTTTAGGTAAAAAAATTCTTAGTTAGAAAATCGTTATAATTTAATTGAATTAAAATTTAATTTCTGAAAGATCATAGCAAATTTTTTATATTTTTATGAAAATTGCGATTATTGGTTCTGGAATATCTGGACTTGCAACAAGCTGGCTTTTAAGTAAAGCACATGATATTACTTTATATGAAAAAGCTAGTTATTTAGGTGGTCATGCCAATACAGTTGATATAACATATGCTGGGAAAAATATTGCAGTTGATACTGGTTTTATCGTCTTTAATTTTCAAACCTATCCAAATCTAAAAGCATTCTTTGAACTGCTTAATGTTGAAATCGAAAAAAGTGATATGTCTTTTGGTATGAAGGATTTAGATCGAAATTTCGAATATAGCGGTTCAAATCTTAAAGGTTTATTTGCTGATAAACGCAATTTGTTAAATTTAAAATTCTATAAAATGTTAAAAGATATTTTAAAATTTAATAAATATTCAATTAAACTGATTGAATCAAACAAAGATGTTGATGCTGATGTTACCTTATTTGATTTTATAAATGATCTAAAATTAGGTGATTATTTCAAAGATTATTATTTGTTTCCTATGGCAGGTGCAATTTGGAGCTGTCCAATTGAAGTGATTAAAAATTATCCTGCTAAAACCTTTCTGCAATTTTTTTATAATCATGGCTTATTAACTGTTATCAATCAACCGCAATGGTATACAGTTTCAGGAGGATCTAAAGAATATGTAAAAAAAATTAGACAAACCATGAAAGGTGATATTAAGTTAAATCAGGCCGTAAAATCAGTACAAAAACTTAATGAAAAAATTGAAGTCACTGAAGCTAGCGGTAATAAAGAGTTATTTGATCATGTAGTATTTGCATCGCATCCTGATCAAACTTTAACAATACTTGCAGATAAGACTAAAGAAGAACAAGAGATACTAAGCCAAATAACATATAATAAGAATACAGCTTTTTTGCATAAAGATCTAAAGCAAATGCCTAATCATAAAAATGCATATGCAAGCTGGGTTTATCTTTATAGTAAAAATGAAAATAAAGTATCTTTAAGCTATTGGATGAATAATCTTCAAAATATAGATAATGATTACCCATTATTTGTTACATTAAATCCAATCAATGAAATTCATCAAGATGATGTTTTTGGTGTTTATGAGTATGAGCATCCAGTTTTTGATAATAATGCTATAAAGGCGCAAGATCAATTAGGTTCTATTCAGGGAACTAGGAATATATGGTATTGCGGGGCTTGGACTAAATACGGTTTTCATGAGGATGGTCTAAATTCAGCAATCAATATTGCGAAAAAATTTGGTGTTGAGATTCCATGGCAACAATAAATAAACCATATCTTGCTGTTGGTCAGATCATGCATAAAAGATTCTGGCCCAAGCAGAATAAATTTAATTATAAAAGTTCTTATATTGTCTTTCCGGTTAAAGCTCTAGATAGTTTAAAACGTAAATTTTTTTCTATCGATAAATTTAATTTATTATGTCTGTTTCAAAAAGATTATGGCGATGGTAAAGATTTTATTGGTTGGATAGAAAATATTTTAAAATCAAATAATATTACCAATGTTGAAAATATTGTTTTGGTTACGCATCCAAGAACTTTTGGCTATGTTTTTAATCCTGTAAGTTTTTGGTTATGTTTTGATAAAAACGATAATTTAATAGCTGTTTTAAATGAGGTTAACAACACTTGCGGTCAAAAGCATAGCTATCTCTGTTTTAAAAAAGATTTAAAGCCAATTGATGCCAATGAATGGCTTGATGCCGAGAAAGTATTTTATGTCTCACCTTTTATGAAAATTGAAGGCGAATATAAATTTCGTTTTGAGGTTCAAGATCAGCAGTTAAATATTTACATAAATTATCATGTTGATGGTAAGCTAAAACTTTCAACTTATCTTAAATGCAATTTATCAGAATTCTCAAATAGAAATATTATTTTACGATTTTTAAAAATGCCATTTGCAACTTTTAAAACAATCATATTAATTCATTATCAAGCCGTAAAACTTTTGCTTAAATCTGTAAAATTTTACAAATGCCCTAAGGTTCTTAAGAATAACTTAACAATTTCAGTGAAATGAAAAATTTAATTTTAAAAAAATTAGAAAAAGCAAAACATGGTTATATAAATATTGAGTTTTCAGATGGTAGTTTTATTGAATTGGGTACAAAAGGACAGGCACCAATTGCAGATATTAAAATCAACAATAATGATGTGTTTGATTTGGTTCTTTTAAAAGGTGATATTGGTTTTGGTGAGGCTTATATAAAGAATTATTTTGAAACCACCAATATTGTAGATTTACTTTTGTTTATTGTCTTGAATCAAAAGGAGTTTGAATCAATTTTTCACAGTAATGGTTTTTATTCATTATTATTTAATATTAAGAATTTCTTTAAGAAAAATAGTCTGAAAGGGAGCAAGAAGAACATCGAATTTCATTATGATTTAGGTAATGATTTCTATAAATTATGGCTTGATGAAACGATGAGTTATTCATCAGCTTTATATTCTGATGACAATCAAGATTTAAAAACAGCTCAGCAAAATAAATATCAAAGGATTTTGTCTAAGCTTAATCCCAAAGGTGAGAATATTTTGGAAATTGGTTGTGGTTGGGGAGGTTTTATAAATGAAGCTGAACAACAAGATTTCAAAGTTACGGGGCTAACTTTATCGAATCAGCAAAAGCTTTATACTGACGAATTAGTTAAGATTAATAATTATAAATCTGTTGCTAAAATTTTAGATTATCGAAATGAAACTGGTGTGTTTGATAATATTGTCTCTATTGAGATGTTTGAAGCCGTTGGGGCAAAATATTGGAATGGTTATTTTAAAAAAATTAAGCAATGTTTAAAAAAAGATGGGTTTGCTGTTGTGCAAACTATTACTATTGCTAATGAATTTTACGACAAATATAAAAATACATCAGATTTTATTCGCGAATATATTTTCCCAGGAGGCTTTTTACCATCTCCGGAGATCTTTAAATATCATGCGCATCAAAATGGTTTAGATATTGCTGAAGAATATGGTTTTGCTGATTCTTATGCAAAAACTTTATTGATTTGGCTTAAGAGAGTAAATGCTGCAAAACAAAAAATAATCAATCTTGGTTATGATGAGTTTTTTATTAGAAAATGGCAATTTTATTTAGCCTATTGTGCTGCGAGTTTTACAGCAAGAAGAACTAATGTTTACCAATATTCGATGGTACATGCTTAAACATTATGCGTTTTTTCTTAGTATAGTTTTGTTCTCCATTAATGGTTTGGGTGAGAATAAATTGGGGTCGGAGTATAAATTTTGTAATCATCATAAATTAACGTTTTTCTTTAAAAAGATTTACGATATTTATCTATGTGCAAATAACAAAAATAGTTTTTTATATTCAGAAATTTATCAATCAGATTTCTCAATTTTTATTAAATATAATATGGATTTTGAAAGTTCATATCTTGCCGAAACTTCAATTGAATCAATGAGTGAATATCTGGTAATGAGCCAAGCTCAGCAAAGGTCATATTATAACAAATTAGTGGAAATTTTTCCAAATGTTGCAAAAGATGATGTTATAGAAGCAAGGTATAATAAAACCGGAATGATAAAGTTTTTTTATAATAAAAAGGCAATAGGGATAATAGCTTCAGATCCGATATTTACCAAAAATTTTTTAGATATTTGGTTAAGATACAATTCTAACTATCCGAAAATGCAGGAGGATCTTTTTAGGTTTGTAGATGAATAATTCCAAAATGATTGCTTATTCGTTATTAGCTTTTTGTTTGGCTTTTATTGGACTGCCTATTTATATTTATCTGCCATCATATTATGCAGATAATTTTGCTCTTAGCCTTGAGTCAATTGCTTTGATAATATTATGTACAAGGTTATTTGATGCTTTTTCTGATCCATTAATTGGCGTATTAAGTGATAAATTTATAAAATTTAGGCAAAAAATTATATGTTATTTTGCACCATTACTTGGTCTGTCATTTTTATTATTATTTTATCCACTTGATTTTCTATCTATTGAATCATGGCTTATGTTTTTTATGATTCTAACATATAGCTTATTCAGTATAATTTATATCAATTATCAGGCTTATGCAGTCAATTTAACTGATGATTATCATATCAGAACTAAGATCATTTCATTTCGTGAAATTGCGTTTATAATTGGCATTATTGTTGCATCTTTAGCCCCGACAATACTTAATTTATTTTATCATGAGATTGAAAGTTTTTTGATAATAGGTGTTTGCTATTTTGTTGTGATTTCAGTCTTTGCTATTGTTTTCTACAGAAATGCACCAATCAATAAAAGCACAGCAAAACAAAATTTGTCATTAAAACCAATTTTAGTTTCGAAAAAATTAAAGCGATTCTTTTTAGTATTTCTTTTTAATGCAATAGCTGCATCAATACCAGCTGTGATTATAATGTTTTTTGTTGATTATGTATTGGCAAGTAAAGATCTGGTGGGTTTGTTTCTAATGATTTATTTTGTCGGATTACTTATTGGAGTCGTTTTATGGACCAAAATTTCAGCAATTTTAAATAATAAAATCCAAACTTTTTTGATTTCTATGTCTTTGACAGCTTTAATCTTCATTGGCTGTTTCTTTTTATCTGAAGGTGATATAATCCTTTATGCCATTATTTGTTTATTTGCAGGAATAGGCTTTGGTGGTGATTTATGTTTAGGTTATTCAATTCTAACGGACATTATTTGGGAAGAGGGGTTAAAACAAAATGAATCTGCAATTTTTGGTGTGACCAATTTTATTCTAAAAATGTCACTTGCAGTTGCTTCTGCAGTTCTTATCTATGGTATAGGATATTTTGAGAATAATATTGAAACTGTTACAGGCTTTATTGCATTTTCATATGCAGTTTTGCCAATTGTTTTTAGAATATTTGCAATTATTTGTTTATATAAATTTTTTAAACCTTCTAAAGCTTGATTTAAAAATTAATTATGAAAAACGTCATTCAAATTTTGATTTTTACTATGTTACTTTTCTCATGTTCAGGAAAATCACCTAAAGATTATGCTCAAAATACTCCTAAATTAGATATTCGAAATTTTCTTAATGGCAAAGTTATAGCTCATGGTATTTTAGAGGACCGTAAAGGTAAAATTACCAGACGGTTTGTAGTTGATATGGAAGCTAAATGGGATGGACAAATAGGTGTTTTAGATGAGTATTTTACCTTTGATGATGGCGAAACTAGTAAAAGGATTTGGACTATAGAGTTCCAAGATGATCATCATTTTACGGCAACTGCTGCTGATGTTGTTGGAGTTGCTAAAGGTCAGCAATATGGTAATGCACTCCAGATGCAATATGTGCTTGATTTAGTCGTAGATAATGAAACTAAAAAAACTTACCATGTGACATTAGATGATTGGATGTATTTAATAGATGATAAGACCTTAGTTAATAAGTCTAAAATTAAGAAATTTGGTATTACTTTCGCCAAATTAACTATTTTCTTTAAGAAGCTTGATGATTAAAAACTCATTTTATCAGAATAAAAATATTTTGGTTTTAGGCGGAAGTTTTGGTATAGGATCTTCTTTAGTTAATGAATTGGCATCAGAAGGAGCTAATTTAATAGTTGCAGCTAGATCAGTTGATAAAATTACCGACATGTTAAGTAAATTTTCTGGTAATCATAAGGCTGTTAAATGTGATGTTACGCTAGATGCTGATTGGCAAAATTTAATAACTGAAGTTGAAAAAGTCTTCAACAGCATTGATCTTGTTCTTTTTTCTGTAGGTACCTACAAACCAATGGGGTTAGAAGATTTTGATCTTAAAACTTCTTTAATGACTATTGATGTTAATCTAATAAGCTTTGTTAAATTTATTGAATATTTCAATCCTTTAATTAAGGCAAAAAAGATCAAACATTTAGCTGTTATATCAAGTATAGCTGGGTATTTTGGTATGCCAAATTCAATTGCATATGGGGCATCAAAAGCTGGTTTGTCAAATTTGGTTGAAAGTTTAAAATATGAATTGTTGTCATATGATATTAAGGTACAATTAATAAATCCTGGTTTTGTTAAATCTAGGCTTACGGATCAAAATAATTTTCCAATGCCGTTTTTAATATCAGCTGATAAGGCTGCAAAAATTATAATTAAAAATCTTAAAACTCATAAATTTGAAATTGCTTTTCCATGGCCATTTAAATTGATCATGCAATTTTTAAGATTCTTACCATTTTCAATAAGATTTTCTATAGTAAAACATGCAAAATGATAATTTTAATATTGCCATTATTGGCGCAAGCGGTGCTATTGGCAAAGAATTTGTGAATCAATATGCTCAAAATTCTACTAATATAATTCATGCTTTTAGTAGATCTGAAGTTAGTTTTACAAGTAGCAATGTCAAAACACATTTTATTGACATTGAAAATGAAACCTCAATTAAAGATTCTGCTGAGGTAGCTTCAAAAGATAAAGAGCTTGATATCGTGATTGTTGCAACAGGAATGCTGCATAATGATGAGATTATGCCAGAAAAATCATTAAAAGAACTGTCTGCTGAAAAATTCCATAAATTGTTTAGCATTAACACAATTGCGCCGGCGATAATTGCTAAATATTATTTACCTAGACTAAATAAGGATAATAAATCTCTATTTGCGGCCTTAAGTGCTAGAGTTAGTAGTGTATCTGACAATAGATTAGGTGGTTGGTATGCTTATAGAGCTTCGAAAACAGCATTAAATATGATTCTTAAGAATGCTGCGATTGAAATCGCTAGAACCAATAAAAATGCCATCATAGCAGGGCTTCATCCTGGAACAGTTGATAGTAACTTATCTAAACCATTTCAAAGCGCTGTAAAACCAGAGAAGCTTTTTACAGCCGAGTTCTCAGTTAGACAGTTAATTTCTGTTCTAGATGGTTTAAATAGTGGTGATAGTGGTAATCTTTATGACTTTAATGGTTTAAAAATAGATTTTTAGTTATAAAAATGTTACAATAAAGTTAACTGTTTATTTTTGTAATTATGGCCAATAAAAAAATCGCAGATTTATTAAAAGTAGCATTAGCAGATAGCTATATTCTTTATTTAAAAACTCAAAATTATCATTGGAATGTTGTCGGTCCTCATTTTAAGTCATTACATTTAATGTTTGAAGAACAGTATAATGATTTATTTAACGCAGTTGATTTAATAGCTGAACGAATTAGGGCACTTGGTGAGAAGGCTCCAGGAAGCTTTGCATCATATCGAAAACTCTCGTCTATTGTTGAAGGTGATGAAGAGTTAGATGATATGTCTATGGTAAAAGATTTAGCGCATGATCAAGAAGTTATTGTAAAAACATTAATGAATGTATTGCATAAAGCTCAAGAACATGATGATGAAGTAACAGCAAGTATTGTTACCGATAGAATCGAAGTTCATCAGAAAAATGCATGGATGCTAAAAAGTAGTATAGAATAGATAAAAATGGGTAATATTATCAACAAACAGAATTTATTTTTATTTGGATATGGTTACGTTGCCCAGTTTTTTTGTGATGCTTATGTTTCGGAATATAATCATATAGGATATAGTTTTCATAAATCTGAACCTAAATATTTAGGCAAGCCTTTGATGTCTATCGCTTATGAATTTAATAAAATTAAAAATGATATTTTAGATTTATATGATTGTTTTTTAGTTTCGATACCGCCAAATTATGCAGCTAAGAGTGATCCTGTAATTGAACAATTTTTTAATTATTTCTCTAATCGAAATAAAAGTTTTAATTTGATTTATCTATCTGCAACTTCGGTTTATGGAGATCATAATGGTCAAAAAGTTAATGAAGAATCTCAGTTACTTGCAAAATCAGAAAATGGTATAGCTAGGATTGCTTGTGAAGGAAAATACCTGACAATAAGAAATAATAAAAATGCTAATGTTAATATTTTGAGGCTTGCTGGAATTTATGGAGATCAAAGAAATGCCATTGAAGGTATTTTAAAAAATAAGATAATTTGTAATTATGATACTACCAAAATAATTTCAAGAACTCATGTTAAAGATATTGTTAATATTATAAATCAGATTTTTTTATCAAATGTTACAAATCAAATCTTTAATGTTGCTGATGACAATCCAGCTAAAACTCAAGAGGTAAATGATTTTATTTGTGATAAAATACTCGAAATAGCTCGATTAGTGGTTAAGCCTAAGCAAAAAGTTTTTAGGCATTCTTCTTATGCTCTTGATAATAAAATTGTTGATAATGCCAAATTAAAACAATTGTTAAATTATAAATTTATATATCCATCATATAAGGAAGGCCTTTTAGATATTGCTAAAAATATAAAATCTGAATTTAATTAAGCTTAAATTCATATGTTTTTAATATTTCTAAATCAACATATTCAAGACAGCTGAGATGTGAGCTTTCTAAGATAATTTTGGGTGCAATATTCGCCTCTAATGCTTCTAGCCATCTTTCGATACATAAACACCATTTGTCACCAGCTTTAAGTCCAGGGAAATATGCATTTCCATCCATAAGGTTATTACCTCTTTTTTTGCTAAAATGCAGAAATTCATTTGTCATTACAGCGCAGATTATATGTTTACCTCGATCAAAATCATTGATGTTGCAATAACCATCTCGATTGAATCCAGTAACTGGGTCAAAACAACACGGGTTAAGTTTGGTTCCAAGAACATTTTTTGCAGTAATTTTGGTCATAAAAGCTCCTCAATTTTATTAATGATTTTAGGAGATGTTGGTTTGGTCTGTGAACTGTACCAGGCCGCAAAATTGCCATTTTTATCAATAAGATATTTATGAAAATTCCATTTAGGCGAGCCTAGAAAACCTGCCTCTTTATTAGCCCATTGATAAAAAGGGTGAGCAGTTTGACCTTTAACATCGCATTTTTCGGTAATTAAAAAATTAATGTTAAATTGATCCTTTGTGAATTGATCTATTTCCTTATTGTCCCCGAATTCTTGATTGGCAAAATTTGCTGATGGAACGCCAATGATAATTAAACCTTTGTCATGGTAATTTTGATGCAATATTTCAAGATCTTTATATTGAGGTGTAAATCCACATTTTGATGCGGTATTTACAACCAGAATTACTTTGCCTCTGAAGTCTGATAAGGAAATCGGGTGACCATGAATATCATTGAATGAAAATTGATAAGCATTCATTTTAGTCATATTTTCTGCGTTAGCATTATTAAAGAAATTTAAAAACATAAATATAGTTAAAAGTTTTGTTATAAACATAAATAGAAGAAAAATTATCAGATAGACAAAGAGTCTAAAAAATGTTAAATTTATTAGATAAGGCTGTAAAGAGATTTCCAATAAATAATATGCTTTATTAACATAAAAGGGTAAGAAAATGAGAATAATAGACATACCAGAATTTAAAGATAAAACAAATGTTCTGACAATTGATGAAGAAATGTCAGTTTATGATGCGGTAAAAGTCATTGTTGAACATGGGTATGGCTCAGCTATAGTTTTAAAAGATAAAAAACTGGTCGGAATTTTTACTGAAAGAGATGTTTTGAATAAAGTGGCAGCTCATGCCATGGATGTCACAAAGGTTAAGGTCAAAGATGTTATGACTAAAAAGGTGAAAACAGCAACTCAAGAGTCACTAATTTCTGATGCTCTTAGAAGAATGAGTCAAGGAAGATTTAGGCATTTACCAATAGTCGATAAAAAAGGCGCTTTGCTTGGAATGGTTTCGCAAGGAGATTTGATATCTTATAGTTGGCCACAAATATTTAACTTACTTGGTAATAAAGCAAAATCTTCATTTTTAACTTATACGCAAATATGGGTTTTGTTATTTGCTATTTTTGCATATATAACCTTTATCACTTTATTTACTCAGTAAGTTCATAATCTGATTGCAAGAAATTTATACTGATATAGTTAAACGATAAATGTTATTTATCGCTCATGTCTAAAACAATTATATGGTTCAGAAATGATTTAAGATTAGCAGATAATCCTGCCTTAAATTATGCATATCTAAATAATCATGAGGTTATATTTCTTTATATTTCAGATCCAAAACATCCAATAGGATCTGCATCAAAATGGTTTCTGCACCATGCTCTTTTATCATTAGCAGCTGATTTAAAAGAAAAATATCAGGCAAACTTAATTATAGATATAGGTGACAGCTTTGAAATATTACAAAAATATGTAAAATTACATAAGATAAATTCAATTTTATGGAATAGGGTTTATGAACCGCAAATAATAAAAAGAGATATTCAGATAAAAAAATTTTTCAATGATCAATCTATTCAAGCTAAAAGTTTTAATGCTTCATTATTTTTTGAGCCAAATGATATAAAAAACAACTCTGGTGAATTTTTTAAAGTTTTTACTCCATTCTGGCGTAACTGTTTATCAAAGCTTGCTAAAATTACTAATCCTCTTGATATTCCAGAAACTATAAAATCCATTGTAACATTAACCGAATCAAAACATATTAATGATTTAAATCTCTTGCCTAGAAAGCCTAATTGGGCGTTGGGATGGGAGAATATATATAAAATATCCGAAATCTCTGCTCATGAAATTGCATGGGATTTTATGCAAAATAAAATGGATCTTTATCATAAAAATAGAGATTTTCCTGCAAAAGATGGTACGTCAGTTTTATCACCTTACATACATTATGGCCTTATCTCATCTAAGCAATTATATTTTAAAGCCATGATTTTTGATGAAGGTGAGGGGCGATCTGTTTTCCTTAGTGAGCTGGGCTGGCGAGAATTTGCATATTATCTTCTATATCATTTTCCGGCATTTCCTTTGCAAAACTTTAAAGCAAAGTTTAATAATTTTCCTTGGCTTAATAATGAGTCAGAGATCATAAAATGGCAAAAAGGTCAAACCGGATTTCCAATTATAGATGCGGCAATGCGGCAATTATGGCAAACTGGTTGGATGCATAATAGAATGCGAATGGTAGTAGCTTCATTTCTAACTAAAAATTTATTAGTAGATTGGCGTATCGGTGCTAAGTGGTTTAATGATTGCTTAGTTGATGCTGATCTTGCTGCCAACTCAGCCTCATGGCAATGGGTCGCGGGCAGCGGTGTTGATGCAGCTCCTTATTTTAGGATATTTAACCCTATAACTCAAAGTGAGAAATTTGATAAAAATGGTGATTATATCAGAAAATGGGTACCTGAGTTAAAATATTTAACTGATAAACAAATTCATATGCCTTCAGATCGATCTAATTATAAAAATGCAATGATAGATCTAAAGGCTACAAGAAATAGAGCCCTAGAAATATACAGAACTCTTTGATAAAAAAATTTTAGCCTAAGCTCGATTCATACCTAACTTCACCTACTGAAATTGTAGTCTTTGTAGATTTTACTACTTCAATTTTTCCAATCTTATTTTTTAGGATGTCGGATAATTGATCAATGTCGCGCGCTCTAATTTTAGCAATGTAAGAATCTTCACCTATGATTTCATGAAGTTCTTCGATATTTTTTATTTTAAGCATTTCTGCTTCGAATTCCTCAGACCAATTAGCAGAATGAAGAGCGATGATTACAAAAGCTAAAACATTTTGGTTAATAGCTTTATGATTAAGAAGTACTGTATATTGACTAATAATTTTTTTATCTTCCAATTTTTTTATTCGTTCCCAAATTGATGAGGCAGCCATTTTTAGTTTTTTGGCAATATCAGAGTTTGGTGTTCTAGCATTTTTTTGAAGGATTTTTATAATTTTTTTATCTATTGCGTCCATTAATATATAAAAATAGTTAGTTGAGCTAATTTTTTAATTGATCCAATCGTTAATATCAATCAAATGTTCGAAAAGATTAATTGATTGTTTACTATCATTTAAACAAGGTACAGCCGAAAAATTATCGCCACCTAAGTTTTTAAACATATCTTGATATTCAATATTAACTTCTTCTAATGTTTCAATACAGTCAGATGCAAAGCCAGGCGTAATAACCACAAGGTTTTTGACATTGTTTGCTATAAGTTTTTTTAGCACATCTTCAGTATATGGTTCTAGCCATTTTTTTGGACCAAATCTTGATTGAAAACTTAAATGATTAGGAATCTTGATTTTTTGCTTAATAAGTTCTTCACCGAATAACCGATTTGTCTTTGAACAAAAACAAAAATATGGGTCACCCTTCTTAAAATATTCAGCTGGCAATCCATGATATGAAGATAAAATTGCATCTGGTTTAAAATCTAAAGTTTTGATATGAGATTTTAATGATTCAACTAATGCTTTAATATAAATTTCATTATCATGATATGGGCCGCAAAGTCTAAATTCAGGTTGCCATCTAAATTGTTTTAGCACTCTAAAAATTTCATCAGAAATACTGGCTGTTGTGGTTGCAGAATATTGAGGATAAAGAGGAATGAATATTATTTTTGTACAGCCATTATTCTTAAGTTGTTGGATTTTTTCTGCTATTGAAGGTTTGCCATAGCGCATTGCATAATCAACTTCAAAATTTTTACATTTTTTGTCCAATTGAATTTTTAATTTCTCAGCTTGATTTCTTGTGTAATATTTAAGAGGCGATTCATTATGTTCGTGAAACCAAATTTTTTTATATTTGGCGCCCGAGCTATGGGCTCTAAAAGGTAAAATAAAAAGATTTAAAATTATTTGCCAAATAAAGGGGTTAACTTCGATAACTCTTTGGTCTGACAAGAATTGCCGTAAATATTTACGCACGGATCTTGCGTCATAATGTTCAGGTGTACCAAGATTGATAATTAAAACCCCAGTTTTTTTTTGAATTTTTGGGTGGTTTGAATCCATGAGTTTCAAAATTTGTATTAATTAGTTAATTACGTATAATTGCTATGATAAAATAATTCAAATAATCATTTGCTATATTTTGTTGATAGTGATAATCATTATTAATAAAAATTTTTGTATTTGTTTTATGAAAAAGTTCTTTTCAGTTTTAACTGTGTCTTTTGTTTTGTTTGTTACATCTTGTGGAGAAGAAGAAAATTTAACAGAATATGTTGTAGTTTTAAAAAATCACAATTTTAATCCTCCTGTTATAACAGTGACTTCAGGTGAGAAGTTTAAGCTGATTATTGATAATCAAGATGCAACTGCAGAAGAATTTGAAAGTCACGATTTAAAAAGAGAGAAAATAATAAAAGGTAATACAAAATCAGTTGTTTTTATTGGTAAATTAAGTGCCGGTGAATATAAATATTTTGGCGAGTTTAATGAAGACGAAGCTAAAGGTAAAATTATTGTAAATTAAAGTTATGCTTTTGCCGTTTATAATTACATTTAGGGAGGTTCTCGAAATTGCGTTAATAATAAGCCTAATGTTTGTTGCCACAAAAGGTCTTGAAAATCGTTCTAAATGGATTGGTTTAGGTTTGTTGTTAGGTGTGTTAGGTTCATTTTTAATTGCAGTTTTCATTGAAGGTATTTCTAATTTTGCTAATGGTCTTGGGCAAGAATTATTTAATGGTATAATTGCCTTATCAGCTAGTATATTAATCGGATGGACAGCAGTTTGGGTTTCGTCTCATGGTAAGGCCATAGCTAATTCTATTAAACAAAAAGGGCTTGATGTTGTAGCAGGAAAACTTCCTGTAAAAACTATTGTGTTGATTATTATGCTTGCTGTACTTCGTGAAGGTTCAGAAATTGTTTTATTTTCTTATGGTATGATTCTTTCTGGCAAAACTATTATGTTAATTGTTGTTGGTTCAATTCTTGGAAGTTTGGCTGGTGCTGTTGTCGGTGCTTTGTTATATTTTGGTATGGTCAAAATAAATACAAAATATATTTTTAAGATTACTAGTTATCTGCTTATTTTTATCGCTGCTGGTATGGCTGCAGTTGCTGGAAAGTTTTTTGCTGCTGCTGGATATTTTTCATTTGGCTCAGATATTATTTGGGATACGTCATCATTGTTGAGTCAGAAAAGTGTATTTGGTGAAATACTTCATATATTTTTTGGTTATAGTGATTCTCCAATGATTGTTGAGGCTTTATTCTATGGTGTATTTTTAATGATTATTTTTACTTCTCTAAAATTAATCAGTTTTAAAAATTCACGCATTAGTTAAAAAATTTTTTTTATCATCTTGAAAACTGTATTTTAGCACATAAATATTTCTTTAACAAATGGAGTATTATTTATGGATTTTTCGAAATATAGTAACAAAGCTAAGGAGGTTATGGCTAATGCACAAGGCTTAGCGTTAAGTAAAGGTCATCAGCAATTTATTCCAGAGCATTTACTTAAGTCAATGCTTGAAGATTCGGATAATTACACAGCTAATTTAATAGTATCGGCTAGTGGAAACATAGAGGTTTTGATCAAAGAATTATCTGAAGTTTTAGATAAAATTCCGTCAGTAAAAACATCAGGCTCGCCTAATATATATTTTTCACAGGATATGGCGATTTTAGATCAGTCAGTAAAAAAAATAATTAAAACTTTGCGTGATGAGTTTATTACGCTTGAGGCAATCCTACTTGGTATGTTTGATAATAATTTGGGTACAGCAAAATTATTAGCTAAAGCAGGTTTAGTTTTGCCGGTTTTATCAGAAGTTATTAGTGAAATTAGAAATGGTAAGACTGCTGATTCTGCATCGGCTGAAGATAAGTTTGATTCACTTAAAAAATATGCTAAGGACTTAACAGAGCTTGCTGCAGCTGGAAAAATTGATCCAGTTATAGGAAGAGATGATGAAATTAGGCGTACAATTCAAGTTTTATCAAGACGAACAAAAAATAATCCGGTTTTAATAGGAGAGCCTGGTGTTGGTAAAACTGCAATTATTGAGGGGTTAGCTCAAAGAATAGCTGCAGGAGATGTGCCTGAATCTTTAAAAAAACAAAAGATTATGGCGCTTGATCTTGGAGCTTTGGTTGGTGGAGCTAAATATCGAGGTGAGTTTGAGGAGCGGTTAAAATCTGTTATAAATGAAATAGAGCATGCTGATCACGAGGTAATCTTGTTTATTGATGAATTACATAATTTAGTTGGTGCTGGTAAGGCTGAAGGTAGTATGGATGCTTCGAATTTGTTAAAGCCAGCTCTTGCTAGGGGTCTGCTTCATTGTGTTGGAGCTACTACATTAGATGAGTATAGACTTCATATAGAAAAAGATCCTGCACTAGCTAGAAGATTTCAGTCGGTTTATGTTGCAGAGCCTACTTTGGAAGATAGCGTAACTATTCTAAGGGGTTTAAAGGAAAAATATGAAATGCATCATGCTATTAAAATAGCTGATAGTGCTATAATTGCAGCTTGTACTTTGTCAAAGCGATATATTACTGATCGTTTTCTGCCTGATAAAGCAATTGATCTTGTTGATGAGGCAGCAAGTAAGCTTAGAATGGAAATTGATTCTAAGCCAACTGAAATTGATGAACTTGAAAGAAAGTTAATTCAACTGCGTATTGAGGCTGAAACTTTAAAAAAAGAAAATGATGAAAATTCAAAGCAAAGGCTTGTTGAAATTGATAATGAGATTAAAGTTTTAGATGATAAATTATCAGCTTTTGTTTCAAAATGGGAGGCAGAAAAATTAAGGCTTGCTAAAGAAAAGGAACTTAAAGAACAGTTGGAAAAAGCTAATTATGAATTAGAAAAAGCTAAAAGAGATGGTGATCTTGCAAGAGCAGGGGAGCTATCATATAGCATAATTCCTAATCTTATTGAGCAAGTTAAAAATCATGCTGTTAAAAATGAAGATAGTTTAATTAAAGAATCAATAACAGAATCTGATATTGCCTTTGTGATTTCGAAAGTGACTGGAATTCCAGTTGAAAAGATGCTTGCGGCTGAAAAACAAAAATATCTTAATATTGATAAAGAGTTAAGTAAAAAAGTAATAGGTCAAGATGATGCTGTGATTGCTATTGCGAATGCTATAAAACGTTCTAAAGCTGGTCTTAACAACCCTGATAAGCCTATAGGTTCTTTCTTGTTTATTGGTCCTACAGGCGTTGGTAAAACTGAATTGTCTAAAGTATTAGCTGAGACGTTATTTAATGATAAATCAGCTTTACTTAGATTTGATATGTCAGAATTTATGGAAAAGCATGCAGTTAGTAAATTAATTGGTTCACCTCCAGGTTATGTTGGTTATGAAGATGCTGGCTCACTTACAGAAGCTGTAAGGAGAAGACCTTATCAAGTGATTCTTTTTGATGAAGTAGAAAAGGCTCATCCTGATGTCTTTAATATAATGCTGCAAATCCTTGATGATGGTATTTTAACTGACAGTCATGGTAGAAAAGTAATTTTTGCTAATACTCTCATAATTATGACATCGAATTTAGGTTCTGTAAAATTAAATGCTTTGTCAAATGAGCAATCAATTAAAGATATTGAAAATGAGATAATGGATGATGTCAAAGCGTTTTTTCGCCCAGAATTTATCAATAGAATTGATGAAATTATCTTATTTCATAAACTTAGATATCAGCATATGGATAAGATTATTGATCTTAAGCTTTTAGCAATGCAGCGTAAATTAGATAATCATAAAATTCGTATGACTATAGATGATAAGGCTAAGGAATATATTGCGATAAATGGTTATGATTCAAAATACGGTGCAAGACCTTTGGATAGGTTAATTGAAAAAGAAGTTGGTAATAGAATAGCTGTTGGATTACTTGATGGTTCGATCAAGGAAAATTCAGAAATTAAAATTTCAATTAAAGATGACAAGATTCATATTTTATAAATTTACTTAACAGATAAAGCCTATATAACGGCTTTATTTGTAAAGGGATTATGTTTATAAGAATCTTATTCGCTTTTTTTATCTTTAAAAACATTGCTTTTGCTGATTTTAATACACCTAGAGAACAAATTTTTGATAATGTTAAGGTTTACTCGCTAGAGGATAATTTCTTGCCGATAATATCTATCAATATTGCTTTTAAAAATGTTGGGGTTGCCTATCAAGAAAGTGATCTTGTTGGAATTAATTCAGTAATCAGCTATTTATGTAATAATTTTCTGTTTTTAAAGGATCGTGAATATTTTGCCAATGAAATTGCAAATCGTAATATTAGTATAAATTTTAGTAATGATATGGAAAATTTTTACATATCACTTAATTTTACTAGATCTGATCAAGATTTGATTGTCAAATTCTTAAATGAATTTTTTAATGAATTTGAACTTTTAGATTCTGATATAAATAAAGCAATTCAATATATTGATTACGCTAAATCTAATAGTTATTTAAATAGTAATTTTGTTAGTAATCAAAATCTTAAAAATAAATTTTTTGAACCGCCATTCAACAGAGATGGTTTTATTAAAAATGAAGAAAATATTCAAATTAATCAAAAATCTATAAAAAATTTTATACAAACATTAAAAAATAAAAACCGTTTAAGGGTTGCAGTTGTTGGTGATATAAAGCAGTCAGAGTTAGAAGATCTTATTAAAAATATTTTTTCAGATTTTAGCTCAGACATATATTCTCAAAATATAATTGCTTCTGTACAAAATCCTGTGAATTCGATCGAATATTTTGCGGGTTATGACCAAATTGTTTTTTATTCTGCTATAAAAGGAGTTCCAAGAAATGCAGAAAATTTTTATGCATTTTATTTATTTAATCATTTAGTAGGTGGTTCGGCTAGAAATTCATTGATTTCAACAAAGCTTCGTGAAGATGAGGGGCTAACATATTCAAGCTATTCATATGTTAATTACCTTAATAATTTTGGTTATATGGTTTTATATTTTGCTACCGATAAAGCTAAATATCATGAAGCGAAGAATGTTTACTTTAATTTGCTTGATGAAATTAAAGCTTATAAATTTACTCAGGAAGATCTTGATGTGGCAAAAAAATTCTTAATGGGCAAATATGATATAACTTTTACATCAAATAGTAAAATTTCAGGTTTTTTGATGGGTCTTATGTTATTTGATTTACCTGCTAATATGCTGATAGATAGAAATAATTTTATTGAAGCCATCACTTTGGATGATATATTTGCTGTACGTAAAGAGATCTTTAGTACTCAAAATTTCACAAATGTAATAACTGGCGAAATAAACTAGTTTGAAAATTAAATATTTGCTTTTATTTTAAGTGAATTCTTTCTTTTGGCCCCTTCGTCTAGTGGTTAGGACTCAAGATTCTCAGTCTTGCAACACGGGTTCGAATCCCGTAGGGGTCACCATTATAAATGATAATATCTATGTGACATTGATTCTAACACATATTTGTCATGAGTAATTAACAAATAAGATAAATCATATTTTGTCTGTAGCTTTTTCAGTAAAGTAATAACTGTTTTCTGGGTTGAAGCGTCGAGTGATGCTGTAGGTTCATCTAAAATTATAAATTTAGGTAATAAGCACAAAGCTCTAAGTATAACGATTCTTTGTCTTTCTCCACCTGAAAATTCATCAGGAAATCTTGTTAGAATATCTTCTTTAAAATTAACATCAGGTAGTAATCTCTTTATTATTTCTGTGCTTTTGGTTATTTTATGAGCATTGGTAACTTCTTTAAGGATATCAATAATTCTTTGTCTTGGATTTAAAGAAGCAAATGGATCTTGGAAAATGATTTGCATGTTTTTTCTGAAACATCTTAATTCCTCTTTTTTAAGAGTGTTAAGATTAACTCCATCAATAATTATTTCACCACTGGCATTTCGAAGTTTTAAAATTGATTCCGCTAATGAGGTTTTACCACTGCCGCTTTCACCAATTAATCCAACAGTTTCCCCTTTTTTTATAGAAATGTTGATATCTTTTAGTACCTGATTCTCGATTTTCTTTAAACCTTGATAATGAAAATAACTTAAATTAAGATTTTTTATTTGAACCATTAGTTCTGAATTAGGCAAAATTTTTCTGTTTTGTTTAGTTAAATTTGTTCCTAATAAATCTTTTGTATATTGGGTTTTTGGGGATTCAAAAATAGCTTTTTTACTTCCTGATTCTATAATTTTACCATTGTGCATTACTAATATTTTGTCAGCTATTTTTTTAACTAAATTGATATCATGACTAATGAAAATAACAGATATTTGCTGGTTTTTTGCAATATCTTTAAGAAGTTTAATGATATTATTTGAGTTTTTATTATCAAGTGATGTGGTTGGTTCGTCTGCAATAATTAATTGAGGTGAGCATGCTATAGCCATAGCGATCATAACCCTTTGTCTTTCACCACCAGAAAGTTGATGAGGATATATTTTGCCTCTGTTATTTAAATATTCTAGACCAACGATTTTTAATAATTCCTTAATTTTTTTCTCACATTGATTTTTAGTTAATTTTTCATGTAAAAATATAATTTCATTGATCTGCTTTTTTATATTATGAACAGGGTTTAATGAGGTCATCGGCTCCTGAAAAATCATAGAGATTTTATTGCCTCTAATCTCTCTAAGTTTTTTTTCATCTAAGTTATTTAGATCTATATTATTTAATAAAATTTTACCCTTAGAAGTTAGATTGCTTATGTCGTTAATTTTAAGAATCTGTTTTGCAAGTATTGATTTTCCTGATCCACTTTCGCCAACAATTGCAGCAATTTCTCCTTTAGCAAGTGATAATGAAATATCTTTTAAAATATTTTTATTGTTGATTGCTAAACTTAGTTTTTCTATATCAAGCATTAAATTTATTGATTAAGTGTTAGAAAAAAATAATTTCTTAACTAATTATTTATTAATTTATTGCAAATCTAATCATAAAATTTATAAGATTTTAAAATATATTTGCTCAAGTTTTTTTTTATTAATATGAGAATTTTATTACCCCTAGTATTTTTGTCATTATTTGCGTGTCAAGATGAGGATGTTTCTAAACGCAGAATACCTCTTTATAACGCTGAATATTTAAGCAAAGAAACTAGAAGTAATTATTTGATTCAAGATGCATATGTTAAGGATTCTCAAAAGAATAAAAGTTTCTTTAAAGAGTTATTTAAACAAGATAATTCTGAAAAAGTAGCTTTGATAGATGAGGTTGATACAGGAAATGTTCAAAAACTTTCTCAAGAATATAAGCAGATTGCCAGTGATAATGATTTAAAAGTAAATATTGATGTTCAGCCTAAAGAATTAAATGATAATTCTGATATCAAGCAAGGTTTTATGCCTAAAAATATTAAGGCAACCAATTATAAATTGCTAGATAAGTCTATAAATGGCCAGTATGTTCAAGTTGCTGCTTTTAGAAGTTATCAGGAAGCTTATAATATGACTGCAAAGCTTTTAAAATTTAACAATGTTGTTATTAATGAGCGTCAAAGTGACAATGGTAAAAAATGGTACCGAGTCAGACTTGGCCCAAACCCTACTAAAGAATTGGCTGTTGAACTTCAAAAAGAATTAACAAAGGCAGGTTACAAAGATAGTATAATTGTTTTAGAGAGATAAAATGAGAATATTTATATTAGTGAGTTTGTTTTCATTGGCGAGCTGTTATACGCCACCTTATGATTTTAGTTATGAAAACGAAAAAATGATGTATGGTTCTGGTCAATTGCCTGGCTCTGACTTTCCTTCAATTCCGGCATATTCACAAAATCCTAATAATAGTTATCCTGGAGGTCTAGGTGCTAATATTAGAATCCCAGCTGATTTGCAATTACCTTCTAACCAGCCTCAATCACCATCTGGTGCTCCATATGGCAACAGTAACTCATCTCAGCAAAAACCACAATCTCCTTACAGTAATCCTTATGCTAATCCATATGGTTATGCTCCTTATGGTTCAGCTGGTAAAAATTCAAATAATAGCGTTCCTGTTAATACTAATACAAATAAATCAACTCAACCAGTTCAAAATAATAATCAGAAAAGCCCATATTCTGGTTATGTAGGTGGTAAGAATGATATATTTATGAACAACCCTGGGGCTAATGGGTCTTCAGCCCCAAATTATTCTAATAATATAAATATTACAAAACCTAATTATAATAGTTCTAGTAATATTAATAAGTCTGAACAGGCAGATAGGTATAGAGGTTTAACTGATACAAACAAATATCAGGTGATTGATACTAATGTATTTAGTGAGAAAGATAGGGATAGATTTGGTTTGATGGAATCAGATAGTTTCTCACCCAATAATAATTTTGAACAATATAGATCAATGTATGATAACAAGAATTCTAAGAAAACTCAGCAATTTGTTGATAGTTTAGAAGGAAATCTTTTGGATGAAATGATTCAAAATGATCCAATATCAAATGGTTTTGGTTTAGAAAATATTCCTAAATATTAATTTTTAAATTATGCAAACAACATTTCATAGATTAGAAAATTTACCTGGTTATGTTTTTGCTGAAATTAATAGATTAAGGCACAGAGCAAGAGCCATTGGCTTAGATGTTATTGATCTTGGTATGGGAAATCCTGATGGCAATCCTCCTGAGCATGTGATTAATAAATTAAGCGAAACTTCAATAAAGCATAAAGTCCATGGATATTCAACTTCAAGGGGTATAAAAGGACTTAGAATGGCTCAATCTGAATATTATTTAAGACGTTTTAATGTTGAAATTGATCCAGAGGAAGAAATAATTGTTACAATTGGTTCGAAAGAAGGAATTTCTGCACTGTCACTTGCAATTATTGGGCCTGATGATTATTTTCTTGTTCCTTCACCAGCTTATCCAATTCATGTATGGGGATCAGTAATAGCTGGTGGAAAAGTAAAAACATTTCGTAATCTTCCTGAGGATGATCATCTGAAGAATCTTCAGAATTTTCTTGAAAATGCTGCTGTTAAACCGATTGCAACAATTGTTAATTATCCATGTAATCCAACTGCTGAGGTTGTAGATATTGGTTTTTATGAGGCAATTGTTGATTTATGTAGATACCATCAAATTTATGTAATTTCTGATCTGGCATATTCTGAGATTTATTTCACTGATTATAAACCACCTTCAATACTTGAGGTAAAAGGTGCAAAGGATGTTGCTGTTGAATTTACTTCATTATCTAAAACATATTCGATGGCAGGATGGAGAGTTGGTTTTGCTGCTGGTAACAAAACATTAATAGCAGCAATGACAAAAATAAAATCATATCTAGATTATGGTATATTTACACCAATTCAGATAGCGGCAACCTATGCTATTCGTGATTGCGATAATTATATTGACGAGAATAGAGTTAAATATATGGAAAGACGCGATGTTTTAGTAAATGGTTTTAATCAAGCTGGATGGCCAGTGGAATCTCCTGATGCATCCATGTTTGTATGGGCAAAAATACCTGAAAAATTTGCAGATATAGGTTCTTTGGCTTTTTCAAAAATGTTGCTTGAGAAAGCTAATGTTGTAGTTTCTCCAGGTATTGGTTTTGGAGAAGAGGGGGAAGGTTATGTAAGAATTTCGCTTGTTGAGAATGTTAATCGAATTAGGCAAGCTATTAAAAATATCAAATCATTATTAAAAGAATAAAATGAAAAAAATAAAAATTGCTGTTGCCGGAATAGGGGTAGTAGGTAGCAACGTTGTAAAATCACTTGCCGCTAAAAAAGCTTATTTTTCAAAAAAACATAATGTTGATGTTGAAATAGTTGGCATTTCATCAAGATCTAAAAAGGATTTGCCTTTTAAATGGTATGAGAATGCTATTGATATGATTGAAAAAGAACAGCCTGATATAGTTTGTGAACTTATTGGTGGTGATGCAGGTATAGCTTATGATATTGCAATTAAAACACTTTCTGAGTCAAGGGTACTTATAACTGCTAATAAGGCTTTACTTGCCAAAGAGGGTGAAAAATTGCTAAACTTAGCACATGTTAATAACACCAAATTGTTTTTTGAAGCTGCAGTTGGTGGTGCTGTTCCTATAATACAAACAATTTCAAACAATTTAAACTTTAATGAGGTTTATAGTTTTGGAGGGATTTTAAATGGTACTGCTAATTACATTTTAACTAAAATGCATAATGATAAACAGGATTTAGCTAATGTTATTAAAATTGCCCAAGATTTAGGTTTAGCTGAAAGCGATCCAACTTTTGATATTTGTGGAATTGATGCTTCGCAAAAATTGGCTATTATAAATAGTTTAATTTATGGCGTTAATTTTGATGTTTCAAACTTTCGAGTTACTGGAATTGATAAAATTACATTAGATGATATTAGAGCAGCTGAATATTTTGGAGCAAAAATTAAATTGGTAGCGTCTTCAAGGTTAATTGATAATGTCCTTTATTCTAGGGTATCACCAGTTTTCTGTAGCAAAGATAATTTTTTGTTTTCAATTGATAATGCTTTAAATGCTGCAAGCTTTACAACTGATATGGCTACTGATATGACTTTGATTTCTCATGGTGCTGGTGGAATCCAAACTGCTCATGCTGTGTTAACTGATGTTCAGGCGGCTATCTCAGGTTGTGCTTCTCCTAAACAAAATACCCTTTATAATGTAGTTGATTATAAACCACTTGAATTTAATGGTAGTTTGATTGTTAAAACACCAGAAGTACATTCATCAATAAATAACAATGTGAAATTTGGTGATTTTAATTATTATCTTATTGATAATATGAGAGAGTCAGATGTGGAAAATATGTTTTCTCCAGATACCACAATTTTTTTACATCAGTAATTTAATATGCCGGTTGCAATAATTACAGGAGGTACAAAAGGAATTGGTTTAAGCACTGCAAAGCTTCTTCATGATAAAGGGTATGATGTTTGTGTCTGTTCAAGCAATGAAGATAATATTGCAAAGGCAAAATTATTATTACCAACATCAGTGCTGGTTCTAAAATGTGACGTTAGCAACTATAGGGATGTTGAAAAGCTTTTTCATAAAACGCAAAATAAATTTGGTGGTATTGATGTATTGGTAAATGCTGCTGCAATTATTGCTAATCAAATGTTTGAATCGATGGCAATTGAGGATTTTGATAATGTAATGAATACAAATTTTAAAAGCTGTATATTTACAATAAAACAAGCTTTTAAATATATGAATAAAGGTGGTTCTATAATTAATATATCATCTCTTGGTGGAATTCCTGGTTATGAAAAATTCAAAGGTTTTAGTGCTTATTCAATTTCGAAATATGCAGTTGCTGGTTTAACTGAGATTTTATCTGTTGAAGCTAAGGAAAAAAACATTAGAATTAATGCTATTGCTCCGGGTGCTGTTAATACTGATATGCTTGAAAAAGCTGCTCCTGGATTGAAATCTAGGACGGAACCATTTGATGTTGCAACTATTATTGAATTTTTAGCAGATAATTCTCGATCGGGACATATGTCAGGTGCTGTAATACCTTTAAATACTAATTTATGAAATTTGGAAAACGGCCTATAGTTTATATTACAAAAAAAATTGAGTTTTCTTCTGCTCATAGACTATTAAATGAAAATTTGTCAGTAGAGGAAAATCAGAATTTATATGGTAAATGCTACAATCCTAACGGTCATGGTCATAATTATGTCTTAGAGGTAACTCTAAAAGGTCCAATATCTGAAGAAACCGGAATGTTATTAAATTTAACGATACTTAAAGATATTGTAAATAAACATATTGTTGATCTTTTGGATCATAAACATCTAAATAAAGATGTAGATATTTTTAAGGTTTTAAATCCAACAGCTGAAAATATTATTGTGGTAATATGGAAATTACTAGCAAAAGAATTGCCCGGAAATTTGCTTTATAGGCTTGTAATGCATGAGACTGGTAGTAATAGCGTTGAATATTATGGTGAAGAATTGGATGATTAATTTAAAAATAGTCTTGACTGAGTTCAATTTTCTAAATACAAACCAAATTCTTTAATTGGCCGGGTAGCAAAGTGGTAATGCAGTGGACTGCAAATCCTCCATCGGCAGTTCGATTCTGCCTCCGGCCTCCAATTAAACGATTATATGTCAAATTCTCCAATAATAGTTGCATTAGATGATGTTGATATTGAAAAATTATTAAAATTGTCTGAATCAATTTCTGATTATGTATATAGCTTCAAATTAGGTTTGGAATTTTTTTCAAAATATGGTCCGGAAGGAGTTTTGCAGTTTACGAATAGAGGCTATAAAGTTTTTTTGGATTTAAAATTGCATGATATTCCAAACACTATTTATAGGTCAGTTTCTGAGTTATGTAAACTTAACATTGATATGTTAACTATTCATTTGTCTGGGGGGCTAGAAATGCTTAAAGCTGCAAAGCGTGCTAGAGACGAAACTGATAAAAATGTTAAATTGTTGGGAGTAACAGTGTTAACATCACTAAATAATTCTGATCTTAAGGAAGTAGGTTTTAAATATTCTGCTCTTGATCAGGTTCATAATCTTTATAAACTAGCAGAAATATCTGGTCTTGATGCTATTGTTTGTTCTGCTCATGAGGTTGCTACTTTTAATTCTAATAAAAAATTAGAGTTTGTTACTCCTGGTATAAGGTTAGAGCAAGAAATACAAAATAATGACATTTCCGATCAAAAAAGAGTAATGTCACCTAATCAGGCTATTAAATCCGGTTCAAACTACTTAGTGATTGGAAGGTCTATAACAAATAGTGATAATCCTGTGCAAATTTGTTCTGAAATATATAAATCAATTTTGCGATAATTTTTTGTTTAAAATTTCTTGAACTTTATATAGTTTAATTTATTAATGCTTACTCTTTATTTTCCACTGGCCCCTTCGTCTAGTGGTTAGGACACAAGCCTTTCACGCTTGCAACACGGGTTCAAATCCCGTAGGGGTCACCATTAGTTACAATTTTGCAACATTTCTTTGACTTTGCGTGTTTTTTGATGTAGTATTAGAAAATCATCTTTTACGAGGTTATATGAGGTTTTATCTATTAAATTATTTATTTCTTACCCTTTATTCTTTTGTTTCCCATGCTGGTAGTTATACCGATAGCACAAATTTTGATATTGAACTTTCAACTGCTGCTGATATTGAGATTACATTTGAAAATGGTGGAGTTGTAATTTTCGAAAATTTAATAATAAATGATTCTATTGATACAGTTTCTGGTTATGATATTGTTGCAAATGTAAGTAGAAGCTTTTCATGCTATATAAACTATAATGGAGTTAGTTATAATATTCCTAATGATATATCTGTACCATTAAAAACTCCTGATAATGTTAATACTGGAGTTAACCTTACTTTGAATTTTGAGTCATGCAACAATGGTGTTAATAATATGACTATAACAGGTATAGTTAATCAAAGTTTAGATTATAATACTAGTTACCATATTGATACACAGTATGTTGCTGTATCATATGTTCCTGGAACAATTACATCTTATTTATAATTTTCGGGTTTAATTCTTAAAACTAAGCAAGGGCTTTTTGTGTAAGCCCTTGCTTTTATTTTGATTATTGTATTAATTTTTGTGCTTTATATAATATCAGTCTAGCCAAAGGCGCTGCTGCAACCGATCCTGCACCAGCATGTTCAACTATAACTGATATTGCAAATCTTGGCTTGTAAAATGGTGCATAACCCATAAATAATGCATGATTTCTTTGATTAAATTCAATGTCTTTAAATTCTTTGTCTTTATTATGTTCTAGTGCTACTACTTGGGAGGTGCCTGTTTTTCCAGCCATTTGAAACTTGTGGTTTTTAATTCTGCTATAATAGGCTGTGCCATCTTTTTCATTGACGACTTTATATAAACCTTTGTGAATTGTTTTTAGATGTTCAGGATCAATATTAAGTGATTCAAAATTGGTTATTTGGTTATTATTTATTATTTGAGGTTGTATATTTGTATTGCTTGCTATTTTTGCTGAAAGGTTTGCTAATTGTATATTGGTGGCTTGAACATATCCTTGTCCTATAGCGCTATTAAAAGTGTCGCCAACAACCCAGGGCTGTTTTAGAGTTTTGCGCTTCCATTCTTTTGTAGGTATAAAACCTGAGTTTTGTTCAGGAAGGGGGATATCGACTTTCTCACCTAAGCCAAATTGTTTGGCTATCTTAGCAATATTATCTATGCCAACTTCTCTTGATAATTGATAAAAATAAATGTTACATGAGTGTTTAATTGCATCTTCAAGGTTTAATGATCCATGACCATTTTCTTTCCAGCAATGATAATATCTTCTTCCTAATTTTACTTTTCCAGAGCAGTTAAATTCTTGTTTTGGATTAAAGCCTTGTTTTAACCCAGCTAATGCAACTATTACTTTAAATATTGATCCTGGAGGATATTGATTTGTAATAGCTTTGTTTTGTAAAGGTTTTCCTGGGTTATTAATTAGTTGTTCCCAATTATCATTGTTAATTCCAACAACAAAATCATTAGCATTAAAGCTTGGAGAAGATGCCATAACAAGAATATTACCTGTATTAATATCAATTAATGAAACTGATGCGCGTTTATCTTTAAGTAGGCTCATCGTATATTTTTGAAGCTCAATATTTAAGGTTAGTTTTAAATTTTCTCCAGGGATTTCTTCTTTTGAGCTATTAAGAGTTAGGTTTCTAACTTTATATCCATATGCATCGACTTCTAAATGTTTTAGGCCAGCTTTGCCTCTTAAATAATTCTCAAAGCTTTTTTCTATACCAGATTTACCAATTTTAAAGTCTGGGTGACTTAGAAGTGCATTTTTGCTTTTTTTAAGTTCTTTTTCACTAACGCTTGCAACATAGCCAACCACTAATGCTGAAATTTCGTTAAAGGGATAATATCGTCTTTGCGCTTTTTCTATATATATACCAGGTAAAGACTTTATATTGACCTCGATTCTCGCAACTTCTTGCCAGGTTAGATTTTCATGAATTAAAACATAGCCATCAGATGATTTTCTCTTCGATGAAGATGAGTTATAAAATACTTCAGATTCTTGAATTTGTAAAAGTTTGGCAATTTTAGTTATTATATCTGAAATATTTGTAGATCGATCCTGATTAAGAAGAATTCGATAATATGTTGTATTAGTAGCTAATTTGTTATTATTTGTATCTGTGATTTCGCCTCTTAGCGGTGGTGTAACAAAGCTTTTAATTCGATTGCTATCAGATCTAGTTCGAAATTTTGCGAAATTAAAAACTTGAAGATATATTAATCTAAGCAATATAACAGAAGTTAATACAACTTTTGTAATTGTAACAATAAATAATCTTCTTGTGAAAAGTTTTTGCTTATATGAGATATTTCTCATTGTGATATTTCATTATAGTTTTGTTGTATAAAGCAAAAATAATATAGTCATAAATTGGATAAAACAAAATAGTCAAACTTAGTTTTATAATGAGGTCGATTGAAAAGCCAATGTCATTTAAAGCAAAATTATTTATCAAAAAATTTAAAGCAAAAACTAATAAACAGAAAAAACAATAGCCAATCCATAATTCATTGAATCTTTCAAATAAAAATAATTGCTTGCAGGCTTTCATTATCGTCATTGATAAAAAGAATATTAAGGCTGTTGTGCCAACAATATTATTTTGAATTGTATCAATCATTAAAAAGATAAATAGAAGAAAAAAATAACTGATATATTTGCGTTTGTGAGTAATAAAAAAAAAGGCTAATGCAGTTTCGAAAATTGGAAAAATTCCATTAAAAATACTTAGTAAAGAAGGTAAATAGCTAAAAATTACCAACAAATAACAAATAGTATAAAAAGTAAAAACTGGTATTATTGACATATTAATTAGAAAATAAATAAGTTGGCGAAGCCAAGAAATACAAAGAATGCTACCACATCTGTAATGGTTGTTAGAATTATGCCAGAGGATATTGCCGGATCGAGTTTGAATCTATGTATTATGATTGGTATCACAGAACCTGATAACCCTGCTATTGTAAGCGTTATAATAGTGGCAAAGGCGAATAAAATTGCCAAATTTATATTTTCAAAGAAATAATATACACAAACCATGCAAAAAAGTCCGAAAATTAAACCATTTGAAAATCCAATCAGGCTTTCTTTTATAATAATTTTTAAATAATTTTCAGATGTAAGCTCTTGTGTTGCTAGAGCTCTCACGGCAATAGTAACCGATTGAGTACCGGCATTGCCACCCATTGAAGCTATTATTGGCATTAGTATTGCAAGGGCTACAAGTTTTTCTATAGACTCATCAAAAACTCCTATCACAATAGATGCTATAATAGCAGTAATTAAGTTAATACAAAGCCAAGGTAGTCTTTGTTTAAATGTTTTGTGTATAGAAGCAAAGATATCAGATTCGGCTAGTCCACCTAGATGTAGAATATCGTCTTCGGCGTTTTCATCAATTATCTCAACTATATCATATAAATTAATTATCCCAATCATATGATTATACTTGTCTGTGACAGCTACTGATTTAAGAGAATATTTTTTAAAGAGAGCAATTAGAGTGTCTATATCACAATCAACATTAACTTTGTAGAAATGGTTATGCATTATGTCTTTGGCCAGATCGTCATCATTAAATTTAAAAAGATCACTTATTAAAATTAAACCCTGAGGTTGATGAAGGTTGTCTATGACAAATAATACAAATAAATCATCATCAATTTTTTGTTTGTTTGTTGTAAGGAATTGTTTGATCTTAGCTACATTCCAGGATTTGTTTACTGATAAGAAATCCCGATCCATATAACGACCAGCTGCATCTTCATCATATTTTAGGCCAATTTCAACTTCATCTTTTATTTTTTGAGAAATTATTTCTAGGATTTCTTCTTGGTATGATCTGTCTAAATCTTCGATAATATCTAGTACTTCATTACTATCAAGTTTTGAAAGTATCCTTGCAATATTGACACTCCCTAGAATTTCTATAACTTCTTCTAAAACAAGGTCATTAAATTTTGTTAAAAATAAGGGGTCTATAGCATCATAAAAATTTGATAAAAAAGTATTTTTTCTGTCATAATTTATTTCGCTAACAAATGCCGCAATATCTGAGTAGTGAACTTGGTTAATAATTTTTAATGCTTTTGAAATGCTGTCTTTATTGTTCTCATCAAGATATGATCGAACTGAATCTTTTAAATCATCGGTAAAATTGATATATAAGATCTTGTTATCTTTCGCAAGCATTTCTGATGTTATTAATTATATTTTCTAAATGACAATTTTTTACGTTATAATCAATAAGATGTAAAGAATATTTCAAGTAGTAATAGATTAAATGGTTAGAAGAAAGGATAAAATGATATATGATGTTTTAAAATATATTTATAGCTTGCACTAAATACAAAAATTATCTAACACCAATCCTTGAAATTTATTGATGAATATGGAATTTTTTAAACTTAGATCATTTGAAATTTTAGGATTTGTATTTGTAGTATTTTCAATTGTTTATGTTGGGTCTCTTTTTGCCTATCATCCGCTTGATAATTCTGATTTGATATTTAATGATTTAACATTTAAGAATTTCTTTTTTTTATTATATAATTTTTTAGCTTCATTATCATTAGAAACATTTGGTTTAGTATCATTCCTGATAGGTATATATTTGTTTGTTTGGGGTGTTTTCTTTATGTCTAAGAAAAACGATATTTTCTTTTTATATAAAGCTGCAAATGGAATTTTTTCTTTGTTTTTATTAGCTTTGTTAATGTCTCGACTCGATGTTTCATCAAGTTGGGATCATATTAGCTATGGTGGTTATATAGGAAGTTTTGTTTTTGATAAATTATTAATTCATATGAATGAATTAGCGATTTTTTCATCATCCATAATTTTGTTTTTTATTTGTCTTTCTGAAGCTTTAGATATTTCTTTTAAATTTTACAGAAAACTTTTCAATAAATTATTTGCAAATTTTTTCAAGAACACAATTAATATCTTTAAAAACATTTTAAAAATTAAATATTTTTTTCAATCAACTATTTCTGAGTTTTTTGAGAAGATGTTCCATCGTAAAAGAATAAAAGATGTTGATACAACAATTGTTAAAAGCTCTACTAAAATTAAGAAGCTGGCTAAAGAGTTTGATGTCGGCGATGCGCAATCTTTTTTTCAATATAAACTTCCAGATGTAGGACTACTTGCTGCTAATTCATCTCAAAAACAATCGGTTGTGAATTTAGGTGTAAATGTTTCGCTTGCTAAACAATTACAATCAACTCTCGAAGATTTTGGAATAAGTGGTAAAATTTGTGCAATTAAACCTGGGCCAGTTGTAACATTATTTGAGTTTGAGCCAGCTCCTGGTGTTAAATCATCTAGAATTATTGGTTTGGCTGATGATGTTGCACGTTCTATGAGTGCAGTATCAGCAAGAATTGCGGTAATTCCTGGTAGAAACGCTCTTGGAATTGAATTGCCGAATAAAACTCGTAAAACTGTGTATTTAAGAGAGCTTATAGAATCTGATGAATATAAAGCTAGTGGCCTTAATCTTCCTCTTGCACTTGGTCAAGATATCGGTGGAGATGAAGTAATGGCAGATCTAAGTAAAATGCCACATTTGCTAGTTGCTGGAACTACTGGATCAGGTAAGTCAGTTGCTATTAATACAATGATTTTATCGATTATTTTTAAATTATCTCCTGATCAATGTAAGTTTATTATGATTGATCCTAAGATGCTTGAATTGTCAGTTTATGATGGAATTCCGCATTTATTGTCACCTGTTATAACAGAACCTAAAAAGGCTATTCATGTTTTAAGATGGGTAGTAACTGAGATGGAAAATCGTTACAAATTAATGTCGTCACTAGGGGTTAGGAATATTACTGGCTATAACCAAAAAATTGAAAAGGCTAAAAAGAATGGTGAAAGATTAACTAAAACTGTACAAACCGGTTTTGACCCTAATAATGGTAACCCTACATATGAAGAAGTTGAGCTTGATATGACATCGTTACCTTTTATTGTTGTAATTATTGATGAAATGGCGGATTTGATGATAGTTGCTGGTAAAGAAATCGAATCATATCTACAAAGAATAGCTCAAATGGCTAGAGCTGCTGGTATTCATATGATTATTGCAACTCAAAGGCCATCAGTAGATGTAATCACTGGCGTAATTAAAGCAAATTTTCCAACTAGGATTAGTTTCCAAGTAACTTCAAAGATTGATTCTCGAACAATTCTAGGCGATCAAGGTGCTGAACAACTACTAGGTATGGGTGATATGCTTTATATGCATGGTGGTTCCAAAATTATTAGAGTACATGGGCCATTTATTAGTGATAATGAAGTTTCAGAAATTACTAAAGAACTGAAATCTCAAGGTTCGCCGACCTATGTTGAAGATATTATTACTGCTGGTCCTGATGATGATGTCTCTGAGTCAGGAATTGGAAATAATGAAGAAGGTGATGATCTTTATAATAAAGCTGTGGCAATTGTCATGAAAGATAAAAAAGTTTCAATTAGTTATATTCAAAGACAATTAAGAATTGGATATAATAGATCTGCAAATATCGTTGAAGAGATGGAGAAAAGGGGGGTAGTATCACCGCCAAATAACACGGGAAGAAGAGAAGTATTAAAAGAAGAATAATATATTTTAAATTATGGATATTAAATCAACAGATGTAATAGTAATTGGAGCGGGTCCAATAGGACTTTTCTCAGTTTTTGAAGCCGGAATGCTTGGCATGAAATGTCATGTTTTTGACAGTTTAGAATTTATCGGTGGCCAATGTTCTGCCTTATATCCTGAAAAACCAATATATGATATTGCTGGTTTTCCGTCTATTAAGGCTCAGGATCTTATTGATAATCTTGAGAAACAAGCTGCACCTTTTAATCCAGAATATCATTTGGAAGAACAAATTGTTTCAGTTGAAAAGGATGGTGAGGATTTTGTAGTCAAATCAAACAAAGGCACGGTTTGCAAAGCAAAAGCAATTTTTATCTCTGGTGGATGTGGTTCATTTGGTCCAAACAGGCCGCCACTGCCTGGAATTGAGGCTTATGAAGCTGGTGGTACTGTAAAATATATGGTAAATAAAATTGAAAATTATCGTGACAAAAAAGTTGTTATAGCTGGTGGGGGTGACTCGGCATTAGATTGGGTTATAAATTTAGAGTCTGTTGCAGAGAAAATTTATTTAGTTCATAGAAGAGATAAATTTAGGGCTCATGATGAGCTTGAAAGGCAAATGCGTCAATTAGTAGCAGATAAGAAAATTGAATTTGTTGTGCCTTATCAATTGGATTCACTAAAAGGTGAAAATGGTGCTTTGTCTCATGTTGTAGTGAAAAATTTAAATGGTGAAATTAGAGATTTAGAAGCTGATATTCTGTTACCATTTTATGGACTGGCTATGGAACTTGGTCCAATAGCAGAATGGGGACTTAATATTGATAAGAAGCATATTCAGGTTGACCCATCAACTATGCAGTCCAATATCGAGGGTATATATGCTCTTGGAGATATTGCTGATTATAAAAATAAGAAAAAACTTATTGTTGTTGGCTTTTCTGAGTGTGCATTTGCAGCTCATAATGCTTACAAAAGGGTTTTCCCTGATAAAGCATTACATTTCGAGTATTCTACATCAAAAGGCGTTGCTTGATAGGATTTTGGATTACCAATATGTATCAAAAAAATTTATTTGTTCAGCATCACAATCGAGCTATCATCAAAATCACAGGTGCTGATAAAATTAGCTTTCTTCAAGGCCTTATTACCAATGATTTAAAAAAGTTAGAAAAGAATAAGTTGTTATTTGCTTGTTTTCTTACTGGAAATGGACGTTTTCTTTATGATTTTTTTGTTTTTGAAATAGGTGATATTCTATATATTGATATCATACAATCTGATTGTGATGATTTTGCCAAGAAACTTAAAATGTATAAGCTGAGAAGTGATGTACAATTTGAAATTCTTGATGACTGCATGGTTTATCAATTATTCACAGAAAATAATAATTTAGATAAAGGTTCAGTTGTTTTTAAAGATCCAAGATCATCTAAATTAGGTTATAGATTATATATCTTACACAATCATAGTTTTAATTTTGAAGGATTTAATAAGGCTGATATTAATTATTACCACCAACAAAGGATAGCTAACAGAATTGTTGAATCAAATGAGCTTATAAAAGAAAAATCTATAATTCTAGAGTTTGGTTATAAGGAACAAAATGCCATAGCTTTTGATAAAGGCTGCTATTTAGGCCAAGAGTTAATAACAAGAACCGAAAACCGAGTGCAGCAAACCCGTTGAGTGCGGTTAG
>JAYOLW010000003.1:0-25594 GCA_038120515.1 Rickettsiales bacterium | reverse complement strand
AGCTCAGACAAGAACTTTCAGATCAAATGCTTCAAAATCTTAGTGATAATAAAGTTAAAATCATCAGTAAGACAAAATTCAATGATAAATTTTGTTATCTTGTACTGGCTAAAATAACTAAAGATCATCTGATTCAGATTATTGAAAATCAGTAAGAGTATCTGCTTTGCTATATATAGGTTTGTAGCTAAGAAGAATCAATATAGTAAAAGTAAATTATTAGTGACCTTTGCTACCAGGTGACATTGGTCCAGCACTAACTGCTGCAGCACCAGCTACAGGAGTTGAAGGAGGTTGAAAACCTTGTCTACCGTCAAAATCTGTTACTGTTCCCTGCATGTCGGAGCCTCCAACTGATTTCAGCGTATTGGAGTTACTAAAGGTCTGGGCTGGAGTTTCTGATAAACCACCACTCAATTCATATTTTTGAAAAGCTGAACTTACCGGAGAATTATTAAGTTCTGCACCTATTTCTAATGCTGATCCACCTAATGCTGAGTCCATTGTTGATGGTTGCCCTGAGGCAGATGCGCCTCCACCATTTGCTAAAGATGATAACAATTGGCTAGATGGTAAATTGCTTTGTTCAGACATATTTATTCTTTACATTCAAAATTAATTTAATACTTATATTATAAACTTTTTTTATAGATTGTGAAGTATTTGTTGTTTTTTTCTGTTATTTTAATTTCTAATAACATATTTGCTGATGATTTTTTGTCAGGATCTAATTTTTCTCTTGATGTAATTCTTAGTTCTATTTTTCAACCTTTCGTTAATATTCTTTCTAGTATATTTTTTTTTAAATTAGCTGGTTTTCCAGTAATAGTTTTATGGTTAATAGCAGGTTCTGTTTTCTTTACAATTTATCTGAAATTTGTAAATATTCGTTTATTTCGTCATGCTGTTAATGTTGTTAGAGGAAAATACTCTAACCCTAATGATCCTGGTAAGGTAACACATGCACAAGCACTTTTTACGGCAGTTGCTGCAACTGTAGGGCTTGGAAATATTGCTGGTGTTGCTATAGCTGTAACGCTTGGTGGACCAGGAGCTGTGATTTGGATGATGATAGCAGCTTTTTTTGGTATGAGCTCCAAATATTCTGAGGTTTTACTTGGTTTGAAATATAGAAAAATTAGTAAAGATAACCATTTATATTCAGGTCCATTTTATTATCTTCGTGATGGTCTTAAGGAAATTGGTCATGCAAAACTTGGAAAAATTCTTGGTTTAATAGCAGCAATTTGTTGTATATTTGGTGCTTTAGGTGCTGGAATTTTATTTCAAGCAAATCAAGCGGTGGCAATTTTGGTTTCTGAATTTGACTTTAATCAAACAGGTCAGTTTGTAATTGTCTTAATCCTTGCTACAATTATTGGTTTTGTTTTAATTGGTGGAATAGTGAGAGTTGCACATTTCGCTGAAAAAATTGTACCATTTATGGCAGTTTTATATGTACTTTCTTGCCTAGTTATAATTGGTGTTAATTATGATTTAATAGGTGCTGGTTTAAAAACAATGTTTACATCAGCCTTCGGTAATGGTTCAGCTATTTATGGTGGTGTTGTAGGTGCTATTATTCAGGGTGTTAAACGTTCAGCATTCTCAAATGAAGCTGGAATAGGTAGTGCTGCTATTGCCCATGCTGCAGCTAAGACTAAAGAACCGGTTAGAGAAGGTGCTGTTGCAATCTTAGAGCCTTTTATTGATACGATAATTATTTGTTTTATGACAGGTTTAGTGATTACCATTACCGGTGCATATATTGGCGCTGAAGGTATGGGTGGAGTTCTTATTACTGCCAAAGCTTTTGCAACTGTTTCTGATAAATTTTCAACTTTACTATCTTTTATAGTAATTCTTTTTGCTTTCTCAACTATGCTTACATATTGTTATTATGGTAGGCAAGCATGGGATTATTTTAGTCAAGGTAAGTATGAGAATATCTGTTATTCGATTTTTATTTTGTTTGTTATTCTTGGAGGTATGTTAAAGCTTGGTGTAGTTGTGGATCTTGCTGATATTTTATTTTTATCAATGTCAGTTCCAAATATAATTGGGTTGTATTTAATGGCGCCAATCATTAAAAAAGAAACTGCGATTTATATCGAAAAATTACAAGCTGGTAAATTTAAAACAGCTAAGGATTTTGAAGCTTAATTTAAAAGCTCAAGAGCTAATTTATGCAGTTTTTTATTTGCAGACGCTAAGATTGTTCCATCTGAATTTGCATTAACTTCATCACCATTCCAATCTGTTATTACACCACCTGCGTTTTTAATAATTGGAACTAAGCTCATATAATCATGAGGTTTTAGATTTGCTTCTATAACAAGATCAATATTGCCAGATGCAAGCATTGCATATTGATAAGCGTCACCACCGGTAAAATAACCGCCATGTTTTTGATATTTTGTGGCTTTAGCAACTTTATAAAATTTATTTAATTGCTTCTGATCAAAAAACTCAGTTGATGTAGTGGATAAAACTGATTCATCTAATTTATTTACTTTGCTGGTTTGTATCACTTTATCGTTAAAAAAAGAATTTATGCCATTTGTATAAAATCTTTCCTTTAAATAAGGCTGACTGATTAGTGAGAGAATAGGTTTGTTTTTATAAGCTAAGGCAATTAAGGTTGTAAATGTAGGTTTGCCTGAAATAAATGCGCTGGTGCCATCAATAGGGTCAATAAACCATTTATAATCTGATTTCTTAACAAGGTCATCAAATTCCTCACCAATAATATTATGGTTAGGATAAAATTCAGTTATTTTGGCTCTAATATATTTTTCTATTTCAGTATCAGCAATTGTGACAGGAGAGCTATCAGGCTTATTTATAGGAACTAGTGAGTTGCTCCTGAAATATTCAAGTGCAATTTTATCAGATGATTCGCTTACAAATAATAAAAATTTTACAATTTCGTTATAATCAATTTCATGAGTTAGCTGCATTTTTCAAGTCGTAAATAAGTTCAAGAGCTTGTTTTGGCGTTAAATTATCAGGATTTATTTCTAATAATTTTTCTTTAATTTTTGAAGTGTCATCATGAATAATTTTATTGTCATTCACAGTAATTTCAGATGTTGTGTCGTTTTCAAATAAGGGGAGGTTTTTAATATTGTATTTTTCGTTATTTGAGCGTTCTAAATTATTTAAAATTTTATTTGCTGATTTGATTATTTCACTAGGAACTCCTGCAAGTTTTGCCACCATAATTCCATATGATTTGGCAACACTTCCTTTAGTTACTTTATGTTTGAAAATAATAGTGTTTTTGTTTTCAGATACTTCAACCTTGTAACATTTTAAAAATTCTAATTTTGACTCTAGGTCAATAAGCTCGTGATAGTGAGTAGCAAAAATTACTCTAGCTTTAATATTATCATGTAAATATTGAGTAATTGCCATTGCTATTGATAAACCATCATAAGTTGATGTACCTCTGCCGATTTCATCAAGAATAATAAAAGAGTTTTGTGTAGCTTGAGTTAAAATAGTTGCTGTTTCGATCATCTCAACCATGAAAGTTGATCTACCTTGAGTAATATCATCTGCAGCACCAATCCTTGAAAATATTCTATCAACAATACCAATTTTAGCAGATTTTGCCGGTACAAAACTTCCGATCTGAGCTAGTAAAATGATAATAGCGTTCTGTCTAAGGTATGTTGATTTACCGGCCATATTTGGACCAGTTAAGAGTTTGATTTTAGTCGTAAGATCAAAATTACTATCATTTGCAGTATATTCATTGATGTTTTCTGGAAGGTATTTTTTTATAACTGGGTGAAAACCACTCTCAATAATTAAACTGTTATCATTTGTTATTTCTGGCTTTGAAAGTTCAAAATCATTAGCAAAGATTGAAAGAGAGCATAAAACATCTAGTAGGGCTATTTTACTGGCAAAATCCTGTAAAATATCAAAATGGTTTAATATCTCAGCTCTTATTTTATTTAATATCTCAAATTCAATTTCAGCTATTTTCTGAGTGCTATTTAGCAGATTGTTTTGAAAATCATTTAACTCTTCAGTGATAAATCTAGTAGCATTTGCAAGACTTTGTTTTTGAGTAAAAATTGATTGATCAATTTTATCATAATCTTTGCTGTTTATTTCAACGAAAAAGCCCCAAACATTAGTTGATTTGATTCTAAGAGTTGAGATTGAAGTTTGTTTTTGATATTTAGCTTCAAGTAATTCTATATTTGCTTTGGTGTTATTTTTAAGAGTTTTTAAATGATCTAACTCTTCAGAAATATTCGGAGCTATGAAATTGCTGAATTCTTTATCATTTTGTTCGGTTTGAACAATTTTGTTAAGTTCATTAATTAAGGCTGTGACATCTTGTGCTAAATTATTAAAAAAAGTTAAATTTGTCTCTTTGTTAAGGTTCTTCTCAGTAAGTAAAATATTGCTTATTTCCTTGCTTGCTATTATCGAATGCTTTAGTGCTAGGAAATCTCTTAGCGAGGCACGGTTAGTTGAGATTTTACTAATAATTCTTTGAATGTCAGAGATACTAGCAAACTGATTTTTTATATTTGCAAGCAATTCAGTTTGATTTTTAAAAAAACTAATCAAATTCTGACGTTTTTGGATCTTTTCGATATTTGTAAGAGGCTGACAAATGATCTCTCTTAATTTTCTAGCACCTGCTGCAGTTTCAGTATAGTTTATAACATTATAAAGGGTTTTTTTTGTTTGACCTGATTGATTAGCAAAAATTTCTAAATGATTTATTGTAGTGTTGTCCAGCTCCATTAAATCTTGTTTTGAAGAGTTTTGAGGAAAGCTTAATTTTGGACAATTAGCTTTTTGAGTAATTTTAATATATTCAATTAAACTGCCAATAACTCTAATAAGATTTTTATCAATATTAAACTTTTCTTGAAAAACTACATTATAAAAATCCTCAAATGCTTTTATTGATTTTTTTTCTTGAAAAAAATTTTCAGGAAAATTGGCGAGAGTATCTTGTTTTTGTTTAATGAGCGGTAAAAGTGTTTTATCACTGAATATATTGTCACAAACAATTATTTCCTTTGGATCAATTAAATTTATTGCATCAATTAAATTTGCTTTGTTGATTTTGTTGAAATAAAATTCACCGGTTGAAATATCTGCATAAGCAATATCATAAATGTCATTCTTGCCATATATGCTCATTAAAAAATTTGCTTTGCTCCTATTTAGAAGATTTTCTTCTGTTATTGTGCCTGAGGTAACAATTCTAATTACATCTCTTTTAACGATGGCTTTATGACCACGTTTCTTAGCTTCTTCGACGGTTTCGATTTGGTCACATAAAACAATTTTCTGATTATTTTTGATTAATTTTGCAAGATATGATTCATGAGCATGATGCGGCACTCCACACATAGGTATAGTGTTTTCTTTGTTTCTTTTAGTAAGCGCAATATCTAAAATTTTACTTGCGGTAATAGCATCATCAAAAAATAACTCGTAAAAATCACCCATCCTAAAGAAAAGTAAAAAATCAGGATATTGTTTTTTTATTTCGATATATTGTTGCATCATTGGGGTTGGATTAGATTTCTCATAATCCAGAAGTGCCGAACTTATTAAATTTGATGACATTTTATTTTGTTTTTTATTGCTTCGTTATTCTAATAAAATTCATCATGCTTTACAATGTTTTTGTATTTATGCACTAAGAAATTTTCTATTAAGACTTTGTTAATATTATTTGAGCTTTAATATTTGTTGAGTATAATTCTTGGGTTTGCGGGCGTGGCGGAATTGGTAGACGCGCAGCGTTGAGGTCGCTGTTCCTTATTATTTGGAGTGGAAGTTCAACTCTTCTCGTCCGCACCAAATGAATAATTATCGGCTTTTTAGAAAATCTTGTATCTCTTCAATTTCAGCCACTCTTTTATTAAATCTTGAAGATTTTGCATCAATTTTTTTATCAAGATTTTCAGCTGTTACTTCACCAATATTTTTATCAATAGTATGGTCGATTGATTTCTTCTCAAGCTGAGATGATGCAACATGAATAATTATAGATATTATTGCTACTAAAATAATAATAAAAATGAGATATTCCATTGCTTTAAAGACTACCTCATGACTAATTATTTCAACTGGATCTACAATAGTCTCATCACCGCCAGATCCATCTGGTATTTCTCCTCCAGTATCTGGGGTAGTTCCATCATCTGGAGCCGAAGTATCAGGAGTTTCGTAGTCAGTATTTGTTTCAGTTCCTGAAATAGTTTCTGAAACAGGTGTGTCTTTAATTTCTTCTCCGATTAAATGATCAGTATATTCAGTAATACCTGATACAATTGCAGAAATTGCTATAAAAGCTCCACTTCTATACTTCCATTTAGCTTTCTTTGATATAATTTTTTTATTAATTTCTTCAAGTAACTGACCAATATATTTATTACCAAAAGCAGATTTGTTTAATGATTTTGCCTCTTTTATAGTTTTCTTTAACTCTTCAGAGATTGTATCAACACCCCCCTTTTTTTTAAGTCTTACTCTGTTACGTTCTGATGACTCGGATTCTGATTTTATATATTCTAACCAACGACTTTCATTTTGTAACTCAGGAATTATAGCATCTTTTTTATGAAGTTCTTTTAATTGTTTTCGAACTTTACTTAAATAATCATTTGCATTTTCTCTTCTAGAAACTCTTAAGCGCTCCTCAATTTCTTTAAGTGCTAATATGTATTTTTCTCTTAAATTAGATTTGTTATAAAGTTTAATTAATGACGAAACGGTACTTTGACTTACTTTGCCTGATTTTTTTTCTCTTTCAAAATTAACGTGAATATGTTCAAACTCTTTAAAATATTCAATAACATGCAGAGTTAAACTGTTGATATCTGGTGTATGTAAGCGGGAGCGACTCATAAACTCAAAAAACTGTTTTTATAATATTATATCACAAAAAAACAAGATTTTAAAGTGTTAATTTTTTTAGGCAATTTTTACATCAGAAAATGTCTGGCCGTTAATATGTTTTTTTGAAATTGTAAGTTTTTTATCAGCATTTTGTGAAATAATTTCATTATGAGTAATAGCAATAGTCTGAATTGATTTTGATAATTTCTCAAGCTTTGTAGCAATTAATTCAGCAGTTTTGCCACCAATTCCAGCATCAATTTCATCAAATATTATTGTGTTAAGACCTAATTTTGAATTAAAGCATAATTTTATTGCTAGAAGAATTCTGGACATTTCACCACCAGATATTGTATTTTTGAGCTCTGTAAATGGTTGGCCTGGATTGGTAGTTATTAAAAATTTAATATTATCAAAGCCAGAAGAATTCCAGTTATTTTCATTATGTTGAGAAAATTGAATATTGATATCAGCTTGTGACATATTTAGCTCAGCTAAATGATTTTTTATATCTTTTTCAATTAATTTTGCTGATTTCTGTCTAATTGAAGAAAGCTTTTGCGAAATTTTAGAAAATAATTGTGATGTTTCTTCAATTATATTCGAAGTTTTAATAATTTCTGTATCAATGTTATCAAGTAATTCTAGTTTTTTTATTGCATCATTAAGAGTTAATTCAAGTCCAGTTTCAGTAGTTCTATATTTTCTTGCAAAGGTTTTGTAATTAGAAAAGCGCTCTTTTAAATCTTCCTCATTAAACTCGTTAGAGCTTATATAATATAATTCTTTGTCAATTTGATCAGCTATATTTGACAATTGATCAAATTGATTAGTTAGCTCGGTATTTAAATGATCATAAAATTCTGATTTATACTCAATAAGTAAATTAAGGTCTTTTATTGAATAGTTAAGCAGGCTTAATAAACCATTTTCAGAATTGAAATTGTCACTTAATTTTTGTAATGCGGAATGAAAATGTGAAGCTTCTTTTAGATTTTGAAGGTTTTGAGATGTGCCTTCAAAATCTGATGCTGTTGGGTTAAAGGTTGAAAGATCGTTTATTATTTGGTTGTAAAATTGTTTTTCTATTACGATTTTTTGTGATTTTTCATTTAGTTCTAAAAGATATTTTTTTTCTTTATCCAATTTTTTAAATAAATCCTTTACTTCATTTATAAGGTCTGTGTGACCATGGTAATTATCGATTAGATTTAGAATGTAGTTGTTATCATATAAATTATTTTTCTCATGTTGAGTTTGTATTTCGATTAAATTTACAAAAACTTTTTTAATTATTTGATTTGAAACAATCTGGTCATTTAAAAATGTTTTTGAAGTTGAATCACTTTTTATAACTCGTCTTAAAATAATTGAATTATTACTTTCAAGTTCAAATTCTTTAAGCATTTTAAGAGCGGCAATATTTTGAGAAATGTCAAATTCTGCAGTTATTATGGCCTTATCACAGCCATTTCTAATAACTTTGCTATCAATTCTATTGCCTAGAACAAAAGATAAAGCTTTTAATATAATAGATTTTCCAGATCCAGTCTCGCCAATAATAACATTGTAATTATTATGGAAGGATAATTCTTGATTTTCAATGATAAGAAAATTTTGTATTTTAATATATTTTAACATTAGCTATCTCTTATTGATAATTCTTTTGCGGCAATACTCCACTCAGATCCTGGATGTTTTTTTAACATAATTTGAAGCTGATTATCTCTAATTTCGTATAATTCTAAAATAGTAAGTATTTCAATTTCTCTAAAATATGCTTCAGCATTATATGGACTGTGTGGATATTCTTTAATTGTTTCTCTTATAATATTTAAAGCAGACAAATATAGCTTTTGAATTTCATAAAATCTAACCAACGCCATTTTGTGAGCAGCTAATTTATTAGCTATATAATTTAATTTAATTGTGGAGTCTTTGGCATATTTTGAATTTGGAAATCGAATTATAACTTCACGAAAAGATCTTTGGGCACTTAGTGTATTAGATTGTTCTCTTAGGTAATCACTTGATTGTTTATTTAATGCTAAAGATCTTAAATAATACATATAGGCAACATTTTCATTTGCTGGTCTAAGCTTTATAAATTTTTCAGCATAATTATAAGCTTCTGAATAATTTTTGTTTACATAATTGATAAAGGCTAACAGAACTTCAGTTTCATCAATGTAATCAGAAAATGGGTGATTAGATTGTAATTCATCAAGATAATCTGCAGCAGGGTTAAATTTGTTATTCTCCATTGATTTTATTGCTTTGTTAAAAAGCTTTAAATCTGCATTTTTTTCATCTTTTTTAACTCCTTGGCAGCTAAATATTATAAATAGGTTGATAATTATCAAAAGTCTTTTCATAAAACTAATTGCATGGATGATTTAAATTACACCAATTTTAGTGTTTTATTTTTATTATGCAATGCTACAGATTAGTTATGTTTTGTCATGTTTGTTAAGCCTTTTTCAATTATTCTCGTTTATATTTTAACTGTTATAAATTTTTTAATTTTAACTATTCCATTTGTTTTAATTTTTACGCCGTTGATATATATTGATCAACAAGGTTTTATTTCACTTTTGATAGATTTTTTATCAGCTTGTGCAGTCTTAATTTCGTTTCTAATGATTTTATATTTAGCGTTTGATGTAATTTTTGGTTTTTCGATATGGTCACTAACCAAAGGCGATAAGCCTACCACAAAATATCAAAAGAAATATAAATTTATGTCAAAAATAGAAGCTGATTTTCAAGAACTTCGAAAACAATTTGGTTCACAAAATATTAAATTATTAATTTCAAGATCAGGAGAAATTAACGCTTATGCCGTTGGTTGTATGCGAGCTAAATATGTTGTGCTTACTTTTGGCTTGTTAAAACATTATCAAGATAATTGTAATTCAGAAAAAGAGTTTCATGCCTGTATAAAAGCAATTATGGGTCATGAATTATCGCATGTAATAAATAAAGACTATATTCCAGCATTATTATTAATTTTGAATGATAAAGCAGTGAACATGGTTAATAATGTTATTCGTGTATTTTTTAACATATTCATTACCTTAACTCGAACTATTCCAGTTGTTGGAAATGTAATATATTCTGTACTATATTTTGGTTATACTTTTTCAAACCGTGTAATTAATTTTTTCTACAAATATATTTTGTATCCAATTTATAATTTCGTTAAATTACATTTAAGTCGTCAAATTGAATATAGATGTGATCGTCAAGCTGCTGAAGCTTGCACTGGCCTTGAAATGGCCTTAGCACTATCTTTGCTAGGAAGTTCTGGTTATATGACAATATTTTCATCACATCCAAAAACTTCTGATAGGGTTAAATATGTTAAAGATATAAAACATAGTGATAAAAAAATAACTTCTGGTTTAATTAATCAATTAAGTAATCTAGCATCTTTTCTTGTCCTTGTTTTAATACTTAATTTTAGTTACAAAAATATAGATGTTAACTCTTATAAATATAAGTATTATAAGCTAAAATATCGAGTTGAGTCTGTTAAAAACACCGTTTATGGCCTGAAAAATAAATTAGAAAAATATATTCCTTTTTAGATTTTTATGAATCAGAAAATACGGCAGAAATATGATTTGCTTTCAACGCAAATAAAAAAATATGATCAAAGTTATTATCAGGATAATAAATCTTTAATTAATGATTTTGAATATGATCTTCTTCGCAAAGATCTTGAGCAAATGGAAATTGACTTCCCAGAATTAAAAACTATTGCCTCACTTAATCAAAAAGTAGGTTTTGAACCATCAAAAGGTTTTGCAAAAATAACTCATAAGGAAAAGATGCTTTCCTTAAGTAATTGTTTCTCAATTAATGAAGTAGATGATTTTATCCAAAGAATACAAAAGTTTCTAGAAATTGAGGACTTTCCTGAAATTTGTGTTGAGCCTAAAATTGATGGTTTATCTTTTTCTGCGATTTTTGAAAATGGTAAATTAGCTTATGCCGTGACAAGAGGTAATGGAGAGGTTGGTGAGGATATAACCGAAAATATTAAAACCATAAAATCTTTTCCTATCAAGGTTAGTAAGCCCATAAATTTTGAACTTAGAGGCGAGGTTTATATGGCTAAATCTGATTTTGAAATGTTAAACCAGGTAAATGATGAAAATGGTGATAAAGTGTTTGCAAACCCTAGAAATGCAGCATCTGGATCATTAAGACAATTAGATCCAAACATTACAGCTAAAAGACCTCTAAAATATTTTGTTTACCATTTAAAAATTGATGATGTTAAGCTTTCATCTCAATATGAAGGTCTTAATATGGCCAAAGAGTTAGGTTTCTCAACTAATCCATTAATTGCAAAATTAATAAGCTTGGATGCTATTGATAATTTCTATCATGAGTTAAATGCTAAGCGTTATAGTTTAGATTATGACATTGATGGTATAGTTTATAAAGTTGATAATTTAAAGTTGCAAAATAGGCTTGGCTCTGTTGCTAGATCGCCTAGATGGGCAATAGCTCATAAATTTCCTGCAGAGCAGGTAATTACAAAACTCGAAAATATTGAAATTCAAGTCGGAAGAACTGGTAGTTTAACACCAGTTGCAATCTTAACTCCCGTAAATGTTGGGGGGGTTATAGTAAAACGCGCAACTCTGCATAATGAAGATGAGATTAAAAGAAAAGATATCAGAATAGGTGATATTGTTAAAATTCAAAGAGCAGGGGATGTGATACCGCAAATTGTTGAGGTTATAAAAGATAAAAGAGCTGAAAATGCTTTAGAGTTTGAGTTTCCAAATAAATGTCCAATTTGTCAAAGTGATGCCATAAAAGAAGATGATGAAGCGGTGACAAGATGTACTGGTGGTAATAAATGTCCGGCTCAAATTGAACAAAATTTAATACATTTTGTATCAAAGTTAGCTTTTGATATTGATGGTTTAGGTGAAAAACAAATTAAGCAGTTTTTCAAGGAGGGAATAATTAATAATTATCTAGATATTTTTAGATTAAAACAACGAAATATTTCTGAAGGTTTCAAGCTTGAAGAGAAAGAGGGGTTTGGTGCTAAATCAATAGAAAATCTTTTCAATGCAATCGAAAAAGCTAGAATAGTAGAATTTCAAAGGTTTATTTATAGTTTGGGCATAAGGTTTGTTGGCTCAGAAACCGCAAGATTATTAGCAAAAAATTACACTAATTTTGATAATTTTATTAATGAGATTAATAAAGCTTCATTTGGTGATGAAGAGAAAATTGCTGAATTAAATGCAATTGATGGTATTGGCGAGAAAGTATCTTCTGCAATCATCAAATATTTTAGCATAGCCGAAAATCGAAAATTAATAGAGGAGCTCAAAGCTGAGCTTGAAATTATAGCCTATCAGCAAGCTATAAAATCGGAATTATCTGACAAAATCATAGTTTTTACTGGAGGCCTCGAATCAATATCAAGGCAGGAAGCAAAGGCCTTGTGCGAAAAACTTGGTGCAAAAGTTGCATCTTCAATATCTAAAAAAACTGATTATGTAGTTGCCACTAGTGAGGCTGGATCTAAATATAAAAAAGCCAAGGAATTAAATCTAAAAATAATAAATGAAGCAGAATGGAAAAGTTTAGTCTCAATTCACGATTAAAAGCTGATACGATCAAAATAGCTGAGTTTGAACTATCGGAATTATTATTAATGAATGATAAAAATTATCCCTGGTTTATTTTAGTGCCAAGAAGAGATGATATTTCAGAGGTTTTTCAATTAAATGATCAAGATCAAACACAGCTTTATAGAGAAATATCATATCTTTCTGAAATTCTAAAGAACTTCTATCAAGCTGATAAGGTAAATATTGGAGCACTTGGTAACATGGTACCGCAATTACATATTCATGTGATAATGCGTTTTAAAAATGATATTGCGTGGCCAAAACCTGTTTGGGGTCTTTTTGAAGCTATTAACTATTCGGATGATGAAATAACACAAATATCTAAGGATATTAATGGTTTAATAAAAACTAATCTTTTAAAAATTAGTTAATTGGTAAAAATATAAATTACCAAATCTTTGATAAGATAATTCTGGGTAGTTTTTTGCAAGATTTATGCTGTTGGATTTGATAATAAGATTAAGTTTATTAGCTTTGGCATAATCAATAAATTCAGAATAATTATTATTCTTATCAGCATATTTCCTAAGCAGTTGTTTTGATTTTTTAGGTGCTGAATTTTTAGTGTCATCAAACATTAAGTCAACGTAAATTGTACCAACATTTTGGTTTAAGGTATTGGTGCAACTAACTGAATTACCATGTATTAGGCTGATGTTTTTTATGATATCTTTATAAAAAGGATCTTTTGCTAAAATATCATTTTTGATAATTTCTTGAAGTATAAAAATCTGCTTTTCACTTTCAAAACATATTATTTTTTTGTTAAAAGCTGCAAGAATTAAACTATCTTGTAATAACCCTGAAGTTGCATCAATAATTGTTTGGTTAGCTTTAATTAATTTATATAATGGCTCTTGTTTTAGATTATTCTGAATTCTAGATTTGATATCTAAATAATACTGACTTAAGTTAAATTTTATTTTGTTTTTACCATTAGTAAAATTAACAATCAGGTCATTGCGATAATCATATTCTAATTGATATTCTTCTTGATCCATAATTTTGTTAATTTTTCTTTAACTGAATTTTGAGATAATCTTTCTGATAAATTATCAAAATCAACATTATCCATAACTTGATCTTGGTTTTTACATGAAAAAACAAAATACTCTTTTCTTGACTTAGGCTCTTGATGTCTTTGTATACATTGACCACAAATTTCCTTCATCATGCAATTCATTGGTGAATTTATACTTGCTATGGCATCATGATTAGGACTTAAGTATTTAGCTAATTCATTATGCCTAGCTTTGGCTATAGCATGCATCATTTTATCTGATCCTATTGCAATAATTCGATCTATTTGCTCAAACTTAATATGTGTTTTACCTAGTTCGCCATTTGCATATGCAAGCATTGCTTTTATGATATTACCGGTAAATTTATAATCTTGTTGCCGTATATCGGTTATGTTATTTTCTTCATCTGTGCACCAAATAACTGAATCTGCAGCATTTGTTATGGCTTCAATTTTATAACGATCTTGATTCTTTTTATAGCCAGCAAAATATAAAACCTTGCAGCCATTATTCTTTAAAGCTTTACCTATTGAAAATAATACCGCATTACCAAGACCACCACCTGCGAGTAATATTGTTTTGTTTTTTGGTATTTCAGTTGGGGTTCCTGTTGGTCCCATTAAAATAATCTCATCATTTTCACTCAGATGTTTGAGTAGGTTTGATGATCCTCCCATTTCAAGGGCAATGAGTGAGATTTCATATGTTTTGAGATTAATTTCAGAGCCAGTAAGAGCTAATGGCTCAATATCAAGTCGTTTACCATCAATTATTTGAGCTGATTTACTAAAGTTTTGTAATCTATAAAATTGACCAGCTTGAAAATTTTGACACGCAAGTTTTGATCTAACTTTTATCTCGATGATATTTTCAGTTAATCTTGTAATTTTGGTAACCTTAGCTTTAAAATTAATATCTAACTCTTGTTTAAAATCAGCATTAGCTATTTTGTTTAGAGGCTTATCTTTCAGTAATTTACTAATTATCTTGTAACCATGTTTGCTTGAGGCTAGGGCTTTTACAACACTTCCTGCATAATAAGGATGCATATCGCCAAACACTGAAACTGCTTCTAATTTAGCATTTTGGTAACAGATAAATTTATCTTTAATTTCAGTTTCTTGTGAAATTAATTTTAAATATCGATCTTCGACCTTAAAATCATTGTCTTCAGAGGCAATAATAACATTGGCTTTGGTTCCTGCAGCTATCAAAATTGTTTTAGCAGGAATGTTACAATCTTGATCATATAATTTGGTTTTTATAGATTCTGCATAGCCGAATTTATCTTTTATAATCTCAACAGGTGTCGTATTCTCCTGGATTTTTATACCTTCTTCTAGTGCTTTTATTACTTCCTCATGATTTAGCTTATATGCTGGTGATTCTTTGAGAGATTTTCTGTAAATTATTAAAGCGCCACCTAACTTATTTAATATCGGAAGAAAGTTAGGTTTGCTATTTTCAGCTTTAGCTTTTGTAATTTCGGCTTCGAATAATTTACTGTGATCTAGAAATTCGTTAAAAATTGCTTTTTCCGACTCGTTAAAACCTTGTGCAATATGATCCAAAGTTAAATTATGTTTAGTAATTAGGTTATCTAATAATTCATTAAGCTTTAAAATTTGAATAGGGTAATAAGCAAGACTTTCAGTAGCTGTATCAATCGCTGTTAAGCCACCTCCAATTACAACAATTGGCATTCTAATTTGCATGTTAACCAGTGATTTTATATCAAAGCCACCAAGTAATTGAAGTGTCATTAGAAAATCAGATGCTTTTCTGACGCCAGGAATTAAATTATTTTTAAGATTAATAATATTTGGTGAGCCTGCTCCCATACAAAATGCTATATGGTCAAAACCAAGCTCAAAGGCTTGTTCTTTAGTAATTTGGCTGCCAAATCTGATGCCGCCATATAAATGAAAGTATTGATGTCGCTCTAAAGTTATCCTTGCAAGTTTTAGATAGTTTTTATTCCATCTAGGAGTGATGCCATATTCAGCAACTCCGCCAAAGCCTTCAGCAATTTTTTCTGATAAATTTTGAAATAATTTTGTTTTACAATCTTGATATAAAATTAAATCACCGTTTTTATTAAATACCTCATTAGCAACTGACTCTATTTTGAGGCCGTCAATCATAACTGCTATATGACCATCCATCAAAAGATTATATGCAAGGCTTATACCAGCTGGGCCAGCGCCACAAATAAGAATTTTATTGTTAGTTGAAGATTTAGGGATTGGTCTATTGATATTTAGCGGATTCCATAATGTTAAGAGATAATAGATTTCAAAACCATAATTTAAATCTAACACATTATCTAAAATTGTCGTTTCGATAAGCGGTATATTAACTGGATCCTGTGTTTGAAAAATACATGCTTTCATACAATCATTACAGATCCTATGACCAGTAAGTAAAAGCATAGGGTTATCAATCATTAGCATAGCAAGTGCTGCGATTGATTTATGCTCTTTATATAACAGATTCATTTCTGAGATTTTTTGGTCAAGCGGGCAACCTTTGAGCTCAATATTGCTAGCTGATTTCTTATAAGAGTTATCTGTGTTGAATAAACCTTTACTACAAGAATCCTTATCACGATTATGACAATATAAACAATAATTAGCTTCTTTTAGAGCTGTCTCTGTTTTGATATCATGATCGTGATAATCAAAACCATATCGTGTTTTATTGTGCTTTAAGCTAAAAATATTATCTTTTGCTTCAATATTAATTAAATTTTCAAGATTTAATTTTTCAGGGATTTGAAAAATTGTATGTTCTTTATGTTTAATTTTACCTTCACTTGAATGACAAGCCCATAAGCAATATTGCTCGATTTCATTAACTAAATCTTTATTTTGATTCAAAAGAGCGTTACTAATAAATTTGACAAATTTTAATTCGCTAAAGTTATTAGTCACCTCTTGTAACTGAACTGATAGTTGATCTTGATCAAAATCTAAAGGCTCAGATTTTTTATAGCATTTCTTTAAAATGAAAGTTTTATAGATATTTTGCGTAAGCTCTAGATCCTTTATTTGTGTATCTTGATTTTGCTCTAAGTTAAATAATATTTTTAAATATTGCTCTAAGATCTTAGCTAATTCGATTGAGGTTTCTGAGTCATATATTAGGGCCTCTTGATTTTTAGCAAATTTTTCAGCTGTAGTTTTATTTTGAGCTTTAAGGAAGTCTAAGAAATTCTCATGAATTTGTGTAATAACATTAGTTTTATTAATTTCGCAAAGTTTAATTATAAAATTTGAATTTGGTAATTTTAGAAACAATTTGATAAGCTATAAAACCAGTTAAGGTAAGTATTGTTAATGTTTTTTTTGCTTATTTACAAGTGCCTTTTTGTAATCCGATTTTAGATTACCTGTTTAAGTTCGCCAGCTTTTAAACTACCAAGCTGAAATTTGTCAACTGATAATCTAATGATTCTGCTGACTGGATGACCAAAATGCTCAAAAACTTTTCTAATTTCTCTATTCTTACCTTCTGTTAAAATGATTTGATACCAAGAGTTTGAGCAAGATTTTATAAGCTTAATATGTTTAAAATGATAAATAATGCCATCAACATTAATCGGCTTCTTGAGTCTTATTAAGTCAGATTTAGATATTATCCCGAAACATCTGACTTTATAAATTTTTTCGATATTATTTTTTGGATTCTCAATATAGTTTTTGTAAGTAGCATCATTAGTAAGTAATAATAAGCCTTCACTATTTGCATCTAATCTGCCTATATATTTTAAATGATGTAAATTTTCTGGAATTAAATCATAAATTATTTGTCTATCATCATCATGTTTTGAGCTTACAATAACATTTTTTGGTTTATGAAATAAATAGACTTTTTTGGTTTGTAAATTGATGGCTTTATCATCTACTAAAACTTTATCCTCTGGATTAAGTATAGCGGCATAACTTATTGATATCACAGAGTTTACCTTGACTCTTTCTGCTTTGATTATTTCGCTTGCGGCTTTTCTTGTTAGCCCCATGCTTTGCATTAGAAATTGAACAAGTTTCATTGTTTTTGAATTTGGAAAATTAATATTTAAAAATTTTATATGATTTTTTGCAGCTAGCAACTTTTAATAAAGCTTTGAAAAATTTTTCTATCTGCATTTGTAACATTATATTCTGGGTGCCACTGAACCCCTAAAACGAAATTGTCTTTATCCTTAATTTCAATTGCTTCAATAATTCCATCATCTGATATTGCTGATTCGATAAAATTCGGTGCTAACTTATTTATTGCCTGATGATGTGAACTATTAACTTTGATTTGGTCTTGCCTAACAATATCATGTAATAATGTATTTTTTTTTATCTTAATTCCATGGGCAGGCTTATGATAAGGTTTTTGTTCATGAATAGATAGGCTTTGATTATGCTCTTCAAGATCTTGGATAAGGCAGCCACCAAAAATTACATTTAAAAGCTGCATACCTCCGCAAATTCCTAATATAGCAATATTTTTTTCTAGTGCTTTTTTTGCAAGTTGATATTCAAAACGACATCTTTCGTGATTAACTATTGTTTGTTTATGTATTTCAGGAGCATTATATAATTTTGGATCAATATCAAAATTTCCGCCTGTGATAATTAATCCATCTATTATATTTAAATATTCATCTATATTTTCATCAATGGGTGGCAAAATAATAGAGCAGACATTATTTGAGGTTAGAATCTCAGTATAATTCTTTCGTAAAGCGTAATATGGAGAATCGGAATATTTTCGATCCTTTAGAAAGTCTGATGTTAAACCTATGACAATTTTTCTGCCCATTTTAACTTAATAGTTAAATTTATAATTTGAATAAAAAGCTAAATTTATATAAAGCTATTTTTAACCTAAATTTTAAAGATACCAAAAATGCAAGCTTCCGTAAAGCATAATATTATAGTTGGCACCAGAGGCAGCAAACTTGCTGTTACTCAAGCCGAAATGGTAATAAAGAAATTAAAGTCAAAATTTAAAAATTATGATTTTACTATTAAGACTATCAAAACCTCAGGAGATAAATTACTTACGGATAATTTAAGTAAAATAGGTGGTAAAGGGCTTTTTATTAAAGAAATTCAGGAAGCAATGGAAAATGGTGAAATTGATATTGCTGTTCATTCTTTAAAAGATATGCCAACAATTTCTCCGCAAGGATTTGTTATTGCAGGTGTATTAAAAAGAGATGATCCGCATGATGTTTTTATTTCTCACAAATTTTCTTCTATTAAAAAAATTAGTGAAGATGCATTAATTGGAACTTCTTCCGCTAGAAGAAAAGCTATTTTACTTGAGACAAACTCTAAAATTAAAGTTATTAATTTTCGTGGTAACATTGTTACTCGTTTAAAGAAGTTGGATGAAGATCAAGTGGATGGAATTATTTTATCATATGCAGGTCTTAAACGTTTAAAAATGACTAAACGTATTACTCAAAAAATTTCGCTAAAAGATATGCTGCCAAGTCCTGCGCAAGGAACCATTTGTATTGAGTGTCTAGATAATAACTTATTGGCTATTGAAATGATAAAAAAAATCAATCATGAAAAAACTATGATTGAAACTGATTGCGAAAGGGAGTTTTTAAAAAATATTGAAGGAGATTGTAAAACTCCAGTATCAGCTTTTGCTAAAATTAGAGGTAAAAAAATCAAGCTTGATATTAATATTATTCATCCATTTGGTATTTCAAATTTTTATGATTCTATAACTGGTGATGTTGCCAATTATAAAAATCTTGCACGAGTTATAGCCGATACTAGTAAATATAAAGCTGCAAAAATTTTAGATTATATCAAGCGTCATGGCTAGTATCTTAGTTATAAGAGCTGAAGAAGAGGGTGAAAAAACATTGGTTGCTCTAAAAAACCAAGGTTTTGATGCAGATTTAATTCCGCTTACGACTATTTCATACAATAAAATTAATATTGATTTAGAAGCATTTGATAATGTTATTATATCAAGTAGAAATACCCTAAAAACTCTATCTGAGAATGATAAAAAGAAATTAAATTCTAAAAATATTTTTGCAGTAACGCAAAATTTAGATTTTAAAAATGTTGAATATTTTGATAATATGCAAAATTTATTACAGCATCTGTTAAAGTTTAAAATTCATAAAAAACTGCTTTATTTAAAAGGAAATTATTCATCTCTGATAAATTCTGAAATGGAAATTTTGACTAATCTTGGTTGTTTATTTTATGAATGTTATAAGGTTCAATATCGAGATAACAATTTTTCTTCAATCAAAGCTAACCTGATTAATAATAAATATCAGGCCATATTGTTCTTCTCTAAAAAATCTAGTGATCATTTCCTGAAATTAGTTCAAAATTCTAATATAGAGCATAGCTTGCTTAATATAAAGCTATGTTGTATAAGCGCTAGAGTGGCTTTGACTTTTCAGGGGTTTAAAGCCAAGAAAATATTAATTGCCGAGCAACCAAATTTAGCAAGTATTATCAAATGTTTGGATTATCAATAACAGAAATTTTAGTAATTCTTATGGCCATTGTTATATTTGTTGGTCCTAATCAATTGCCAGAATTCTTGCGTGATATTAGAAAATTAATTAATTATTTTCGATCTTTATTTAAAACTGCAAATGCAGAATATGATTCATTCAAAAAAGCTATTAAAATTGATGATGAGATTGATATCGATAGGGTTAATCAAGAATTAACAGAAATCATAGGTGATGATGGTAATAAATATCTGTCATATGGCTCGCCTATAGATAATAAAGAGATTAAAGATGATGCAAAATAAAGAACAAAATTTTCTAGGTCATTTTAGGGAACTTCGCAATCGCATTATTTTCTCATTATTGTTATTTGTAATAATATTTGCTGTTAGCTACAATTTCGTTGATGTGATTTATGACTTTCTTTTAGTTCCTTTAAATGATGTTATTGATAAATCAGCACCAAGAAGAATAATCTTTACTGGTTTGGCCGAAGCCTTTGTTACATATGTTAAGTTGGCATTTCTGACCAGTTTGTTTATTTGCTTTCCATTATTTCTTGTACAAATTTATTTGTTTTTAGCACCAGGGCTTTATCAAGGTGAGAAATCATTTTTACGATATGTTTTGTTTTTCTCACCTATTTTATTTTATGGTGGTGGGTTTTTTGTTTATAAATTTATTTTTCCATTAGCTTTTAAGTTCTTTCTTGGTTTTGAATCATTTGGTACATCTGATATTCCTATTTTACTTGAGGCTAGAATTAGTGAATATTTATCAATTGACTCAAGTCTCATAATCTTTTTTGGTTTAACTGCGCAAGTTCCATTAGTGATTATCCTACTTATTAAATCATCAATTATTTCTTATGAATCTTTTGCAAGAAAGCGTAAATATGTAGTTATTATTATTGTAACTTTAGCAGCAATTATTACACCTCCTGATGTGATATCACAAATTGCGCTTGCAATTCCTACATATTTATTGTTTGAAATGAGTTTGTTAATTTGTAGAAAATCAAAAGATAAAACAAATGCATAATTTAGAATTTATTAGATCAAACCCTGATGATTTTGATCTTGCTATGAAAAGAAGGGGCTATGAAGAAAAATTATCAGACAAAATATTATTATTAGATAATCAAGTTAGAAATCATAAAACTGAACTTCAAGATCTGCTTACGCAAAAAAATAATATTGCTAAAGAGATCGGTGCAGCTAAAGCCCAAGGTCAAGATATAAGGCCAATACTTGAAAAAGCAGAAAATCTCAAAAAGCAAATTCAATCATTTGAAGAAAATAAGGCCGAGCAAGAATTAAATCAATTATTAGCTTCTCTTCCAAATATTTTATCAAATGATGTCGATGATGGAGATAGTGAAGAAGATAATGTAGAAATTAGAAAAGTTGGCACTATTAAACAATTTGATTTTAAACCGTTAGAGCATGATGTTTTACTTGAAAAGCTTGGTTTTGTTGATTTCGAGCAAGCTGCAAAAGTTTCTGGTGCTAGATTTATTTATTTAAAAGGAGTTTTTGCAAAGCTAGAGAGAGTTTTAGCTGACTTTATGATCGAAACTTTAACTGAAGAATTTGGTTTTAACGAATTAAATGTACCATTACTTGTTAGGTCTGATTCATTGTTCGGTACAGGTCAATTACCTAAATTTGCTGAAGATAGTTTTGAAACAACTGATAATAGATGGTTAATTCCAACATCTGAGGTTTCACTTGTAAATTATCATAGGCAATCAAAATTAGATATTAAGGATCTACCACTCAGATATTGTAGTTATTCACCATGTTTTAGATCTGAAGCTGGCGCTGCCGGAAAGGATACTAAGGGAATGATAAGATTACATCAATTTGCCAAAGTTGAGATGGTTGCTATTACAGATCAAGAATCGTCAGTTGCAGAACATCTTCGTATTTTATCTATTGCTGAATCTTTATTACAAAAATTAGAAATACCATATAGAGTAGTGAGATTATGTAGTGGTGATACTGGTTTTACCGCAAATCAAACATATGATATTGAGGTTTGGCTACCTGGCCAAAATTGTTATCGAGAAATATCTAGCTGTTCTAATTGTTTAGATTTTCAGGCACGCAGAATGCAAATGCGTTATAAAAACGAAGAGGGTAAATTATTATTTGCTCATAGTTTAAATGGATCAGGTTTAGCAATTGGCAGAACAATGGTTGCTATTGCTGAAAATTATCAAAACTCAGATGGAACTATTTCGATTCCATCAGTTCTTCAAAAATATTTTTCAAATAAAGAGATATTTTAAATTTCTAATAAGACATAGATAAAACATTCTTGTTTATTGATAAATGGCAATAACCAAAAGATAAAGATTTTATCTTAAACTATCTACAACTACCGTTATATCTGCCATTTATTATCCATTGACCATTATTACCACATGTACCTGTGCACCATCTATTTCTTCTGCCCCCACTGCATCTCTCATTGTGATTACGAAGATAATCATCATAGGAACCTGGCGCATGATAGTATCCGTCCTGAAGGTCATAACAATTTGGTTTGCATGAGCTAGAATCTATACTCCATTCGGCTTTAGCGGTGTTACCAGAACCAGAGAATACACATGATGCTGTTATATTATCACCACTCGATACATAATTCTTAGAACCTGTACTACCATTAATTTTAACATATGAATTATCATTACAATTAACTGTAACTGATTCACCATGAGTTTTTGTTGATAGATATACTTGAAATGAATAACTATAATAATTATATGCAACATCATCACTGCCTTGACAATCATGTCCTCCAGATCCAACATACATGTAAGTTAAATAATACCAATTAAAATTTCCTCTTGTTTGCCAACCACCTGCACATGTAAGCGGGGAAGCACTACAAGTGTTACTAATATTAATCCATTCATTTTGATTATAATCACAGGTTGCTGTTGCTGTACCACTATAACCATATGCACAATCAAATGTATATGTTTGATCACTAGTTAATAAGCCTGTAGAGTTTAGTTTATAGTGATAGCTTGATGATGAAGCAGAGTTATTATTATTGTCATAATATGCATCAGGACAATTTGATTTACAAAGACCGCTACCCGCACTATTTAACCACTGACCTTCAGTACCAGCCATACCTGAGCATTGGTAAGTTTTGGTTCCTCCATAAAGACTTTTACCATTTAAACATATTACAGATTTTGAATCTGAATATTCGCCTTCAACAGCAAGAGTTCTTGGCATTTCAGCTCCTTGTTCTCCTGATTCATCAGCATTACAATAAACAGGACAATATGAATTTGGATCAGTCATTTGCCAGCTGCCATCCATCATACATTTAGCTTTTACTTTAACTGAACCATTATCTAATTGTGACCATGCTGCATTTTGTTCTGAAGTAGAATAATCATTCCAATCAGTAGCAGAAGAACAACTACACCATCTTTCAACACCATTAGTTTCATAATGAGCTGCACCTTCGCCTTGGCAGCTTAAGAAATCATCAATATCATTTCCGCTATAATCTGGACAAATATTAAGATTTATAAAGTCAGTATAGATTTTATTACCTGTAGAAAAATCCATGGTATATGCTGTTAAAATAGACCAGTCACTTGGTAAGTCAGGAGATGAAGGTGAGTCATATTGTTTATAACAGACATATATAAAACCATTATGATTATAAATTTTAAATAAAAATTTATGATAATAATCATATCTAATATCCATTACATTTGAATTTATCGAAGATTCACAATAGCTGTTTTTTTCAGCATTTGTAAAGGTTGAGATATCAAAATTATTATAGTCAAAAGTAGAGCTTGTGTCAGGATCTGGAACATCTAAATTATTAAAAGATCGGCTAGTTTCATCAGTTCTAGTTATTTTTAGATTAATATCTGCAGTATTTATTCCAGTATTATTTAACTCATAATAAAAATTATTATTATCAAAATCAATTGGATAATATGAAGGGATGCATAAATTATTAGCATTTGAAGGAAATTGTGGGTCTATATTATTATATTCAGCAGAATTTAGATAAGTATAATAATCATTATTAATTAAATTATCATTATAACTATACATTGAATCTTTTTTAGATATTGAAAACTTATCTGATGATGAGCCATAAAATGTAAAAAATTCATTGTATAGATTATTAATGCATAAAAATTCGTAATATTTAGTATTTTGAGTACACATGTTGCTGCCAGCATTAGCTTGACATTCAGTGGATGAAGACTGGCTATTATAACTACAATTATCTTCTCGCCATAAAAACTCACTACATGGTTGATTGGTTATATTACCTTTTGAGTCATAGATGGTGTAGTCTTCATTATATATAACTTTATTATTAAATAAAAATGGTAGAACAATTTTGTAATCCTGCTGATTAAATAAATATGTATAGATAGAATCATCAATAGTTCCAGCAAAGGCATAATATGTATTCTTAAAATCAAAATTTATATAATCATGTGAATCATCAATTTTGATTTGATATGCTGGGATTGAGTTTTCATTATTATATTCTTCAATTTTGTCATAAGGAATAGTTTGATTACCTGTATTATCTTCAATACTTCTTAGATATAATGTTTTTGTAACAGTTTCAGCGGTGTTCTTAGTATTTGTAATTGTGAATTTAACTCTTGGGTCTTGGTATGTTGAACCAAGTCCAAGACCAGTAACATCAATCTTATAATCTTGAACAGAATCTTCTGTTGCAATATTTTTATGACTAATACAATCATCTAAAAGATAAAAATCTTTGTTATAATCAAGTAAAGCCTTGTCAGTTTCTTCAAGAATTAAGGAATCCAGTGTATTGTCAGTTTTTATGCAATTCTGATCATTATTAACTTGGCATCCATATAAACACAGTTGAGGCTGAGAGCCAGGAGAATTATTGCTTTCAACATTTAAAATTAATCTATATTTAAAATAACCATCTTGATATTCAAAATTCATACCGCCAAGATTTGCATCAAATTCATCACTGCTATTTTGAGCGTTCGGATTACCACCAGAGATATTAATTTTTGCTTTTGGAGTTAAATATGTGGAATCAGGAGCTGCAGAAAGATTAAAAATTGGTTCGGTTACAACTGAATAATTTCCACCCTGGAATTCAGACATTACATTATAAAAATTATATTGACCTGATGCCGGAGGTATAACAATTCCACTACTTAAAACATCACGAGCATTATTATTATCAACACTAAGTCTACATACATTTCTAATTTTTCTGACAGAATCAGACTGAGTTCCAATAAAACTTTTAATGTCTAATCCACTTTTCTTATCTTTGTCACAATCATAATACCCATTTACTTGAACATCATAAAGCTTATTCCAAGTTGGTAATTTGACATAGCAATATCTATGATCGCTATTGTTATAATCAGCACCATAATTATAATCGCTAAGCTCTCCATCACTTTTGTAATAATCATTATAATCATCGCAAATGACCATTCTACGCCACCTTAACCATTGTAT
>JAYOLW010000002.1:108473-117854 GCA_038120515.1 Rickettsiales bacterium | reverse complement strand
GCTTAAAAACAGTGATAAAGATAAATCCAGTTGCAATATTTAAAATTAAACAAACAAATATGATTAATCTTAAACGTTTGGTAATAATTAAAGGCTTTTTCGCCTGCTTTTGAGGATTAAATTGTATAAAAGCGAGAAAAACAACAAATGCTAAATATAATATTGCAATAAGCTTTAGTGCATGAAGCCAAATAAAAGCTGCAAAAAAACAAATTGTACCGATAGTAAATTTAAAATCTACAAAACGACATTTATAAAAAATTAATTTTAAGAACCTGCTATTATCATACTCCTCTTGTTGAAATAAGTGGCTCAAAACCAGAGTTCTTCTAATCTTAAAAATAACAAAACCAACAAATATAAAATACTGAATATTAGCCAGAATAAACTGCATTGTGAAATAACGCTAAAACTTTAAATCAAAATCATTAACAGACAGATTTTATTTGAACAGAAAGAAATCAACAACAATAAATATAGACTCTATAACAATGTTGGATTATATAAATTATCTTGAAAAGATGGCTATGTGGCAGCAATTGCATAGCAATTGAGGAAAGTCCGGACTCCACGGAAAATAGTACTTGGTAACACCAAGCTGGGGCAACCCAAGGGCCAGTGCAACAGAAATAAACCGCCTAGTTTATCTAGGTAAGGGTGGAAAGGTGCGGTAAGAGCGCACCAGGTTTCTTAGTAATAGGAAATGCTATGTAAACCCTACTAGGAGCAAGGTCAAATAGAGATAATTGGCATTTTCGAGCCTATATTATCTGGGTAGACTGCAAAAAATCACTAGTGATAGTGATCTTAGATGAATTGCCGCACTAGACAGAATCCGGCTTATCGGCCATCTTTTCTATTTTTAGTCAGTTTTTTTCTTAAAAATTTTATATATATCTGGATAATCCTGCTCGATCATTGGCGGTATTACATTTGGATAATCTTCGATCTGACGTTCTTTAGCACATGCAGATAAAATAAATATGAATAAAGCTAAAATTATTTTTTGTAACATCGATATATCTTAATAAATAATTCCTCAAAAATAAGCAAAACCGCACCAATAAAAACAAAGCTATCAGCAAGATTAAATGCTGGCCAATGATAACCAGATATATGGAAATCAAGAAAATCGGCAACTGCTCCATTGATTATTCTATCAATAATATTGCCAAGAGCGCCAGCTATAACAAATGTCAAAGCAATAACAATGTATTTTGAATCGGTCTTTAAAAACCAATTCACCAAAAACCCAACAATCAATAATGCTAAAACTGATAATATTATTTGCGCATTTGCGATGTTATTAAAAAGACCAAAACTCACGCCCCGATTCCAAACCATTACCAAATTAAAAAATGAAAATACTTTTATTTGTTGATTCGGTACTTCAGCCAAAATATTAAAAATATAATATTTGGAGAATAAATCAGCACAAACCATTAGCAGAATTATTCCCAAATAATAAAATATGTTTGATTTAGTGATATATTTCATAGAGCATTTCTTAACTAGCTAAAATCATTTTTGCCTTGTCACAATCATTGGCAATTTGTTGAACTAAATCGCTTTTTGAAGCAAATTTTCGTTCTTGTCTTATAAAATCAATAAACGAAACTTTCATTAATTCTCCATAAATAGTTTCGTTAAAATCAAAAATATGAATTTCTAATACCTCTTCTGATGAATCTATAACTGTAGGCCTTAAACCAAAATTAGCCACAGCGTGATATTCAGTTTCCTTAATAATAACCTTCACAGCATAAACGCCATATTTAGGTCTTACATGATCAGCAAGATCAATATTTGCCGTTTGGTAACCTAATTCTTTGCCTATATTATTACCGCGCTTAATTTGACCAAAGATTGTATATTCACGTCCCATTAGGCTAGTTGCCAGTCTCATATTGCCAGCCTTAATTGCTTTTCTAATTTCCGAAGATGAATAAACAAGATTATTTTGCTTGCATTGCTGAGATGAAATTTGAGTAAAGCCAAAATTATGCTCTTTGGCCATCTTATTTAAGAATTCTGCATTACCAGTTCTATTTCTGCCAAAAATGAAATCATGACCGATAACAATATGCTTTATATTTAAATGCTTAAGTAAGATTTTCTCAACAAAAGTCTTGGCCGAAATTTGCGCAAACTCATTATCAAAATCTTGGATAATAACCATATCAGAATCTAATTCTTTTAGCTCTTCTAATTTTAACTCTAATGGTAAGATTCTTATATTCTCAGATCTTTTAAAGAAAATTGCTGGATGTGGTTCGAAAGTCATTACCGCAAATTTGCAATTATTTTGACTAGCAATTTTCCTTGCGGTTTCCAGAAGATGGCGATGGCCATAATGTAAACCGTCAAAATTCCCAAGTGCACAAACATATGGGTCACTATTATGTATTTCAAAGATATTTCGAGCTATCTGCATGTCTTAATTTTGGTTTTCAAAAATCTTTAACTCTTTTATTTCAAAAACTTTGATAATGCAAAAAAACTAAAATTACTAAATAAAATTTTACGAATGCATATTTGATTTTAAGCATCTATTAGTTATAGCTATAGCTTATTCAAATTTTACGAGACTTCATGCTTAATATAGAAGCTATTTTAGAAATTGTTATTAAGGCCGGACAAACAGCATTGGCATATCAAAAAGCCAACAAACTTAATATAACACAGAAATCCGATAACTCTCCTGTATCAGATGCAGATATTGCCGCTAATGAAATTTATATTACAGAACTTGCAAAGATTCACCCAGAAATTCCTATCATCTCTGAAGAAAATAATGCTGAATCTAACCAAGCCAATTTTCAAAATAAATATTTTCTGATCGACCCAATTGATGGCACTGAAGCATTTATTAAACAGAGTCCTGACTTTGTATCTCAGATAGCCTTGATTGAAAATAAACGGCCTGTGTTTGCAGCAATTTATAACCCAGCACGCGATGAGCTTTATTATAGTGATAATAAGAAATCCTATTTAATTATTAATGGTAATAAACAAATCATTACAATCAACAATAATACTCCTCACAAAATATATGTAAGTAATAGATTACATAAAAAACCTATCTTTGAAAAAATAAAACAACTTGATTATGAATATCACCATGCTGCAAGTAGTTATAAATTTTGTCTACTTGCTCGAGGTGAAGCAAATCTAATACCTTATTTCAATTCTATAAATAGTTGGGATATTGCACCTCCAGATTTAATAGTAAAAACAGCTGGAGGCCTATTCCTAAACCTTGAGGAGCAGGAAATGCTATATGACAATCATGATTTTAAATGTGAGCATTTTATTGCAGCATCAGATTTTAATCATTTTAGAAAATGTATTAATGCCCTTAACCAGATATAAACTAACTATTGAATATGATGGCACTGGATATGCAGGCTTTCAAATTCAAGATGATATCAAAACTATTGCCAGCGCATTAATTGATGCAATTTATAATGTTTCACGTGAATCAATTTCATTAACTTGTGCAGGCAGAACTGATAGCGGTGTTCATGCAGAAGGTCAAATTGTTCATTTTGAACTGAATAAAGAATTAAAACCTTATCAAATGATTGAAGCGATAAATTCATATCTAAAAACAGAACAAATAACCGTTATTAATTGTGACATTGTTGACGAAAATTTTGACGCCAGAAGATCCAGTAAGGGAAAAATTTATAGATATCAAATTTTAAACCGCAGAACAAATTCGCCTCTTATGCAAAATAGAGTTTGGCATATAAAAACTGAACTGGACTTAAATGCTATGCAGCAGGCCGCTCAATATTTCGAAGGAGAGCATGATTTCGAAAGTTTTAGAGCAAGCGGTTGCCAAGCAAAACATGCTATAAGACAAATTGACTATATCCAAATCTCAAAAACCAATGATTTGATAATAATTCACGTAAAAGGCAATGCCTTTGTCCATAATATGGTCAGAATAATCACAGGCACCCTTGTTGAGGTTGGTCTTGGCAAAATAGCGCCTAATGCAATAACAGAGATAATTCAAGCAAAAGATAGGACTAAAGCCGGCAGAACCGCACCTGCTGCAGGATTATTTTTAGAACAAGTTTTGTTTTAACTATAGAGATTTACCAGAAGCTCGCATTTGTCTTTGACGACTTACCATTGCCGCGAAGGGATTAGCAGCAGCAGCTAATGGATCGGCTTCTTGCTCATCTGCCGATGCTGCTTGAGACTGAGATTGATCAAGACCTTCTTCTGATTCTAAAAACTTATGTAATGATATTGTAGCATCAAAAACCCTATTTATTGAAACCCTTTGGTTAGTAATAGGATTAATAAATGTTATATCATTTCTATCATCTGAAAACTTTTCTGTTCGCGTAATCCAACTAACTAATGCTGTTTTCTCATATAAAGTTTTGATATCTTCAACACAATAAATTTCATCACTACTGGTCAATTCCTCGTGACTAATTGCACAAACGAAAGGTAGCTTTTCTTTCAGCAATTCTATTTCTTCTGCAGATAAGGGGCCCCGTTCTTTAATTTGATCTAGCTTTTCATTTGTTGAAACTTTATTACCTTTAAATAATCTATAAAGATTAAACCATAGATAAAGCCCTAAATAAGCAGTTATAAGATATCTTTTCAATGATTCGTAATTTGGGACATAATATGTCAACTCACCAGTGTAATTATCAAATAAATTGACAATATCTCGATAATTTAGTGTTTCAGATTCATCTTTTTTTAAAAGGTGGTGATCAACAATAGTTCGAGCTGACCAACCATTTCCATCAATATGATTTTTATCGGCCCTGAAATCTATCAAGATTTTTACAATATCTTTATGACCTAAATCTGCAGCAATAATTAATGGTGTAGTTCCATGACTATCTTTAACATCAACCATTTGCTTTATTTGATTTACTCGATTTGAATAAATAAACAATTCTATTAAAGGATTTGGTTTTTGTGTCGATGGATGAGCTAAGATTAACTCCTTAGTAGTGAAATAATGTCCATTTAAAGCAGTTATATGTAACAAACCTGCTCCCTCTTTTAACAAAATGTTTTCTGAATAGCCCCCTTTTTTTGCCGCCTTAATGTAAAGATGACGTTGTTCAGCAGACGAATTTAACAAATCGCTAGAATTAGGCCTTATAAAATCAGAGGAGGCTCCGGCATTTAACAACATTTTAACTATTGATGAATAGCCATTTTTTACAGCATGATAAAGAATAGGAAAACCTTCATATTCTACAGAGTTAAGATCAACCCCTTGATCAACTAGTTTTTGCACTTCATAACTGTTGCATGTATATATTTGGTTAGATTCTAGGTGCTCTAAATAAACAGGATGCTGCTCAGAAAGATAATCATTAGATGTTTCATAACACCAATCATCTGGCTCAGATTGGTCATAAGTCGCGAAAGTATGATCATAACAAATAGGCTCATATGGTCGTGAAAAAGGCAAATTACTTTTAACAATCTCAGTCCCAGATTTTGTATCTTGACCAAAAAAAGAAGATGTAAATGCTAAATAGCTAGTCAGCGCTCTCATAATCTCAAAAAAATTTGTGCGTAATTATTAACATGTTTTTACTGATGAAACAACAGAAAATATCTAAGAATGCAGACGTGACCTTACTTGGTCGATATATTGACTATCTTGGACTCACCATCTTTTTTAGCATTTTCAAAGCTTGATCCTTTTAGTTTTGCAGTAATATTACTATTTACAAACCTTGCTGAATTAAAATTTACATTTTGCATTGAAGAACTCTGAATATAAGAATTTTCAAGAATGGTATTTGAGAAATTGGCGCCATCGAAATAAACATTTTCATCAGATATAATTCTTAGATATTTATTCGATAAATCCATGCCAGAAAGATTATATTTATAATTAACGCCATTAAGAATTATTGGATATCTTTTATCACCAACTTTTGTATAATTTGGAATTTTACTATAATCATTTGTATCAAAATAAATATTATTTTGCTCAGATAAATCTAACATTACCCTGTCTTCAACCTCGGCTTTTATTAAGTTCAAGAAACCTAATATTTTAATTGAAGTAAGATTTACAGAAGTAAATTTACATTCATTACAGCTAAAATTTTCAATGAAAGCTCCCGAAAAATTGGCATAATGAAAGTTTGAGGCAACAGCATTAATATCACCAGTCCAACTTGAGTTTTTTAAATTTGCATAACCAAAATCAGATTGGCTTATATCGATTTCGCCTAAAGCAAACTTGGTTCGTTCTGCTTTTAAGCCATTGCAGAAAAGTTTTTGATTTTTGGCATCAGCTAACTTTAAAATATTATTTTTCTGATCACATGCCTTACATCTTGTAATCATAGTCGCAGTAATATCCGCTGCTGTAAGATCGATATCGCTACAAACGCAGAGAGAGTTATGCTTAATTGATGATCTTGCAAATTTACTTGACCAGATTGGCACGCCATCAAAACTAAGCTTTGATAAATCTTTTGATGAAAAATCTTGTGAGTCAAGATATGGTAAGTATTCTTTATATGCTTTTTTAACTGAAAGCTGTTCAGTTTCGCCAATATTCTCTTTTGCATATTTTAGAAGAGCTGTAAGCTTCTCTTCGTCAATTAAAACTGGTTTCAGTTTGATATTTTGTAGAAATTCAGCGGAATAAAATTCTGATAATTTCTTTTCACCAAATTCCCTTGATATAGTGTTGATAAGATTATTTGCAGAATCATATAATAATTGCTCTAATGCCATGTTTTCTTCAAAAGCACTAAGATTTTGATTATTAATTTCCTGCACCTGCATTTTTATTTTGGTATTGGAAATATCCTTTGCTTTTAAATAGGCCAAACCTTCTTCATAAATTCTCAGCAAGGGCGTATTAAGTTCTTTAAACCTGTTTTCAAGTTGAATAGCCTCTTGAATATCACTAACCGTTTGCTGTTTGTAAATAACTTCAGAACCAACATCACTATTTGCATATGCAATTGATTTAAATAAAAATATTAAGGCAAAAATATATATCGGCTTAGTCATAATAATAATTTTTTGTATCAAGCTAAATTATTAACGCTATTTAACAAGTTAGAAATTAACTCTTGTGATAGGGATGGTTTTGATTAATTGAAATTGCTCGATAGAGCTGTTCCAACAATAACATTGGCACAAATTTATGCGGAAATGTTAGCTTAGAAAGCGATATTTTATGATTTGCAACTTTTTTTACTGAATCATCAATTCCAAAAGCTCCACCAATTAAGAAATCTACGTTACCATTATATGTAATCATTTGATCAAGCCAGCCAGCAAATTCAACACTATTAAATAATAGCCCTTTCTCATCTAATATAACTAGCTCATTTTTCGGATTTCTTTTTGATAAGAATAAATTAGCCTCTTCTTGTTTTGCAATTTCGCCCTCCTCTCTACTACTTGGTTTTAATTTAGTTAAAATTGTTTTGATTTGGAGTCGCTTTTGATAATCTAAGATATTTTCTGCAAATTCTATATTTTTGGTAAAGGTATAAATATTTAACTGCATTTATCTAAATAATAATTGTGCTTGTTTTTCAGCAAAACGATCTGTCATACCAGCAATATAGTCACAAATTAATATTTTTAATTTACTATCATTTAGCCCAGCGATTTTTATTTCGGCAATTTTGGCAAATGCTTCTGGATTTTCAAAATAGAAATTAAATAATTTCTGAATTATTATTTTAGCATTTTCACACATTGCCTCAATTGACTGATGTTTATAAAGCTTACTATGTAAAATTTTTCGTGTCATATTAAGCTCTGCCTGTACTTCTGGACTAAATCCGGCCAGGAAACCACCATGATTTTGAACATCTACAAGAGAATTAATCTGATATTCTTTTAAGTTATTTTTTGTATTATCTACTAAATCATTGATCATTCTGGTATAAATCCTTCTTAATGTTTCATGCACCAATACTGATCTTGGAATATCTGGATTGGAAACTTTTAGCTCTTTCATATAATTATAAAAATTTGGCACTTCCTTAAAGTCCTCCATTTTTAGTATAGAAGCTCTAAAACCATCATCAATATCATGATTATTATATGCTATATCATCTGACAAAGATGCAATTTGTGCCTCAAGTGATGGATAATTATCAAGCGGCATATTCCTTTCATCTGCAATAGCTTGAATAAATGGTGATGGATTTAAAATTGGTCCATTATGCTTAATGATTCCTTCTATAGTCTCAAATGTTAAATTTAGACCCTTAAATTTAACATATTTATGCTCTAAACGACATAATAATTTAATTACATATTCATTATGATTAAAGCCGCCATCTTTAAGCATCAATTCATTTAAAACATCCTCTCCAGCATGTCCAAAAGGTGGATGCCCAATATCATGAGCCAATGCTAATGCCTCAGTAAGATCAATATTTAATCCTAATCTCCAAGCTATTCCCCTGGCGATTTGCGAAACTTCCAATGAATGTGTTAGCCTTGTCCGAAAATGATCGCCTTCTGAATTTACAAATACTTGAGTTTTGTATTCAAGCCTTCTAAAACTTGCACTATGAATTATTCGATCGCGATCTCTTTGAAAAGGATTTCTGTTTGTATCAGATTCACTAAAAATCCTACCTTTAGATTGATCTGGTTTTGTTGCATATAATTTTAACATGACTATTTATATAGTATAAAATTATGTTAATATAAATTCTGTTAAATAGAAATCATAAAATGCACGAGTCTTGTCAAATTACTATAACAAACGCAGCTGAGGAAAGAATTAAATTTCTAATGGAAAACTCAAATGATAATAATGTGTTTCTTCGAATCTCAATAAGTTCTGGGGGCTGTAATGGTTTTCAATCTCATTTTGACTTTGATTCAAATTTGCAAGCTGATGATCTTACCTTAATTAAAAATGAAAAAGTATTTTTAGCAATTGATGAAACCTCGCATGAGCTGGTAAAGGGTGGAGAAGTTGAATTTGTTGATGAGCTTGGTGGTAGTTTTTTTAAACTTACAAATCCTAATGCATCATCAAGTTGTGGCTGCGGTAGTTCTTTTGCACTTTAAGTTCTTAATTCAATATTATGCACATTCTGTTTCAAATAGATCCAATAGAAAAACTTAAACTTGCGAGTGATTCTTCAATTGAGCTTGCTAAAGAGGCCTCTTCACGTGGCTTTAAGATATTTATTAGTTATCCAGAGAATCTTTTCGTAAAAGCTCACGATGTTTATACTTTAGTCACAGAAATAAGCTTTGATAATAGTGAATTAAAATTAGGAAATTCATCTTACAGAACACTTAATGATTTTGATATTATATTCATTAGACAAGACCCGCCTTTTGATATGCATTACATCACCACAACGCATTTTCTCGAAA
>JAYOLW010000002.1:54791-108463 GCA_038120515.1 Rickettsiales bacterium | reverse complement strand
ATGTTATTAATTGCCAAATTTTAAGTCTTGTTAAAGGCCCTTTATTTATCAATAACCCATTAAGTATAGTAACTCACTCTGAGAAGATATTTACACATGAATTTGCTGAATTTATGCCAAAAACCCTTATCTCAAAAAATACCGAACAAATTTTAGAGTTTTTAGATAAGCAAAAACAAGCCGTAATTAAACCTATTAATCTTTGTGGAGGCAGGGGAGTAAAATTATTATCTGCAACTGATAAAAATCGGGAGGCTGAAATTACAAACCTTCAATCTGAAACTCAAATGCCTATTATTATTCAAGAATTTTTACCTAATGTCACAAAAGGTGATACAAGAGTTTTACTTTGTGGTAACAAAATTATAGGACAGGTTCTTAGAGTTCCATCTAAAAACAGCATTACTGCAAATTTTTGTGCTGGTGGAAATGAGGCATATACTGAACTCAGCGATAAACAAAAAGAAATCAGTACAAAAATTGCTAATTACGCTAGTAAAAATGGTCTCTATTTTGTTGGACTCGACTTTATTGGCGATTACTTAACAGAAATCAATGTAACATCGCCAACAGGTATTATTAATGCATCACGTCAAATGCAAGAAAATCTCAGCCAGAAAATTTGGGATCAAATCACAATAATAAAGAACGAAATTAAAAATTAATTGTTATTTTTATTGTCGTTTTTACGCATAAAGGTTGGTACATTTAGCATATCGTCGCTAATTGATAATCCAGAATTAGAATTAGCATTTTCTGATACTTCAGATCCAAAACTATCTTCTTTAGTGCTAAATTCATTAAAGTTAATACTTTCTTTAAAGAAATTAAACAAATTACCTAAAGACTTTTTCCCAGCTAATTTATCAGCTTCCATAGCTGATGTTCTAGAAGGATGAGCAGAATGATTATTTAAAACCTCATCACCGAAATTTGTATTTGCAGCATTGCTATTATTTACTACTGATTCAGTTTCATTTGTTTTAATATTCACCGCTGTATTAACGTCAGTTTGTTGATATTGAGTATTTTGGGTATAGCCCAGATTTGCCTGATTATATTGAATTTTATTTCCAATATTTACCGCGGTAGATGTATTAGAGTTAACACCTAAATTAGCTTCTACTTCTGCTGCATAATTATCACTTCGGTAATAATTATTATCAGTATTTACTGCTTGAACCTCAACAGGATTTACAGGCTCAACAGGTGCAGGAGGAATAAAAACATTATTACTTACTGCAGGTTCTTTAATGTGCGTAACATTGGTGTTTTTGACCTGTGCTTGCTGAGTCTTTGGAAATAATATTTGTTTAGGTTTTTGTGCATTTTTAGCATCCTTGTTTTCAGAACCACAAATACCAGTAGCTACAACTGACACCCTAATTTGTCCATCAAGGCTTTTATCAAAAGTTGAACCAAAAATAATATTTGCAGATGAATCAACCTCATCTTTAATTCTTTGTGCGGCCTCATCAGCTTCAAATAGTGTCATATCAAGTCCACCAGAGATATTTATTAAAACACCACTAGCTCCCTTCATAGATGCGTTATCTAATAAAGGATTAGAGATTGCCGCTTCCGCTGCTTCAAGCGCACGTTTCTCACCACCTGATTCGCCTGTTCCCATCATTGCTTTGCCCATATTACCCATAATGGTTCTAATGTCAGCGAAATCTAAATTTATCAATCCTGGCATTGTCATCAAATCAGTAATTGCTTTAATTCCAGAATATAAAACATTATCAACCATGTTAAATGCCTCGGCAAAAGTAGTTTTTTCAGTTGCTTTGTGAAAAAGATTTTGGTTAGGAATAACAATCAAAGTATCTACAGAATTATACAATTCTTCAGCACCTTTTTCTGCTGCTTCCATTCTATAAGCACCCTCAAAATGGAATGGTTTGGTAACAACACCAACCGTCAAAATATTTTGCTCTCTGCATGCTTTGGCAATAATTGGAGCAGCGCCAGTACCAGTTCCTCCACCCATTCCAGCAGTAATAAAAACCATATTGCTACTTGAAACTACAGACATAATATCACTTAGTGATTCTTCAGCCGATTTTGCTCCTACTTCTGGACAAGATCCTGCACCTAATCCTTTTGTTAGATTTTCTCCCAGTTGTATTTTTGTTTCACAAAAAGAATTTTCAAGGCTTTGAGCATCAGTATTTGCAACAGCAAAACTAACCCCTTGAAGACCAAGTTGCATCATGTTATTAACAGCATTTCCACCCGCTCCTCCAATACCAAGAATAGTAATTTTAGGTTTTAAGATTTTTGTTTCAGGAACATTAATATTTAAAGGCATAGCTAATCTAGATTTTGGTTAATGACTGTATATAATCTATTAGTTTTTATTAGTTAAACTGACAAGTAATTTTTAAAAGTATTTGTCAATAACAGAGTAAAACTTAGATTTTTTAACATTTTCTTTGATAATTTTAAAAATATTTAGTTCTTCCTCAAACAAAACAAGCTCGTGCAAGTTGGCATGGTGATATTGTTCAGCAATTTTTAACATTCCATATAATGTTGCATAAGATGGATCTTTATGTTGCTTAATCATCTCACTAAAATCACTTGGTTGTTTTACCACTACTCTTGTTTGAAAAATATTTTGTGCAAGCTGCTCAATTCCAACCAAATTTGCAGTTCCACCAGTTAAACAAATTGATAATTTTGCTTTGTTAAATAATTGTGCTACTTCCTTTTTTGCGGTTAAATATTTTTGAATAAACACAAAAATCTCTCTTGCTCTTTCATAAATAATCTCAGAAAGCTTATGTTTTTGAATATAATTGCCAAATTCTTCGTCATTTATATTATCAAAAAGATCCATACTGTGATTTTTTTCTCTATTATCTGGAAAAACATTGCCATAAATTACTTTTAGTCTTTCAGCTTCTTGTGCTGACAAATTGAAAAGCTGCTGAATATCTCTTGTTATAAGAAAGCCTCCTATTGGAATTGAACAAATATAATGCATTTTACCCTCTAGATAAATTGCTATGTCCGTATTTTTATCTCCTATATCTATTAATATCGAGCCATCTATTGACTCATCACGGGTCATACAAGCTATTGATGATGCATATGCTGATGGTATAATACCTAAAACATTTAAGTGACTTCTTGACAAACAATTAAGTAAATTTCTTTTTGCAGTGCGCGAAATTGTTACAATATTTAAAAATGCTTTTAACCGATGTCCAAACATATGAGATGGATTGCCGATGCCGGAAATGCCGTCTATATCATAATTTAACGGTATTGCCTGAATTACCTCAATATCATTATTAGAAAAACGATAATAAGCATCTTGTTTTATTTTAATCAGATCTTGTTCTTGCACCTCACCATTAGAAATGTCAAAATCAATCATATGAATTTTTGAATCCAGCATATTACCAGAAATATTTACAAAAACTTTATCAATTGATTTGCCGGAGTTTTTCTCAGTTACCGAAACCGCACGAACAATAGCATTTTCAAGAGCAACAACATCAGAAATAATAGCATTTCGACCAATTCCATGGGAAACTTGATTACCATAGCCCAATACCTTAAGCTCTCCCATAGAAGATCTTGAGGCCAATAAACAACTAATTTTGCTACTACCAATATCAAGTATTGCAATGTCCTGAAATTTTGTTTTAGCCACTAAACCAACACCATAAAACTATTGAAGAAGTTTAACATTTTTAAGCTCTTTATTAAACTCTATAAACAATCTATCTTTTGTTCTTAAGTCAACAGATTTAATTTCAGAATTTAAAATATGAAACTCTTTTTGAAAATTTAAAAAATATTGCCAGTTTTCTTTTATATCATCCTCTGGTAACATTATGATTATGCCATTAAACAAGACTAGATTCCAGCGCCTTTGCCCAATTCTCTCAAAAGTTTTTATCTCCTTATAAAATTCTGTATCATATGACAGAATTTCGATAATTTCACTAGCGTTAATTAACGAACCTTCACCAACAAGCTGAGGCAGTATTTTATCAAAATTACCAATGTCATAAACCGCCATTATCTGTACAGCATTTTTATCAATAATTTTATAATCCATAACCGTTTTATAAAACGCTTTAGGCTGGTGCTCGACTATTTCTGCTGTTATTTCATTAGATAGATTGGTCTCTATTTTAGCAGATTTTACCCAATCAATCTTTTCTATTTGTTGCTCTAGTTCAGATTTGTTCAAAAATAAAATATTCGTTACATTTGTTTCGTTAGTAATGATAGTTTGAATTGCTTTTCGACTAGCAAAAGATAGGTCATTGATCTTGATTTTCTTTACTTCAAACCCAGATTCTAACAATTTAGTGTTAGCAAAATCATAAACTTTATGCTTTATTGGTGCTGACACAAATAACAAAAGCACAATTGTAGCAAAAATAACTAATATAGTTTTTTTAATTATCTGTTTACGCATCACGACCAATTATTTGGATTTCCCAATTCAAATTAACGCCTGAGTTATTTTTTACTTTTTCCCTCACTAACTCGCCCAAATTTATTAAATCACTTGCCGATGCCGTGCCGTCATTAATCATAAAATTACAATGCTTATCAGACATGCTAGCACCACCAATTTTAAAGCCACGCATACCAGCCTTATCAATTAATTCCCAAGCCTTATAGCCTTCAGGATTTTTAAAAGTGCTTCCACCAGTTTTAGCTCTTATTGGCTGAGTTGAAGATCTTTTTAATTGAATTTCATTAATCTTTTCTTGAATGATTTTCATATCTCCAGGCCTTCCCTTAATAATCGCTTCAGTAAAAATTAAATCCTTAACTTTGGGAGCTGATTTTCTATAACTAAAATTCAAATCTTGTTTAGATAATATGTGTTTAATACCTGATCTATCATATGCTGTTACTTCAACCAAAATATCACAAAGCTCTGATTCATAACTTCCTGCATTCATTTTTATCGCCCCACCAATTGTACCAGGAATACCTGACAAGAATTCAAAACCAGCAATAGCCTCCATCTGCGCAAAATTTGCAACGGAAAGATCTAAAGCCGAAGCACCAACCTTTAAGGTATCTGAGCTAATTTTCTGAATTTTGGCAAAACTCCTTCCGAGCCTTAATACCACACCATCAAAGCCACCATCTTTAATTATTACATTCGAACCAACACCTAAAACGAATAAAGGAAAATCTTCAGGAATCTTTGACAAAAGTTCAACTAAATCATCTTCGGTTTGGGCTTTATATAAATAGTCAGCATTACCTCCCACCCTAAACCAATTAATGTCAGCAAGCCTTACATTTTGCCTGGTACATTTTGATACTGCTAAAAACTTTTTGAACTCCATATTTCTCTCAGATTTGCTAATATTACTCCGACTCATAATATATATTTATTACATCATAATATTTTTGCCAATTGTTTTGGCAATAAATTTGCATATTTTGTAATATCCCCTGCTCCCAAACATATTATTGTATCTCCATTATCTGAATTATTTTTAACATATTGTGCCAAATCATTAATATTATTTACTGCAAAACATTTTTGTGCTGACAATATATTAAGGTCATCACAAAACTTTTCTTTGCTAATTCCAGCAATTGGATCTTCACCTGCTGCAAAAATATCTGTAACAAGAATTTTATCTGCAATATTAAGCGCTTCTATAAAATTTTGATAATGATCTTTAAGGCGGCTATATCTATGTGGCTGAAAAACAGCTATTATTTTTTTATCTTGTGTTTTCTTATTTAGCTGAACTGCAGTTAATGTAGCATTAATTTCTGTTGGATGATGAGCATAATCATCATATATTTCAATATCATTAGCCTTTCCTACATATGTAAGTCTTCTTCCAACACCCTTAAAACTTTTCAAATATCGTTTAACGTCAGCTATATCTATCCCAATAGCAACACATGATATTATTGCAGCTATCGCATTTAAAACATTAAAATGGCCTATGAGAGGTAGTTCGAATATAAGATTAGTGTCACTTTTAAATTTTTCAGTATTGGAAGCTAGTTTAAAGCTGGTAACATTTGAATTATAAATGATATCATATGCATAAACGTCAGAATTTTTATCAAATCCATAACTAATAATGTTATTTTGAGATGATTTTTTAATCAGCTCCTTACAAACAGGATCATCATAACAAATAATATTATTTCCAGATGCTGGGACATTATTCATATATTGTAAAAAGGCATTTTTAAGATTTGTTTCAGTCTTGAAGTAATCCATATGCTCTGTTTCAATATTTGTGATAACAGAAATCAGAGATGACAGTTCCATAAAGGAGCCATCAGATTCATCAGCTTCTGCTACAATCCAATCTCCAGAGCCAAGAACTACATTGCTTGCATAATTATTCATAATTCCACCAGATATTATCGATGACTTAATTGGGCTTTGACAAGCAATATGCCCAATTAAAGAAGTGGTGGTAGTTTTTCCATGAGTACCAGATATAATTATTGATTTTTTCATTTTTAATATAGCTGATAATATATTCGCTCTTGATAAAATTTGAATATTTTGACTATTTGCTGCTATAATTTCTGGATTATCATCTTTTATTGCAGAACTCCTTATTAAGAAGTCAATTTTGTTATTCGTGATGTTTTCACGATTTTGTCCAAAAAAGCATTTTACCCCTTTTGCTGCTAAACGTTTAGTGTTGTTATTCTGATTTAAATCCGAACCTATAACTTTAAAACCTAGATGATTTAAGATTTCTGCTATGCCACTTATACCAATGCCTCCAATACCAGAAAGAAAAAAACAAATATCTTTCTTTTTTAGTAATAAATTATCTAGATTAAAATTACTCATAAATGAATTCTTGATACGATATTCAGATCAATTAAGGCAGTAAATTATTTAAATAAAATCAATTAAATTGCAAATAAATAATATTTTGTCATAAATCATATAATCAAGGATAATTGTTATTTTTAATGAAAAATATTCCAAATTTTTTAACATTTTTTAGAATTTTAATTGTTCCCGTTCTTATTTCTTCTTTTTTCTTAGAAGGTGTTATTTCTAACTGGATTGCAGCAGCATTATTTGTTACAGCGTCAGCTACAGACTTTTTTGATGGCTATCTGGCAAGAACCCTTGGGGTTGAATCAAACCTCGGCAAAGTTTTAGATCCAATTGCTGATAAATTACTTGTTGCAACAGCTATAATTATGCTTGCTCACTCAAGATCTGATATTGTTATTACAATATCTGGTATTGTAATATTATTTAGAGAAATTTTTGTATCTGGTTGGCGTGAATTTCTGGCTGGTATAAACGTCAGCCTTCCAGTTTCAAATTTAGCTAAATGGAAAACTGGTATTCAAATGACTGCATTAACAATTTTAATTTTGGGCAATAAAGCCACGGGAATTATTTATACCGACATAATTGGTAAAATATTACTAGTAATTGCTGCAATCCTTACATTAATTACTGGCTATAAATATCTTAAGGCAAGCTCTAAGCATCTAAAAAATTAATAAATTTATATTATCTTTACAGCAACTTGTGTTGTTGCATATGCTAGATACTTATATTTTAGTTTTTTGTTCGCTATAAATTCCTGAAAAGCTTTGTATTCATGCTCTTGCCAATTTGGATAGTTAAAATATTCATCAAACACAATTACTGTACCTTTTCTAACAAAATTCTCAATATTATCAAAAATATCTTTTGTTGATTTGTAAATATCACAGTCAATGTGAATAAATGAAAATTTATTATTTTTGTTATTCAAAAATTCTGGCAATGTATCTGCAAACCATCCTTTTATTGCTACTATATTTTTTGGCAATTTTGGAATAACTCCTTTTCTAGTCAATCGCCCTTTTTTTACTCTTGTTCCAGCCCAATCTTCAGGTAGCCCTTCAAAGGAATCAAAACCATAAATGATTTTGTTCTTAAAGGCATTTTTTTGACATAGAATTTTTATAGTTTTACCATCTTTAACACCAAATTCTGCAATTAACCCTTCAAATTCAATATTAGCAATAGCATGATTAAAAACTTCGTTTTGATCAATACAAACAACTGCTGATGTTAGGTTATTTTTTATATAATTTATCGTATCGAAATATGCCAATGCTCTTATCCCAAGAAATGGATGCATATATTCAGAGCGCATTGAAAACATGTGTTTTCTGATTGCGCCAGATAATAATTGTTGAATTTTCTCTAAATTTAATAGATCCAATTTACTAGCCTAATTTATGAGATCTTCTTTTTCTTGTTTTTTGATTTAGTTTTGTTGTTTTCAATATCAATTTCGTAGTTCTCTATATTCGTATTTTTAAGTAAATCTTGCTTATTATGAAACATCTCTTTTAGGGAAGCTAACTTCTCTGATAATATTTCATTTTGAGATATATCACCTTGAGCTGTATTTTTAATATCAAAATTTTTTGATGATTTTATTTTTTTCTCAAAATTAGCAATTCTTTTGTTTAAAAGCGCATTACGAGCTTGCTCCATTTTTTTTGCATCTTCAATAATTTTTTCAGCTTTAAGCCTTTCGTTATTAGCCCTTTTTTCTAGATTAGAAATCTTCTTATTTTCTGCAAAGGCTTGAAGCATTTGTAACTTTTTCTTGAGTGCTTCTGAAGCTTTCGCTCTTGATGAACGCGTATCTTGATCATATATTTTTACAGAAGAATTAAATTTCAGCTTCTCGGCTTTTTTTGCTAATAACGCTGCCTTTTCAAGCTTATCTGTTGCTTTTCTTTCTTGTTTAACTGTTTTCTTTGTAATTTTTTTTGATTCTTTTTCTGTCTTTAGGTTGATTTTTTCACGAATTTTTTGATTAGCTTTTTGTTTAGCTAATTCTTTTAACATTAATTTCTGCTCTTTTTGTATTTCTTTTTTGTTTAGAGCGTTGTTTTTGTTATTTATGAGTTTTTTTGCCTTATTCTCTTTTTTTAACAATTCTTTTCTAGCTTTTGCCTCAGCTTTTTCTCTAATTTTTAATGCTAACTTTTCAGCTTTCAAGGCTGATTTATAAGCTTTTCTTTGTTCTGGTGTCATTAATTTTATTTGATCTTTTGATAGAATGTCTATTTTATTTTCATCAGATGCTAATTCATCTTCATTAATTGTTTCATCATCTTCTTCTAGATCACTTTCGATCTCATTATCTAATTCTGTTTTGCATGATATCTGCAAAGCTGTAAAACCAATAATTGCTGATAATGCTGAGCCAAAAATAATTCCCATTTTTGCACTGGTAATCATGATTTCATTACCAGGATATGCAAGATTACCAACGAAAATGCTCATTGTAAAACCTATGCCAGCAAGTAATGTAACACCATAAATTTGTGACCAAGATGAATTAGCTGGTTTTTTACATAACCCTGTTTTTACTAATCCATAAATAATACCAAAAATACCTATCTGTTTTCCTAAAAACAATCCTGTCATTATTCCTAATGCAATTGGATCGCTGAATAATGAGGATAGTGATATGCCTTTTAATATAATACCAGAATTTACAAAGGCAAATAGTGGCACAATACAAAAACCAACTAAATAATGTAATTCTTTTATTAGTTCTTTTAACGGTGATTTTTTAGGATCATTTTTTACAGACAAAGGTATAAACAACCCTAGTAAAACACCAGCTAGAGTTGCGTGAATTCCTGTATTTAGAACGCACACCCATAATATAAAACCTAAGCATAAATATGGGGTTTTCTTTTTGACACCAGCTACGTTTAGCATAGCCAATATTGTTATAACTGCAACAGATGATAATATAGCAACAATTGATAGGTCTGTATTATAGAATAATGCAATTATTAATATTGCTATTAAATCGTCTATTATTGCCAATGCCATTAGAAATACTTTTAATGCAATAGGTACCCTTTTACCAAACAAAGCTAATATTCCTAATGCAAAAGCTATGTCAGTTGCGGTAGGAATTGCCCAACCACTGATTGCTTTATCTCCGCCAATTATTATATCGCTATTAAAATAATAAAAAATTACAGCTGGGACAATTACGCCTGCTAAAGCGGCAATTAAAGGAAGGTTTCTTTGTTCTGATGAAGACAAATGACCAATCATTAATTCTTGCTTTATTTCAAGACTAACAACTAGAAAAAACACTGCCATAAGACCATCATTAACAAAATGTCCTAGACTAGAATGGCTAGATATTATACCAAAACTAAAGTTTATTGGTAGATTCACAAATTCATAATATAGATATGATGCACCAGAATTAGCAAAAATAATTGCTGCAATGGCAGAAATTAATAATAATATACCGGCTGTTGCTTCAAATTTAATAAACTTTTCAATACTATTTAATAATTTGCTCATCTTATAATAAATTTTTAATTATTTGTTAGGATAATTTTCAATGAAATGTCCGAAAAACTGTTGTTATAAGTAATATCTCCTAATGAAATATAGTCAATTTCAAACTTTGTTATTTCTGAAATTTTCTTATAATTCATATTACCAGAAACCTCAATTTTTGCTCTATTATTTATTATTTCAATTGCTTTCTGAATGTTATCAATATCCATATTATCGAGCATTATAACATCAGATCCTTCCGCTAACGCTTCTATAACTTGATCAAGTGTTTCACATTCAACCTCAATTAATTTGTCTTTATGTGCCGCACGCGCTTTCTGTATCGCATGCGCAACAGTTCCCGATGCTTTTATGTGATTGTCTTTAATAAGAATTTGATCATATAAACCCATTCTGTGATTTTTGCCACCACCAATTTTAACTGCATATTTTGCCAACTCTCGATAAAGAGGAACGGTTTTTCTTGTATCAAGTATTCTGATATTAGTTCCTTCACAAAGTTTAACATATGATGCTGTCCGCGTCGCTATTCCAGACAAATATTGTAAAAAGTTTAACGCAACACGTTCTGCTTTTAATATAGATCTAGCATTACCTGTACCAGATAGAATGACATCTTTATTTTTAACTATGTTACCATCTTGATAATTGACAGTTAGTTTTACTGAATCATCAACTTGTTTAAAGGTGTCGATAAAAAGATTTAAGCCACATAAGACAAAATCTTCTTTGGCAATAACATTGAAACTAGCTAACTGTTCCTTATCAATAGTTGATTCACTTGTGATATCACTATAACCAACATCTTCTATTAATGCTTTTGTTATTAATTCCTGCATAATTAACTTTTTGCTTTATATTATAGTTTTTTTGATCTATTGCAATATCAATTTTATTATATTTCAACAAAACTTTATGAATTATTCTGAATTATCAAAAATTTTTCCAAATGTTTCACGTGAAACATTTGATAATTTAGAACAATATGTATGTTTTTTAATAAACACAAATAATGAGCTCAATTTGATCGGAAAATCAACAATTTCTGAGATCTGGGAAAGGCACATTGTTGATTCTATTCAATTGCTAAGCTTTTTAGATATTGAGAATGATAATGTAATTGATGTTGGAACTGGCGCTGGAATTCCAGGTATAATATTATCTATTTGTGGAATAAAAAAAGTTTATTTAGTAGAATCAAAAACCAAAAAAACAAATTTTCTAGAGAAAGCAAAAAAATTTTCAACAAATGAGATTGAGATAATTAATGACAGAATAGAAAAATTAAAACCTATAGCTGATCTGGTATTTACATGTCGTGCATTTGCGCCATTATCTAAAATTTTTAACTTATGTGAAAAACAGTTAATTATGTCAAAAAAAATTATAATTCCAAAAGGCGAAAAATATATGGATGAGATTTTGGTAGCAAAAAAACAATGGCATTTTAATTTTTCTGAACATAAAACAATTACCTCAGAAAAAAGTAGAATATTAACGATTTCAAACATTAAAAAATGCAAAAAATAGCTTTAGTTAATCAAAAAGGGGGAGTTGGTAAAACAACTACTGCTGTTAATTTAGCTGCCGCTCTTTCAGCTGTTGGAAGAAAAGTCCTTTTGATAGATCTTGATCCTCAAGGAAATGCAAGCACAGGTCTTGGGATTGGCCATAATAACAGAGAAAACAATATTTATAAATTGTTAATAAATAAAGCAGATATAAAATCATCAATTAAGCAAACAAGTATTAGAAACCTTGATATTATATGTTCTAATGTAGATTTAGCAGCAGCTGAATTAGATCTTAAAGATTTTGATAATAGAGAATATGTACTATATAATATTATCAAACAATTACCATATTATGATTATTTAATAATAGATTGTCCTCCATCACTTGGATTGTTAACTATAAACGCATTAACAACTGTTAATAAGGTAATAATTCCAATGCAATGTGAGTTTTATTCTCTTGAAGGCTTAGCGCATCTAATGAATAGTTTTTCAAGAATTAAAAGTAATTATAATCATGATTTAGAAATTCTTGGAATTGTTCTCACAATGTTTGATCCTAGAAACAAGCTATCTGATGATGTAAAAAAAGAGGTAAAAAAATTTCTAAAAAACAAGCTGTTTGATACTGTAATACCTAGAAATGTTAGGCTTTCTGAAGCACCATCACACGGTACTGCAGCAATAGCATATGATCATTTATGTAAGGGATCAAAGGCATATATTAGATTAGCAAAAGAAGTATTAATTCGAGAGGTGCAACAATGCAAAAAAATTCCAGCCTAGGTAAAGGACTAGCAGAATTGCTAGGTGAGACTAATTTTGACTTTTTAAACACAACAACTGATGAAAAAAAACCTGTTAATGAAATAGAAATTTCATTAATTGATTGTTCTAAATATCAGCCTAGAAAAGTATTTAATCAAACAACAATTAATGAGTTAGCTGAATCAATTAGTACAAAAGGTGTATTGCAGCCAATATTAATTAAAAAAAATGGATTACGATTTGATTTAATTGCCGGTGAGAGAAGATTAAGAGCTGCAAAACAATGTAATCTAAAAAATATACCAGCGATAATTTTAGATATAACCGATAATGATGCAATGGAAATTGCATTAATTGAAAATATTCAACGAGAGCAATTATCACCAATTGATGAGGCAGCTGCAATTGCTAAATTAATTAATGATTTAAATTATACTCATGAAGATTTATCTCAAAAGATCGGCAAAAGTAGAAGTTACATAACAAATATGTTGAGATTATTAAATCTTAAACCAGAAATTCAACAATTATTAAATGAAAATAAAATAACAATGGGTCATGCAAGATCTTTAATAAATGTTGAAAACCCTGATAAAATTGCCGAACAAATAATAAACAATAACCTTAATGTTAGAGAAACTGAGCAGTTGGTTAAAGATCAAAAATCTGCGCCAAATGACAATAAGGTGTTTGATAAATTTAAATTTGAAAGAAATCAGTATTTAAAAGAAATAAAGCAACAGATCGAGCAGTCACTGCAGTTAAAAACTAAGATTAAGCATGATGGCAAAAAAGGTAAAATTGAAATTTCATTCAATACTATAAACCAATTAGAAGGTTTTATTAAAATCATTAATTAATGTTTCACGTGAAACATCTATGATTTTAATCTGTAATTTAAAAAACTGTCTAAGATAATTTGTGAGGCAAGCATATCATCTTTTTGGTCTGCCTCAATGCCAGAAAAACCTTGTGATTTTAAAAACTTTTGAGCTTGAATTGTTGAAAAACGTTCATCCCAAAAGAATATATCAAGATCAAATGCATCCAGTAAAACCCTAGCAAAACTTTTAACTTGTTGAGATGATTTCGATGCTTTGTTATCAGGTGATACTGGTAGTCCCAAAACAATGATCTCAATATTAAGAGATAAAATAATATTCTTTATTGAAACAAGATCTGTTTCTAAATCTTGCCTTCTGTAACTTTTTAATGGTAAAGATATAGTTTGATCTAAATTTGAATGAGAGAAACCAAGTTTTTTTTGACCATAATCAATGGATAGAATCTTTTTGTTACGAAAGGTTTCATTTTTGAAATGATTTATGCTTTTAATGATCATAAAATAAACTTGTATATATGCTACTTAGCTGTTAAAAAAGCATGACTAATAATAAACTATATAGTTTTTACAATGAAAAATATAAATCGCGCTCTTATTTCAGTTTCTGACAAATCAAATTTAGAGGAATTAATTCAATATTTAAACGACTCATCAATAGAAATAATTTCAACTGGAGGAACGGCGAAATTTATTAAAGATAAAATTGGTAAAGTAACAGAAATTGACGATTACACTGGATATCCGGAGATATTAGGCGGTAGAGTAAAAACATTAAATCCAAAGGTTCATGGCGGAATACTTGCGAAAAGAGATGACAAGCAACATCAAGATGAAATGTCAGAAAATCAAATAGCACCAATAGATTTAGTCGTTGTTAATCTTTATCCATTTGAGAAAACAGTGGCAGTTGATCACACATTTGATGAAGCAATTGAAAAAATTGATGTAGGTGGGCCAACAATGATAAGAGCAGCAGCTAAAAACTTTAACGATGTAACAGTAATCACAGATCCATCTGATTATCAAAATCTAATAAATGAATTAAAAACAAACAATAACCAAACTTCGTACGAATTTAGAAAAAATGTAGCTATAAAAGCTTTCAGAAGAACTCAAAATTATGATAATGCAATTTACAACTGGTTTGCAAAGAGCGAAAATCTTTCAATTAAAGCCGAATTAGAGCAGGAATTAAGATATGGTGAAAACCCACATCAAAAAGCAGAACTATATAAAACCGACAATAGCGGTATAGTAGGCGCCAAGCAATTACAAGGTAAAGAGTTAAGTTATAATAATTTAAATGATGGAGATGCAGCATATAAAATCGCCAAAGAGTTTCAAGAGCCTTTTGTTTGTATAGTTAAACATGCAAACCCATGTGGAGCAGCAATTGGCGATGATATAGCAGATGCATTTACTAAAGCATTAAATTGCGATCCTGTAAGTAGTTTTGGAGGCATTGTAGCTTTAAATAGAGATGTTGATCAAAAAACAGCAGAGAAATTATCAAATATATTCTTTGAAGTAATCATAACAACTGGGATAACTGACGAGGCTCAAGCTATTTTAGCTAAAAAGAAGAATCTAAGAATATTAATTATTGAAAATTTCTTCCAAGAATTAAATAGCAGAAAAATAAAATCAATATCAGGTGGTTTACTGGTTCAAGATGAAGATTTTAAAGACACAACAAAAGATGATTTAAACTTTGTCTCAAATAGAAAAGCAAGCAATGAGCAAATAGCTGAATTGATTTTTGCAAACAAAATAATCAAACATGTTAAATCAAATGCGATTATTTTTACTCATAATAAAGCCGCAATAGCAATAGGTGCTGGTCAAATGAGTAGGGTAGATGCAGCGAAAATTGCTAGTGAAAAACTATCAAAATATAAAGAAGAAAACACAATTGATAACGAAAAATTAGTAATGGCATCTGATGCATTTTTTCCATTTGCAGATGGGCTTGAAATTGGTATTAAAGCTGGAATTACAGCAGTTATTCAACCAGGCGGCTCGGTAAGAGACGATGAAGTAATAGCTAAAGCAAATGAATATAATATTGCAATGGCAGTCACTGGTTCAAGACATTTTAGCCATTAATTAAAGCGGCTCTAACATCGAAACAAATCTCTCACTAAACCAACAAAACTTGTCGCTTAGAAGATCGATTTCTAAAACATAAAATAGAGGGTTGACAGATAACAAATAACAAGAAAGCTTTTGGCCAAACTTTTAAACAACACTCATGAAAACAAATAAAAATTTATTAATTTGCATTGCAACAGCTATATCAGCTGCTTCAACAACCGCATATGCTGAAACGCTAGAAGAGAGGGTTGCAAAGCTGGAAGCTAAGCTAACCCACAAAAAAGAAGTCGATATCGATGTCTTTGGTAGACTTCACCTAGACAAAACATGGATAACGGCTGACGATACTAACCTTAGTTTACAAAACAATTCTAAACTCAGAAGAGGCCGAATTGGTGTAAAAGGAAAGGTTGATGGAAACTGGAAATATAAATTCGAAGTAGACTTTTCAGGTAATGACTCAAATGTCAAAGACGCCTTTATTTCTAAAAAACTACATGATAGCGGCTATATAATGATAGGTCAATTTAAAGAGCCTTTCTCACTAGAAGAGCTTAATAGCAGCTTAAATACTACTTTTGTAGAAAGAGCATCAATTAACGGCGTAGTGTCATCAAGAAAAATTGGTATTGGTTACAACAGACATCTAAATAATTTAAATATCCAAACTGGTATTTTTGGTGATTCTGTCGGAACATCAAATTCTAGTGATGACGAAACCACATCCGCAACAGTTAGAATCAGTAAATTTAACAATAATGAAAATTCGACATTACATTTTGGAGCTGCTTATAGATTATCTGAGCCAACTGGGGATTCTGTAACTTATAATTTCAAACCGGAAGCTTCTGTAGAAACTAGCAGCTCTGTAATTACAGCAGCTATTACTAATGTAGACTTAGTAAAACAAGCTGGTCTAGAACTTGCATATGTTAAAAATCGTTTTTCTATACAAGGTGAATATATCAAAACAGATCTAGAAATTGATAATGCATCAGATCAAACAATTGATGGTTATTATGGGCAAATCTCATATTTTCTTACAAATGACAAAAGAAATTACAATGATAAAAAATCTGTATTCGGTAGTGTGAAACCAAGCTCAAAAAAAGGAGCTGTTGAAGTTGCATATCGTTATTCTAAAACTGATGCCTCGGATACAGGAGATGGTATAGTTAGAAACAACACAGCTGCAATTAGCTGGTACGCCTCTGATAATGTTAGATTCCTTGCCAATTATGTTTGGGTTAATGCCAATAGCAACACTGTATATGGCAATGACACGGAAATCTTTGCAGCAAGAGCACAAATTAGCTTCTAAAACAGTATATGTATATTAAATTGATAAAATAGATAATATTTTTTCATGTAGTGATGTTTGATCTTGATTTGCATCAAGCATCACTACCCTTTTTGGATTTTCTTCCGCTACTTTCTTATAACCAGCCCTTACCATCTGATGAAATTCTTTCGGAAAGGATTCAAATCTATCTTCTTTAGTATCTCGATTACTGTGCCTACTTGCAGCTATTTCGGTATCAATATCTAAAATTATTGTTAAATCGGGCTGGAAATCACCCAATATTAAATTGTTAAGAGTGAAAAAAGCATCTTTTGACACTTTACCAGCAAAACATTGATAAACAAACGTTGAGTCAACAAAGCGATCACAAATCACAATATTTCCTTTTGCCATTTCCGGTTGAATCAATTTTTTAAAATGCTCATAGCGCGCAGCATTAAAAAGCAACAACTCAGTTAGCGGCAAGATATTATCGTGCTTGCCTTTACATAAAATATCCCTTATATTCTCGGCAGCTTCGGTTCCACCAGGTTCGCGTGAGAAAATAACATTACTTGATGTTTTGAAAAATTTCTTCAAATATTCAATTTGTGTGGTTTTGCCAGAAGCATCAACACCTTCAATTGTTATGAATTTACCAAATTTATTGGACATATGAGTAAAACAAATAAAAAAGAAAAAGCCTATAGCTTCTTTAAAAACAGAGCTAAGCAGTTAATCTCTGCAACAAGCTTCATTGCAAGCTTAGTACCAACATCAAAGAATGTCTATAAAGAAAGCAAAAAAGAATTTGGTGAATGGCTTGATGAAGCTCGAGTAAAGATCAAAAATCCCTCAGGATCAAATGCTGAACTTGGTGATTTTTTCTTTAAGGAGGGCAAATTTAACGATGCCATCTTTAGATATAAAATGTCCTACGCAATGAATAAGAATAAGGGTGTTTTCTTAAAATTAGGCAAAGCATATCTGGCAAATAACAAACAAGAAAAGGCTAAATCACATTTCAAAGAATATCTTGATCTTAACCCGAAGTCTAAAGAAGCGACATATTTTTTAAGCTTGGTCGACAAAGAATACAAAGAGTCTAATCCGAGCGAAGAACTAATAAAAGAAAGCTTTGATTTTTTTGCCGATTATTTCACCGATTTCTACATTAGCAGAGTTGATTATGTTGGCAGTGACAAAATAACCGAAGAGTTTGAAAAAGAGATTAAAAACAAAAGCAAACATCTTAATATATTAGATCTTGGCTGTGGACCTGGTTTATTAGGGTCCAAGCTTAAAGATTTATATCCCGAATTGTCAATTACCGGTTTGGACATATGCGCTAAAATGATTAAAACATGCCAAAAGCTTGATTTTAATTATGTTGAAAAAGAGTCTGAAAACAATATAGAAATTATTCAAAACAAAGAAGAAAAGCCGAAATCTGGTAAAACATACGATATTTTAGTTAATCAAGACTTTGAAAAATACATCGATTTAAAATCACCCAAATATCAATATATCCTAGCTAGAGGTATTATTAACTATTATCAAACTATTAACAAATTTTTTGAAAGCTGTGCAAAATCTCTTGATAAGGGTGGCAAAATATATTTTTACTCGCGTGAACAGCTTGATCAAGAATTTGAGGAAGATATAAAAACCAACAGGTTTTTGCCTTATTACTTAAAACCTATTTATCACAGTAAAACCACAATAGAAAATTCACTAAAGAAGCATAAATTAGCAATTGTAAACAGCTTTACAGACAATGTTGAAAAAAATATCAAAGCAACATATTACGAAGTTATAAAAAAATAATATGTCAGAAATTTTAGAGAAATATGATGTTATTGTAATTGGTGGTGGACATGCTGGTTGTGAAGCGGCATATGCTGCAGCAAGACTTAACGTTAAAACCTTATTAATTACCAAAAACGCAGAAAATATCGGTATTATGTCATGCAACCCATCAATTGGCGGGGTTGCCAAAGGTATAATCGTCAGAGAGATTGACAGCCTTGGTGGTTTAATGGCCAAAGCCATAGATAAATCAGGAACGCATTTTAAAGTGTTAAACAAAAGTAAAGGCCCCGCGGTTTATGGCCCAAGAGCAAGTGCAGATAGGAAGTTATACAAAGATGCAGTTCAAGAAATTCTTAAAAACCAGGAGAGTTTAACTATCTTAGATGACGAAGCTACAAATTTTATAATTAGCAATGATTATATTGACGCCGTCGAAACAGCTAATAACAGAAAGCTTAAGTGCAAAAGCTTAGTTTTAACAACAGGAACTTTTCTGAACGGAATAATTCACATTGGCGATAGAAAAATTCCAGCTGGTAGAAAGGGTGAGGCTCCATCAAAAAAATTAGCTGAAAGCCTTAAAAAAATTGGCTTTGATATGGGTAGGTTAAAAACTGGAACACCGCCAAGAATTGATGGCAGAACTATAAATTATGATGGCCTAGATATTCAAGAGGCTGACAACCCACCAGAGCCCTTTTCTTTTATGAACAAACAAATATCGGTGCCACAAATTGATTGCCACATAACATACACTAACAGCAAAACGCATCAGATAATTAAAGAAAATCTTCATAGAAGCGCCATGTATTCAGGACAAATTGAATCAATTGGGCCCAGATACTGCCCTTCAATTGAAGACAAAATCGTTAAATTTGCTCAGAAAGACTCCCATCAGATATTTCTTGAAAAAGAAGGCCTTGACGATGACACAATTTATCCAAATGGTATCTCAACTTCTTTGCCAGAAGACGTACAAGAAGCCATCGTTAAATCAATCAAAGGTCTTGAGAATGCCAAAATAACTCAGTATGGATATGCAATTGAATATGATTATGTAAGCCCATTAGAGCTTAAGGCTACACTAGCAACTAAGAGGGTGCCAAACTTATTCCTTGCAGGACAAATTAACGGTACAACAGGATATGAAGAGGCCGCAGGGCAGGGGATTGTAGCAGGCTTCAATGCAGGCCTTCTGGCAAAATCCCAAAATGAATTTATTCTTTCAAGAAATGAAAGCTATATAGGGGTTTTAATAGATGACCTTATAAATCTTGGCACAAAAGAACCATATAGAATGTTCACTTCAAGGGCTGAGTATAGATTACAGCTGAGAAGCGACAATGCTGATTTTAGACTCACGGAAAAAGCAATCAAGCTAGGCGCTATTGATCAAGAAAGAGAATTTTTGTTCAATTCTAAGCGAAAATCACTAGAAAATGCGCTAAAATTACTAAAAAATCATAATTTATCGCCAAATGAGGCTGAAAAATTCAATATAAAAATTACTAAAGATGGCAAAAGACGCGATGGTTTTGAGCTGTTAAAATACACAGACATTCAACATTTAACAACAATATGGCCTGATCTTGCCTCAATTTCTAATGAAATTGCCAATCAAATTACCATTTCAAGTAAATATAGCGATTATATCGAATTACAAAATCGTGATATTGAGATTCTTAAAAAAGATGAGGCTGTAAAAATACCAGAGGATTTTAATTATAAGACAATAAAGTCATTATCTAATGAAGAGGTTGAAAAACTTGTTAAAATAAAACCAAGTAATTTAGGACAAGCTGCAAGAATATCAGGTATTACACCAGCGGGAATTCTAGCTATTTTGGTAAAAATAAAAAGCCAGTAGCCCAAGGCCTCTCAAATATTAAAACTTTTCTGGCCTAGCATTTGTTATTCGGCAAAAATTGGCTGGATAAAATCTTTAAAACCAGAGCCGGCATATTTAGCATTCTTAATATCTATGCTACATAAATATGAAACTATGATCTGCTTAAACGGTAAAAGCTCCATACGAACTGAAGGCTCAGACAAGTGCTGGTCATAATCTTTTAAAAGCTCTTTAAAGTTTTCTAAGTTGCTGAAAAATATTTCGGGTGATGATTGATTAACCCTATATTTTTCTTTGTACAAACAAACCAAATCAACAATAGTTGCCATGTTATAAGAAAAAATTTCTTCCCATAAATCTTTGTTAGAATTGCCAAGTCTAAGAAATTTTTGCAGATGCATGTTGTTTAGAGCTATCACATCTTGTTCAAAATCTGATGCCACATGTTTACATTCAAAGGCAAGAAATTGTGGCAAATGAGATATTTCAGCAAAAATATGGTCATGCTGCTCAGATGAAAGATATTTTACCTTCATGCCTATGGCTTTATATAACTTTTCAACAATTTTGGCAGCTTGCGTTTTTAAGGTTATAATAACATTTTTACCCTTAAAGAGGTCATTTATCACGACTCCAAAGCCTGATTTGTCTGAGCCTGCGATAGGATGAGAGGGAACAAAATTAAGCGGATGCTTATAGTTTTCAGCAAAAAGCTGTTCTGGCATAACTTTGACAGAGCCAATATCAGTAACAATTGTTTTGGCGCCTGCATGCTTATTTAAATTAGCTAAAATAGTTTTATAGCTATTAAGATTTGAGCAGATAATAACAAGATCGGCAGACTTTGTTACATTATAGTTTTTAGTTGCCTGCAAGCCATTTTCAGTCAAGCTTTTAATATGTTGATCTTTATCAACAATTACAGTTATATTCTTAGCAAGATTTTTAATTTTAATTGCCTGGATTAATGAAGAACCCATCATTCCGGCACCTATTATAACAATCTCGTTAAAAATATATTTCATGCAGCAAAAAATTAAAAACCTAGTTCTAAAAGCAAGCAAAGAGCTAAAAGCAAATAAAATTGATACATTTGCAATAGATAGCCAAATACTACTTGGACATGTGTTAAATAAAGACAGAAGTTTTGTTATTTGCAATCCTGAATTTATTGTAAATCAAGAGCAAATAGCATCGTTTGAAAGCTATATTCAAAGAAGGTTAAAACACGAGCCTGTGTCATTAATTCTCAGCAAAAGGGAGTTTTATTCTAGAGACTTCATTATATCAAAAGAGGTATTAGATCCAAGACCAGACACAGAGCTGCTAATTGATGTTGTTAAAAACTCTTATGACAAGTTTGATGAATTTAGCTTTCTCGACATCGGAACCGGGAGTGGAAATATAACATGTACAATTTTGGCAGAATTCACGAAATCCTATGGTTTTAGTATCGATATTAGCAAAAATGCCCTAGAAATTGCCAAAAAAAACATAAAATTACACAAATTGGAAAAACGCGCAGAGCTTTTACAAAGCAACATTTTTGAAAATATAGCAAAAACACAGATTTTTGACCTAATTATTAGCAATCCTCCTTATATTTCATCAAAAAAACTCGATTTTTTACCAAATGACGTAAAGTTATATGACCCAAAAATTGCTCTTGATGGAGGAGAAGACGGCCTGGACTTTTACAGAAAAATAGCCAAAAATGCAAAAAAACACCTCAAAAAAGACGGATTTTTACTATTTGAGATAGGTTTTGATCAAAAATACGAAATTGAGCAAATTTTAGGAGACAACAACTTTAGAAACATAAAATCTTATAAAGATTTAGCTCAAAACGACCGCGCAATAATTGCACAAAAGTAAAAAACTATTTTTTCTGAGATGGTTTTAACTTTATAACTTTTGTAAAGGCTATAAAATCGTGCACTGACCTTCTGTCTCTACCTAAAACTAAAGGATCATACCACAAAACCAATGCAACAAAGACAACCATTCCCTTCTGAGCCTGGTTACCAAGAACAAAAATTATAGCAACAATCATAGCAACCCACGGCACAAGGCCTACCAAATACCTAAAAACAACCTTTATAAAAGATGGGCTTTTGTCAGAATTACTATCTAAAAGCTTTATACCTAGCGCCTTTTTGCCAAATGTTTGCTGGTATTTATAATGCATAAAAATATAATATGTGGCGCCTATAGCAAATATAAAGATAACAACAAAAACAAAATCTACAAAAAAACTATGACTTACTGCATATAGCAGCATTTCTTGATATTCAAATTGCTGCAATGGCTTTGATAGCGTATAAGAAAACGTGCTTTTAAATTGATAGTAAAAATTAACCATCGCGTCATAAAACCACAAGCTATTAAATATTATCCAAAAAATATACTTAATCGTAAAAACTATAAAATTGTCTATCAAATAAGCCATTGATCTGGTAAAAAAATTTGCAATGTTTGTGCCATTTGGAAATAAAGTTAATATTTTGGGTCTAAAAATATTCATATGCCTGCTTTAATTGATAAATATAAAAATATTCTCGAAAATGACGGAGTCATTATTACTGAAACTGATACCGTTCCGGCAATAATTTGCAACGCATTATCAGAAAATGCAGTAAAAAAAATTTATACAATAAAACAAAGGGAGGCCAAAAAACCATTGGCAATTTTTTGTTCGGACATCAAAATGGCCAGATCTTATCTGCATTTTGACAAAATCAACCAGGCAGTAATAAAGCATTATTGCCCAGGCCCTATAACACTAATATTTGAAAAAAAAGCAGGAGCCGGTCTTGCGCCATCGCTTAACCTTAACAACAACACTATCGGCCTTAGGATTCCTAACCACAAATTTCTGCTAGAATTGCTTAAAAAAACAAAACAACCTTTGGCAGCAACAAGCGCAAATATTTCGAACGTGACTTTAAACCCAACTAATATAAAACAAACCTTTGATGGCCTTGTAGAGTTCATTGGTCTTGACGAAACAAAAGAAATATATATGGCCTCATCAGTTTTTGCAATAAAGGGCACAAAGATTGAGCTTCTAAGATCAGGGCCAATCTCAAAACAATCTATTGAGGATTTTATTAAAAACAAATGCAGCAAAGAGCTAGTGACAAAATATTAGAATATAGCGTTAGCGAAATTTCAAACTCTATTAAGCAAGTTATAGAGTCTGGATTTAGTCTTGTTAAAATTAGAGGGGAAATTTCAAACTTAAAATTTCATCAATCAGGTCATGTTTATTTTAACCTAAAGGATGAAAACTCTCTAATAAGCGCCGTCTGTTTCAAAAACATCTCCTTAGGCCTTAGCGTTAGGCCTGAAGAAGGTCTTGAGGTGGTAATAACTGGAAGGGTTACTACTTATTCAGCAAGATCAAACTACCAAATAATAATAACAAACATAGATATTGGCGGCATAGGATCGCTTATGGCTTTGTTTGAAAAGCTAAAAAAAGATCTGCTTGCAAAGGGTTATTTTGACCAAAAGCACAAAAAACCCATACCCAGATTTCCTGATAGAATTTATGTCATAACCTCTGAAACTGGTGCAGTTATAAAAGATATTATACACCGAATAGAGGCCAGATATCCGCTAGAATTAATTATAGCACCGGTTAAAGTACAGGGAAGCGGAGCAGAAATTGAAATAGCCAACAGAATTGCACAAATAAACGAAATAGCTGACAAGAATATTGCAAACACAATAATTGTTGCAAGGGGTGGCGGCTCAATAGAAGACCTTTGGTGCTTTAATGAAGAAATAATAGTAAAGGCTGTTTTTAATTCAGACATACCGATCATTTCTGCCATTGGCCACGAAACCGACACAACGCTTATTGACTATGTCTCAGATTTAAGAGCCCCAACTCCAACAGCAGCGGCTGAATTAGCAACACCTGTAAAATCAGACCTTATCAACTTTGTTTTAGACAGAAATAACAGGCTATATAATGCTGTTTCAAAAAAAATTACAAACCTATCCTCAAGCATTGGCTCACTTGAAAGGCTATTAGGCCAAGGCAAAAACATTATTGACGAAAAATATCAAAGAATAGACGATCTTAGCGACATGCTTCACTATTCAATCAGAAACAAAATAAAGCTTCTTAACGCTAATGCTGATACCCAAACACGACAAATTCGAACTCCTAGACAAATTTTTGAATTCTACATTGCCAAAATTGAAAATCTTCAAAACTCTTTAAAGAGCTCAACAAATCATAAATTACAAAAAAATTACGACAAGCTTCGATATTTATCGCCAAACAAAAGCGCGTCTTTGCAAAAAATCAAAATTAATTTTGACAAAACTTTAGCCTTTGAAAACAAAATTAAGAGCCAAATAAAACAAAATATTGAAACTAAAGAAAGGGCCTTAGAGTCAATGCAAAAGCTGCTTAAAAGCCTTAGCTACAAGAATGTTTTAGAGAGGGGGTTTGCTATTGTTAGGGGAGGTTCTGGAAAAATTATAACAAACACAGCCATGTTAAAAACAAACAAAGAGATAGAAATTGAATTTTTTAATGATAAGGTATCTGTCGAAAATATTAACGTTAAACAATAGGTTAGCTTGTGGCTGAATCAAATTTAATGAAATTTTTAATTATAAACGCTGTGTTTTATGAAGATATTGCTGAAATGATGCTTGCTGGCGCCATTGCTGAACTTGAGGCATTTGGCCACTCATATAACAAGCTTTCAGTGCCTGGGGCCTTTGAGATTCCTGCTGCCATTAGCTTTGCTGCAGATACTGAAAAATATAACGGCTATATAGCTCTTGGGTGTATTATTAGGGGTGAAACAATACATCACGAAGTGGTCGCTTATGAAAGCGCAAGGGGAATAAATGATTTGGCAACTAGTTTAAACCTGCCAATAGGCAACGGCATTGTCACTGTTGAAAATTACGAACAGGCGCTTTTTAGAGCTGATATAAACAAAGGCAACAGGGGCGGATTTGCCGCTCAAGCTGCTATTAAAATGGCAATAATTCAAAAAAACTTTTCAAATTTATTAAAAAAAGAAGATGACGACTAGTAATGAATTCTCAAACCTTTTAGACGATTATAGCAAGCAACGAAGATCAAGAATAATTGCTATGCAATCAGTTTATAATATAGACTTTGTTGATGATGAGGAGGTTTCTTTGCTTACGCTGGACAACACACTTAGTCTTTATCTAGATGGAAGAGAAAATCCCGAAAGATATCTTAACAAAAACCTTATAACGCAAATTTTTAGCTATGTTAACGAAAACCTCGCTGGGCTAAATGTTGAAATTGCTAAATATCTAACAAATGAAGACTCGTTTGATGGCCTTTCACAAAATATTAAGTCAATTTTAAGGGCTGCTATTGCAGAATTAGTTGTTTTTCCTGAAACGGACGCGCCAATTATCATTAATGAGTATACTGATATTTCAAAAGATTTTGAAAATATTGAAAAAAGCAAATTTATTAATGCAATTTTAGACAAGGCCTCAAAATCTTTAAGGTTTTAGTTATATTTTAACCAATATTTATGAATGAGTCAGATATTTTAAGCAATTATATTAACAAATTCTCTGATTCAAACTTTACTAGCGACGATGTTGCTGAGGTCTCTTTATCTGGCGATTTTATAGTTTCTACTGACACAATAAACGAAAACATTCATTTCTTTCCAAGCGATCCTGCAAAATCTATAGCCTATAGATTAATTAATTCTAATTTATCTGACATATATGCAAAAGGCTCAGATCCAATTTTTATAACTCTTAATTTGTCTTTTAGACCAGGAATAGAAAAATTGTGGCTTGATGAGTTTTTTGGTGAAATTATGAAGTTAAAATCACAGCATAAATTTAAAATTATTGGTGGCGACACTTGCAAATTTTCTAAAAACAGTTTTTCCGTAACAATTTTTGCCAATAAATCAAAAAACTTTCCAAAAAGAGGTAATGCTAAAGTCGGTGATGATTTATATATTACAAACATTATTGGTGGATCGTTTCTCGGCTATAACTCTTTAAAAAGCGGCATAAATTCAAAATTTCTAGACAATTATCATTTTCCTCTATCAACTCGAGATTTTGCTAAATTAATCAAGACTTTTGCAAATAGCTCAACAGATACTTCAGATGGCTTATATTCAGCACTTGAAAATATATCAGAAGCCTCAGAAAATTATTATAAAATTGATTTTAAGAAAATTCCTTTTGCTTCAGAAAATTTTAAAACGGAACAATTCTGCCTTAGCGATGATTATCAAATATTGTTTTCAGCAGATTCGTCAAAATCCAAAGAAATTCTCGAAATTTCTATCAAAAACTCATTAAAAATAGCCAAAATTGGAAAAATAGTAGGAAATTTCAATTTTATAGAAAATATCAGCGATAACCAATTGGCTAAATTAGAAAAATTCTATCATGATTTTTAGTCTAATAATAATGTGACATATATTCTATTAAATCATTAGTGATTTCAGGCTTATCGCCAAACCAATGTTTAAAAGATCCTGCACCCTGTTCAATAAGCATAGACAAGCCATGAACCAAATAATGGCCATTATGTTTAGCGTCTCTTAAGAAATCAGTGAAATATGGCTTATAAATTATATCATAACAAATTAGTTCTTTTTCACCAACATTAAGATTAATCTCAAGTTTTTTCCCCGTTATTATTCCTATCGAAACGGTATTAACTATTAGATCGACATTTTTAACAATTTTGTTAATCTGATCAAGCGGAATAACCTTAGCTGAAGGCAATAGCTCATCTCGCATTTTTTCTGCCCTTTCAACTGTTCTATTGGCTATAACAACCTTACTAATTCCATTCATAGCAAATGCAGCAAGAACAGCTCTTGCAGCACCTCCAGCACCAATAACCAAAGTAACTTTTTGACGAACATCAAAATCAGAAGGAATATTTTTAACTAAAGAATTATAAAAGCCTGACACATCAGTATTGTAACCATATAATCCCCCCTCTCTTACAGCTACAGTGTTTACAGCTTTTGCTTTTTCTGACATAGGGCACACAGTACCAATTTCTTTTAAAATTAAATAGGCTTCTTCTTTAAGAGGTAATGTTATGTTTACACCTTGGAAACCTTCCTTGGCTAAATTTTTTAGGAAACTTAGCAAATATACTTTAGGAACTTTTATTTTTTCATAAGTAGCATCTTTCATACCCTTCATTTTAAACCAGTAATTGTGAAGCTCTGGTGATAATGAATGATCTATTGGGTCACCAATTACTGCTAATTTTATTTTTTCCATCCTTTAATTTTTTTTAATTTCTTTAATTTTTTACACCTAACTCTATTTTTAACTTTAACAAGGCTTTTATATTTTTTGAAAGTCAAAATCTCTTCATCATTTATAACGCTAAAAATGTTGTGAATTACAAAAGTTACATATTCTAGCCTGTCTCCAAAATCCTTAATTTTAACAAGATCTTTTTGCATTTCTTGCTTCAGCATGGATATTTTTTGAAGCTTTTTTTGAGAAATTTCTTTAGAATTTACAAATTTTTCAATATCCATGAATATGTTTATTATTATGAAGCATTTGAATTATAGAGGTTGCTGTTTCCTCAACAGATTTTCTTGAAATGTCAATTGTTGGCCAGTTGTTTTTGGCATATAATCTTTTTGCAGCGGTAATTTCATCCCTTACTTTTGCAGCATCAATATAATCAAAACCCATTCCTGTGCCAATATGCTTTATTCTAGTTTTTCTTATTTGTATTAAGATTTCAGGATCAATACTAAACCCAACGATTAACTTATTCTTAATTTCTGCAATTTTAGAAGAAAACTCAACCTCTTTTACAAAAGGAACATTTGAGGCTTTTATGCCTCGATACGCAAGGTAGATACAAGTTGGGCTCTTAGAAGTTCTTGAAGGGCCAACAATAATCACGTCCGATTTGTCTACATCTTGAAGCTTTTGTCCATCATCATGACTTATAGTGAAATTAATAGCATCAATTCTATTAAAATAATCATCATCAAGTTTATATTGTCTTCCTGGATGATTTACTACATCTTCTCCTATATATTTTGAAAATTTATGGATGATATTGTCTAGCGCAGCTATACATGGAAGGTTATTTTTATCACAATAGCCAATCAGCTTGTTTAAAAGCTTTTCATCTAATATTGTATATAAAACTATACCAGGATTTTCTTGAATTGACTCAATTATTTTATCTACTTTGCTTTCGTTTCTAACTAAACTCCATACAAATTCACTTACTTCAACATTAGTAAATTGAGATAATACAGCCCTAGACATTGATATTAAAGTTTCTCCTGTTGAATCAGAAATCAAATGAAGATTTAATTGTTTACTCATTGTTAATAACTTTAAAGATCGTTAATTAAGATAAATATAAGTTATAGAATATTTTTTATTTCAATAAAAAACTAACAAAAATTTACATTGTTAAAAAATTTAAAATAAAAAAAATATTATGTTAGAAAAGTTGAAAATCTTAACCACGACTATTCGTATTTTATAGATTTGCAATTTTATTAAAATTGTTATTAAAATGTTAATAACTTATTAATAACTCAGTTTTCAACGTTATTAACACAACCTTCTTTTTCTTATATAATGTTATATAAATATATTAATAATAATAATTATGACAAATCTCATCCTATATGGATTATGAGACAAGCTGGAAGATACTTACCTGAATATAGAGAGATTCGTAAAAAATATAAAAGCTTTTTAGAGTTTTGTTATTCTGTTGATGATGCTGCAGAAGTAACATTACAACCCATTAGGCGATATGATTTAGATGCAGCAATAATATTTTCAGATATATTAGTAATTCATGATGCACTTAAGTATATTGTTGAATTCAAAGAATCTGTAGGTCCCTTAGTAAAATTTGAAAACAGAATCAACAATCTAAATAAAAATGAATTTAACAAGCATTTAACTCCAGTATATCAAGCTATAAAAAAAGTTAGAAATAACTTACATAAAGATAAATCTTTAATAGGGTTCTCTGGTGGAGTTTTTACTTTGCTTGCTTATTTAATTGAAGGAAAAACCAGTAAAGATTTTGCTTCGGTTATAGATTTTATTAGAAATAATCATTCTGATTATCAAAAATTAAATAATCTCTTTAAAGAGGCTGTTATTTTGCATCTCAAAAATCAAATTGATAGTGGGGTAGATACAATAAAAATCTTCGATTCTCATGCTGGTATTGTACCAGATGATTTATATCATGATGTAATAATCAAAACGACAAAGGAAATTGTTGAAGCAATAAGGTCTTATAATGATAAGATTGTTATAATTTGTTTTCCAAGAGGTTCTAAAGAAAAATATCTAGATTTTGCAAAAATTGTAAAACCAGATGTTTTAGCTTTAGATCAATTCTTTGATCTTCGAGAAATAACTAAAATATGGCAAATAAAAGGTGTTATTACTCAAGGAAATATAAATCCAGAGATTTTGCTTAAAGATACAAAAGATATTGCAGAATCAGTAAAAAATTTAAAGAAGCATATTAAAGATCATAAACATATTTTTAATTTAGGTCATGGAGTTATAAAAACCACTAACCCTGACAATATGGCTTTCTTAATAAATGAACTTAGAAGTTAAGCTTTTAGGGTAGTTCGAAATTTATATCGTTAAAAATATTATTTTCTTGCCTTAGCTCTATTAAGGATTCTTTACTAATATTTACAAATTTTTCTACTAAAGCTTTAGAAACATTGTTATGAGTTGATAATATCACCGGAATACTAACAGTTTTGATTTTTTTACTTTGCGATTCGTAATTACCAACTGATATTTCTGATGAGATAAATTCCGTAAGGTTATTTTTTATTTTGTAGCGTTCAATAAAATTCAAACCAATTAACTCACTTTCGCATTCATCAAGAGCTTTTGAAAATATTTTGTTTGGATGGCCTACTAAATAAATAGCTGCATCAATTTCACCTGAGCATAGTAATTCTGAAATCTCGCTACTTTTCTTCTCGTGTATTTGGGCAAAGTCTGATAAATTTAAGTTTAAAACCTCAGAAATTTCTTCAAAATATATTCTGCTACCCGAGCCAATATTACCAATGTTAACATTTTTATTTTTTAAATCTTTTAAAGAATTTATATTTGCACTTTTTTTAGCTATTATTGAAAAGCTTTCTTGATGAAGACCTAATATTGGAGTAATGTTTTTATAATTTTTATTGTTATAAAAATCTTGTTGCAATGATGCTTGGCTAATGCCAAACTCAATATTTTCTTCATGTAAGTTATTTAGGTTACTAGCAGCTCCTTTTGAAGTTTTAGCAATGCATAAATATTCATCTTGTTTAGCATTAAAATTTTTGCATAATGAGTTGGCAATAGGGTAGAAAATTGCATTGGGGCTACCAGAACCTATGTAAAATTTTTTATTTTGAGAGGCGCTTGAAATATTAGGAATAATTAAAATAAGACCTAATAGTAGAGTAAGTGTTGAAAATTTATAAAGGGCTTTTAAGCTTTTGAATATTTTCAGCATATTTTCCATTACCAAATATAAATGATCCTGCTACTAAAACATTAGCACCTGCGTCTATTACAGTCTTAGCAGTATTTTCATTAATGCCACCATCAACCTGAAGATCAATGTTTTTGTTAGTTTTATCAATCATGCTTCTAATATTTTTGATTTTAGGAATTTGTGATTCTATAAATTTTTGTCCTCCAAAACCTGGATTTACAGTCATTATCAATATTAAATCAATGTCATTAATAACATAATCTAGAACTGACTCATGAGTTGATGGAACAATTGAAACACCGGCTTTAACTCCAAAAGATTTGATTAAGCTTATAGTTCTATCTAGATGCGTTACAGTTTCGGCATGAACGGTTATTATATCAGCACCTGCTTTAGCAAACTCTTCGATATATTGATCAGGGTTGTTGATCATTAAATGACAATCAAAAGTTTTTTGAGTTTTGTCTCTTATGGCTTTTACAATAATAGGTCCTATGGTAATATTGGGAACAAAATTACCATCCATTACATCAATATGGATATAATCAGCACCGGCTTTATCGATAGCTTTTATTTCAGTTTCTAAATTTGCAAAATCACAGGAAAGAATTGATGGAGCTATTTTTATATTTTTTGACATAATTTTTTAGTTTATATTGAAATTTAAGTAATAATTTTATAGCTTCAGCAGTCAAAATTTACAATATTTAAAATTATGCCATTAATTAATCAAGCATTTGCTACCGAAGTTTCGCAAAATTCAGGTCTTGGGCCAGCTCCTCAACAACCAACAGCTTCAGGATTTGTGCCAATTTTGCTGATATTTGTAATTTTTTATTTTCTTTTAATAAGACCTCAGCAAAAAAAGGTCAAAGAGCATAGAGATATGGTAAATTCGATTAAAAAATCTGATGTAGTTGTTACATCTGGTGGAATAGTTGGCAAGATTGTCAAAGTTTCTGAAGATGATTTTGCTGAGTTACAAATTGCTGACAAAACTATAATCAAGGTTGTAAGGTCGACAATTTCTTCAAAAGTTGACAAAAAACTAAACTTCACCGAAAAAACTGAAGACTCTAAGCCAAAAAAAGCCAAAAAAGCTGAAACAAAAGCTAAAAAATAAATAAAGGCATAAAGAAAATGTTAAATATACCTAAGTGGAAAGTTATTATAATATTTTTCGTTGTTATTTTTTCTTTATATGTTTCGTCAATGAATTTTCTTTTTTATGACGACAAAAACTCATACCCGCCTAAAATTAACTTAGGTCTTGATTTAAAAGGCGGATCTCATCTATTGCTCGAGATAGATTTTGACAAATATTTTCATGATAAAATGGAAGTGTTAAAAGATGAGGTAAGGAACAAGCTTAGAACCGAGAGAATAAGCTATCTAAATCTTAACCGAGATGATGATTCAATAGTATTTGAGCTTAGGAGTCCAGAAGATGAAAGCTTTAAGTCTGCATTTGAGTCATTTTCAAATGATTTGATAATCGAAAAATCTGGCTCCAATATTGTCATAAAATACACAGAGCCTTTTATAAAAGAAATGCAAAAACAGCTTCTTGCCCAATCAATAGAGATCATAAGAAGAAGAATAGACGAAACAGGAACTAGAGAGCCGCTAATTCAGCCCCAAGGACTTAACAGAATAATTTTACAGCTACCAGGCGTTGACGATCCTTCAAGGCTTAAAAACTTACTTGGAAAGACCGCAAAATTAACATTTCACCTACTTAACGAAACCAAGCCTTTTGCTTCAATTGGCGAAATAGTTGCTCCACCAGGCTATGAAATTAAAGATGAACTAAATGAGTTTGGTGAAGTTAAAGTTAGATATGTTATAAAAAACAGAGTTGAGCTTTCAGGAGACGTGTTGTTAGATGCTCAGGCTGGATACTTTCAGGGTCAACCACAAGTAAATTTTAAATTTGATTCTGTTGGTGCAAAAAAATTTGGTAATATTACCTCTGAAAATGTTGGAAAGCTTTTTGCTATAGTTCTAGATGATAAGGTTATTAGTGCTCCGGTGATAAGAGAGCCAATTCTAGGTGGGCAAGGTGTTATTTCTGGAAACTTTACATCACAATCGGCCAATGATCTTGCTATTTTATTAAGGTCTGGAGCACTTCCTGCACCTCTTGACGTGATAGAGGAGCGAACTGTGGGACCGTCTCTTGGTAAAGACTCAATAATCTCTGGTAAAAATGCAATAATATTTGGAATTATCATGGTGGTTATAGCCATGATCTTGGTTTATAGATCTTTTGGCCTGGTTGCTGATGTAGCTCTTTTTATTAATTTTATTATAATATTTACAGCATTATCATTGCTTTCTGCAACTCTAACGCTTCCAGGAATAGCTGGAATTGTTTTAACTATGGGAATGGCTGTTGATAGCAATGTTTTGATTTTTGAAAGAATTAGAGAAGAGGCAAGACATGACAAAACAATTTATGCCATTATAGATAACGGCTTTCATCAGGCTTTTAAAACCATTTTTGATTCAAATTTCACTACATTGGTTGCGGCCTTAATATTGTTTAATTTTGGCTCTGGTCCAATTATAGGCTTCGCTATTACCTTGTCTATAGGAATCTTGTCTTCAATGTTTTCAGCCCTTACATTTACCAAGATGGTCTTGTTTTTTTGGGCTAAGAAATCTCGATCTAAGAAAATTCCTTATTAATTTTATTTAAATAAGTTTGCAATTGATGAAAATATTGAGCTGGAGCTAGAGCTCTGAGAATCTGAGCCTTTATATTGCCCAGACCCTTGCGATCCATTGCTTGATGGAGCATTCTGTGAGTAAGGAATGAAGCTAGATTGGGCGTTAGCATTATTTTCATAGCAGTTGCTCATTTGAGCCTGATATTGCAGGTTTTCAATTCTCTTATCAGCCTTAGATTCGTTTTTTATTATTTGAAACGTTTCGACTATAGCTGGAATTATGAGCATATATCTAAACATAAATTTATCATTTTTATGTAATGACTGCTTATATCTTCTCGCATAGTCTAGCTCTGATAAAATTCTATCGCAGCCACGCTCAGTATGTATTGTTGTATTGTAGGTCTCTATAGAGCGCGAAACACAAGAAGATAAAAGAGTTAAAGCTAATGCCAAAGACAAAGATATTTTATTCCTCATTTATAAAAATATAGTTTAGGTTTCTCCCGGGTTTTTTATCCCTTTTCAAAGTTGCCCTATGTGAAAATAGAAAATCGGTATTAAAGCTATCATAACCTAAAATTTCAATTTTGTTAATCTTTAAATTTTTAAGCTTGAAATGGGCGTATTTTTTTAGGTTAAAAAACACAGAATTATTTTTTCTTTTAAAACAACAATTACTGGCATCACCTTCTGTTAAAAAATCGTTATAAAAACTATCCCCCACCTCATATGAGTCTACGCTGATTGCGGGCATAATAGCAGCGCTCATGTTAACAGGATCACAGCCAAGATTTCTAAGCTGCAGCACTGTTTGTTCTATAATTCCTTCTTTAGCGCCACGCCACCCTGCATGAATATTTGCTATATATTTTTTATCTTCTGCATAAATAAATATTGGAAGGCAATCAGCAGTTGTAATTGCAAGGCAGATATTGGGAAGGTTTGTAATTAAAGCATCTGCTTCATAATGATAATTTTGCATATTATAATCATCAACAACGATGACATTGCTGCTATGAGTTTGCTTAACTCTTTTTATATTTTGCTCTGAAATTCCTATAAATTTACTAAATTTTTGATAATTTTGATCAATTATTTGCGGATTTTCGCCAACTGAATAACTAAAATTTACAGGTTGTTTAGTTTTTGAAGTTTCGTTTTCTGCATAAATAGTTCCATGCTTTAAATTTTTGAAATTATTAAAAAGTGAAGAGTTTATGACTTTAAGCATAGTTAATAAAGTTAGAAAAAGTTCAAAATATGATATTGTCTATTAATTATTTCAAACAATAAAATTTTTAAACTCAACATTAACTATTTTGTATGGTGTAAATAAAGCATTATATCTTTAATGTCCTTATGAGTTTTGTAAAAAAACTAAAGGCAAGCCGTCTAGTTAAAAAAACCTTTAAACTTATTTACAAACTTATCAATTTTAGGGTTTGATGATGGGCTTTCTTTAAAAGATTGGTCTAATTCCTTGAGCAATTGTTTTTGTTTTTCATTAAGCTTAACAGGAACTTCTATAACTACCTCTGCAATCATGTCGCCTTTAAAACTGGTGCCAATTGATGTCATGCCTTCGTTTTTAAGTCTAAATTTAGCATTGTTTTGAGTGCCGCTAGGAACTTTTAGCTCAACTTTGCTGCCAGAAATGGTTGGGATTTTTATTTTGTCACCAAGAGCTGCTGATGAAAAGGTAATAGGTATTGAGCAATATAAAGCATTGCCCTGTCTTCTAAAAAACTCGTGCTCTTTTACCGATACATAAATATATAAGTCTCCAGCTTTTGCACCCCTAATGCCAATTTCACCTTCGCCATCAAGCCTTATCTTGTTACCTTCCTCGATACCGCTAGGGATTTTAACCTTTAATGTTTTCTGTTTTTCAACCCTTCCAGATCCGCTACATGGCCTGCATGGGTCGGCAACAATTTTTCCAGACCCGCCACAGTTATGACATGTCTTTTCAACTATAAAAAAACCTTGCTGCATGCGAACCTTTCCTGCGCCACTACAGGTAGAACAAGATTCTGCAGATTTGTTGCTTGCACTTCCAGTTCCGCTGCAAGAAGAACATTTACTAGCACATGAAAAATTGATTTCTTTTTCAACGCCATTGTAAGCCTCCTCTAAGCTAATATCTAGGTTGTATCTAAGGTCAGAACCACGGTTCTGGCTTTGTTTTGATGATGTTCTTCTGCCGGCATCGCCAAAAAACTCGTTGAATATATCGCTAAATGATGACCCGTCAAAACCACCTCCAAAGCCGTCAAACCCACCTCTTGGACCATCGGTTGAGCCAAAGGTGTCATATTGCTGTCTTTTTCCAGGGTCTTTTAAGGTTTCATATGCGCTGGTTGCCTCTTTAAATTTTTTTTCAGCAGATTTGTCGCCAGGGTTTTTGTCCGGATGATATTGCATCGCGAGCTTACGATAAGCTTTTTTTATTTCGCTATCTGAGGCGCCTTTGCTGACGCCCAATATTTCGTATAAATCCTGTGACATATTTCTGCTGAAAAACTATTATTTAAGAGCCGGTTGAGGCGTTTGAGCTGCTGTCATCATCTTCGTTAACTTTTTCAAAGTCAGCATCAACAACATTATCGTCCGAGTTGTTTTCAGATTCGTTTGCTCCCGCAGATCCAGCTGCAGCATCGGCTGCACTTGCTCCGCTATTTGCTTGATACATAGCCTGGCCAAGCTGCATTGCAGTTTTTGAAACTTCTTCAACTTTTTTATTAAGGGTCTCGGTATCGATATTTTCGTCCTCAAGTAATTTTTTCAACTCTTCAACTTTTTCAGTTATTTGAGTTTTTTCACTTTCACCAATTTTATCACCATGCTCAGATAAGGCTTTTTCGGTTGAATAAATTAATGTGTCAGCTTGGTTCTTTGCTTCAACAAGCTCACGTCTTTTCTTGTCAGCTTCTGCATGCTTTTCAGCATTTGCCACCATTTCTTCAATTTCTTCCTTAGAAAGACCGCCAGAAGCTTGAATTGTGATTTTTTGCTCTTTACCAGTGCCCTTATCTTTGGCGCTAACATTTACAATACCATTAGCATCAATATCAAAAGTAACTTCGATTTGAGGAATTCCTCTTGGAGCTGGCGGAATGCCTTCAAGATTAAATTGGCCTAATAACTTGTTATCATTGGCCATTTGTCTTTCCCCTTGGAAAACCCTAATTGTTACTGCTGACTGATTGTCATCGGCTGTCGAAAAAACCTGGCTTTTTGAAGTAGGAATCGTTGTGTTTTTTTCAATTATTTTCGTCATTACGCTTCCCATAGTTTCTAAACCAAGAGATAGAGGCGTAACGTCTAAAAGTAATAAATCTTTAACATCCCCCTGTAAAACACCAGCCTGAATTGCGGCTCCAGATGCTACAACTTCGTCAGGGTTAACGCCCTTATTAGGCTCTTTGCCAAAGAACTTCTTAACAGCTGCTTGAACTTTAGGCATTCTTGTCATGCCGCCAACAAGCAGAACTTCGTCAATTTCGCTTGCAGATAAACCGGCATCTTTTATTGCTTTTTCACAAGGACTAATTGTTCTTTCGATTAAGTCATCAACCAATTGCTCAAATTTAGCTCTTGTAAGCTTAATATTTAAGTGCTTAGGACCCGTGTTGTCAGCTGTGATATATGGAAGGTTGATATCGGTTTCTTGCGAAGAAGAAAGCTCGCATTTTGCCTTTTCAGCAGCTTCTTTGATTCTTTGAAGGGCTAAAGGGTCGTTTTTAAGGTCTATTCCTTGCTCTTTTTTAAATTCATCAATTAAGAAGTTCAAAAGACGCATGTCAAAGTCTTCACCTCCAAGGAAAGTATCGCCATTGGTTGATTTTACTTCAAACACACCATCGCCAATTTCAAGGATAGATACGTCAAAAGTACCACCACCAAGGTCATATACGGCAATAGTCTTACCTTCGTTTTTTTCAAGACCATAAGCTAAAGCAGCTGCGGTTGGCTCGTTGATTATTCTTTCAACTTCTAAACCAGCAATTTTTCCAGCATCTTTTGTAGCTTGTCTTTGTGCATCATCAAAATAAGCGGGAACCGTAATAACGGCTTTAGTAACTTTTTCGCCTAAATACTGCTCCGCAGTTTCCTTCATTTTAATTAAAGTGTGGGCGCTAACTTGGCTCGGAGAGTATTTTTTGTTTTGAGCCTCTACCCAAGCGTCACCATTGTCGGCTTTAACAATTTTATAAGGAACAACTTTTTGATCCTTAGCCGTTAAAGGGTCGTCATATCTTCTACCAATAAGTCTTTTGATAGCAAAAATAGTGTTATTTGGATTTGTTACGGCCTGTCTTTTAGCTGGAGCTCCCACCAGAACTTCTTTGTCAGTATATGCAACAATTGAAGGTGTGGTTCTAATACCCTCAGAATTTTCAATAACTTTAGGAGCTTTTCCTTCCATAATTGCAACGCAAGAATTAGTAGTTCCTAAGTCTATACCTATTACTTTACTCATTTATAACCTCGGTTAAAAAATTAAATTAATGCACAGTTTTTGTAATGCTTGCGAAACTATTTAGGGCTCTTTCGGAATATTTCAAGACCTTATGGAAATTTATTTTTTTGAATAATGGAGCGGGTGACGAGAGTCGAACTCGCGACTTCAACCTTGGCAAGGTTGCGCTCTACCACTGAGCTACACCCGCAATAGCGATGTTTTGAAAATTTAAAATCAACAAACGTCATGACATATAGGTAAGGTTTAAAAATAAGTCAATAGACAAAACAAAAACATTGCCGTTCATTTTAGATGGTAATATTAGCCCCCTTGCATTTTTAAAGTTTTAAAATATACAGAAGTAAAAAAAGGATTTATGCGTTTAATCAGATATTTCATTGTAGCTTTTTGTTCAGCTATTATTACTCTTTCTATAACGGCTGTTGCTCTGGACGACTCGTCTGATAAACAAGAATATGTAAATTTTAAACTATTTCAAAAAATCCTTAGCCTTACCCGTAAAAACTATGTTGAAGAAGTAGATGGCGAAGAGCTCTATGAGTCAGCAATTGATGGTATGCTAAGGTCACTAGACCCACATTCTGCCTTTTTGGACGCAGAAGACTTTAAAGAAATGACAATTCAAACATCAGGTGAGTTTGGTGGCGTGGGTGTTGAAATAACTGTAGATAAAGGAGCCCTCAAGGTTGTTTCGCCTATAGATGATAGCCCAGCTTATATAGCTGGAATCAAAAGTCAGGATTATATTATAAAAATTGACGACAAGCCTGTAAGAAACATGACTCTTAATGAAGCCGTCAACAATATTAGGGGCAAGAAAGGCTCGTCGGTAAAGCTAACCATTATTCGCGAAGGCGCTTCTAAAGAGCTCGAATTTAATGTTGTAAGGTCAACAATAAAGCTACAAACTGTAAGATCAGACATAAAGGTTAATGATATTATTTATCTAAGAGTTGCATCTTTCTCAGCCCAAACCTTTGACACTTTAAAAGAGCATTACAATAAGCTGTTAAAAGAGCTAGATAAAAAGCCAGAAGGAATTGTGCTAGACCTTAGAAACAATCCCGGGGGGTTGCTTGATCAGGCTGTATCTGTATCGGGTTTTTTCCTTGATAAGCAGCTAGTTGTCTCAACAAAGGGAAGGGCGCCTAATTCAAACGAGGTCTATATATCTGAGCCTGGTGACCATGTTTTAGATATTCCGGTTGTGGTTTTAATAAATGGCGGTTCGGCATCCGCTTCCGAAATCGTTGCAGGAGCTCTTCAAGACCATAAAAGAGCTGTCATTATGGGTACTAAGTCTTTTGGAAAGGGATCTGTGCAAACCATTATCCCGATTGACCAAACGATGGCTGTAAGGCTTACTACGGCAACTTATTACACACCTAAGGGCAGGTCTATTCAGGCTAAGGGTATAGAGCCTGACATTGTTGTTAGCCAACATTATGTTGAAGAGGATGGGGAGTCTTTATATTATAGCGAAGCTGACCTTCCTGGTCATATTGAGGTAAATGGCAAAAAAGATGGCGTTGTCAAAGAAAAGTCTAATCAAGAGAAGCTTGATGTTATATACAAAGAAGATTATCAGTTAGCAAGGGCAATAGATCTTATATCGGGGTTAAATGCTTTAAAAAACTAAGAGGGAGAGATGGTTATATTCAATAAAGACAAAGTTACTTTCAGCATTGTAATATATTTTATAGTTACAACAGCATTGCTTAGCTATTTTGTTTTTCAAATATTTAGGCTTGAGGTGTTTGAAAATATCAGCACAAAAGAAGTTGAGCTAGACTCAAAAATCTCTAATTACGAGCAAGTAAAGGCTGAATTATCAAATTACGAAAAGCGCATCAAGGCATTAAGCCCTGAAACTTTAGATAAAGATTTTCTGGAAGAGAAAGCTCGTGAGAAATTAAATTATAACAAAAACAACGAAGTGGTTATTTTTAAATAAAAACATAGATAAATTTTGAGGTTGGGGTGAGATATGACTAGAAATAATTTGCACAAAGATGCTCCAAGGCGTGGGTTTGATGATGTTGCTTTTGCCAACACTCATATTCGAAGTACTGCCGAATTATTTGCTCGATCAGTTATAACAACAGAAGAGTTTAATGTTGCAATTGAAGCGATTTTGCATACAAAAGGTAGGCATATTGACCCTTTGGTTGTAAACTCAGACCAGGAAGTGGCCTTTTATCCAGTGCTTAAGTCCGTTCAAGATGGACCAAGGGTTGCTTCGGTAACTCATTTACCAAAACTAGACATATATTCAAGACCGATAACATCGGTAAGGGACGAGTTGGAAAAGAGCTTGATCTCTGTAGACGCAGAAAAAACTTTTCAAAGTTTTTCAGACATGCTTTTAAGACTAACCCAAGAGTTTTTAAGTAAAGAATCTTGCGCTTCTATGGGTAAAATTTTAGTTGTATATAACCCAAGCCCTACCGTTTGGGCTTCGGCTTGTTTAGATATGAAGCTTAACAAAGAGGGTAAGATTGATGCCACGCTTCAGATATTTGCAAAGCAGGATTTGGCCTTTTCAAAAATACTAACTAATTTAATGAAAAAGCTTATTGCTGAAAATAAATCTATAGTCTTAACAACAGCCCCGCAAAGGCTAATTGAATCTCAGGCTGAAGATTTTATGGTACAGCTTGTATTAGCTCAGGCTGTTTTTGATGGCTTGGATTTAGATTTAAATTTTGATCAGATTGAGTCTTTGGTTGAAATAAAATCAAGAGAACAGGTGTTTGATAAAATATATGAAGCATATCAATATAAACCTGGTCAGGCAAACGAGACAAGGTTTATGGTGTTAAAGGATGTTTCGGCAGAAATAGCCATGCAGAAACACAATCCTTTTCTAATCTTGTATCCTTTTATAGTTAGTGCTGATGAGTCTTTTGAAATATATAACAAATTACACAACATGCTGTGTTTTCTTAACGAAGGAGTGCTAGCTGAAGAGTGTCTAAGTGCGTTAGGTATAATTAGAGGGGCGCAGCTATCAAGTGACCAAGCCTTAAATTTGCTTTCAAGATGGGCGCTAGAAAAAACAATTTTAGTTCAAAATCCTGAATTTCAGCTTCAACAAATCGACGCCACAGATGATATTTATGTGTTCTGGCTGGAGCAGGCTTTAATATATTGTAAGCGCGGAGATGAGGCTAGTGTATTAAGAGAGAATTATCTGACAATTGAAAATTCTTGGTTTGTAAATCATGCAAGCTGGAGTCTTAATAAACAATATCAGGCGGTAGCGGATTTAACTCGAGTTATGGTGACCAAAGAAATCAATCCAGTCAAATTTAAACAGCAATATTATGGTTTTGTATCAGTGCAAGTTGCGGCAATCCTTAATCAAGACGGATTGTTGTCTGGCTTAATAGATATGGGGATTGATCAGACCTTAGCAAAGATTTTACCGGTTCATTTGGCAGCTCATAATAGCCATTTTGAATCTTTAAAAGCTTGTCTGAGTAAGAATCCAGAGCTTGTAACATCACATGGGCAGAATGGTAATAATTTACTTCACACTATAATTTTGGGACTCATCCATCAATCGCGTTTTAACCAAAGCTTGATTGATTACTTAATTTCTGAATTCAAAGAGGCCGTAAAGGCAATGTTGTTCGAGCAAAACGCCTCAGGAAAGACGCCATTTTTAATGACGTCCTCACCATCTGCAAACCCCGTTTTTATAAGTATAATATTAAATCGTTCAAAGCTTGATATAGATTTGGGCAACTTGAGTGACAGAACTTTTTTACCAACGCAAATTGAATCATATTCAGGCAAGGGCGGAAAGGCCGATTGTCTAACTGACAAGAATATAGCCAGAATATTGCATTTAATAAATTACAAGGATAATCCTTTGGTATCTAGCTCAAGCGATATTTTTACAGCTATAAAGCATAATAATTTTGTTGAAATATGGCGGTATATTAATAGCCCTGATTTTAATCCTAATATTATATCTGATCAGGGCTTTTCAATTCCGCTTTATATCATTAATACAAAAGAGCCTATCAATAAAGTTGAGCAATTGCAGTTGTTTTTGGATTTTGGGGTTGGTTTAAACTATGAAGAAGGCAAAGCTTTGATAGGGGAATCTGCGCTTGCTCAAGCCTTGAGGTCTTCGCAGTTTGATGAGGCTAAAGTCCTATGTTGCTCGGGAGCATTTTTCCCAGAGACATTACTGGATTTAATATCGGATCCATTAAGAAAGGCAGAGTTTAGCAAGATAAGAGCGAGATTTTGGGATAGATCCTATGAGTTGGTTTTGGAGATTCTAGCCTCAGCCGGCGCTGATAAGCTAAGCCTTGAATATTTAAACGAGAATTTCCAAGATTTGGTAGAGATTCTATATAGTGACAAAGTAGCAGGCTTTACTGATAGAGCCTCGGCTATAAGGCTTTTGATGCCAAAAGAGCGCAAGCCTGATTCTGTGGCAATTAGAAATGTTAAGCCTCAGGAGCTGGACAAGAGAATTAGCGATTGCGCGGAAAATGGTTATTTAAAAGAGCTGATCTTTTGGCTAGGTCAAGATAGGGCGACTGTTAAAGCTTCTGGTGATGAGCATGAATTCTTGCTTGAAAAACTCATTCGGCAGGCTGAGATAAGGCCTGTGTCACTAGAGATAGTGCAAATTCTGATAGATTTTGGCTTTAATCAGTCTTTAATCCCTCTAACTAAACAGAAATCAAGCAGCAGAAAAAGTGATGTTTTGCCTAAAAACTTATTGGAATTGGCTGCATCAATAGGAGACCGACCTCTTGTTAATCTATTGCTTCAAAACGGTTATACATTGGAGCAAGAAGCGTTAAATTGTCTACCTAAAGATAAAAAATCTTCCTTTAGTGATTTAATTGCTCGGTTAGCGCAAGATGCTGAAAAGAGGGCGCAAGCTTTAGTTGAAGAATTCAGTTCAAAAGATAATTCATTGAGCAAAACTAAAGCTCCTAAAAAAAAGTCCCGGAAACAAAAGCGGGGTGATTCGGCTGATAGGCCTTTAGTCGCTCGTCAGGATGAGCCTTCTACATATATAAGTTCTGGTTTAGATTTGGAAGGGTCAAGTAAGATCAGCATAAGCCTAGCCCAGGAAGTTCTAACAAGTAATAGTGTTAGTGACGTTGAAAGTGACGAAGAGGGAATCTGGCAAATAGTTGGCTCTAATGGGCGAGCAAACACGAAGCTAAAGCAACAAAGCGGCCGGAAAAACACAAAGCCTGTTCAAGTTGAGCCAATTGTTCAATCTGGGCAATTAGCCCCCGCTTCAGTGACGGAGGGCAATGCAAGTCAGGGTGATAAGCAAGCAGCAGACCCCCCTTCAAGCACATCAGAGTTAAGAAGCCATAGTCCTGATTCTGATAAATCTGTAAAACTCATGGCGGATCTTAAATCGTTAGAAGATATTTTGCTAAACAAGCTAGGCTGTTCTTTGGTAGAGAAAGGATCAGATACCCTAAGTTTTACATTAGAGAAAAGCCATTCAATAACGTTTAATAGAGTCTATGGTCGTTATTTTGGCATGTTTTTCAATGCATCGAGCAATATATTGCAAGGAAACAAGGTGAGCTTTGCAAAGGGAGTGAAGGATTTGTTTGAACCAAAGCTTTTGGGTGGCTTGGGATGTGAAGAGATTGTAAGTCAGTTTGTAGCTGAGATTACTGATTTAGCCAGGGCTTTAGAACACGCTAATAATGTTAAAAAAATATTTAGTGATTCTAATATTGAAATCAGCAAGGAAAGTCTTGTAAGCTTTATACAGGGAGTTGATTTAGCAGCTGAGGCTTACAGTGAGGGCCGTGATAATGCTCTAGAAATGGTTCGAAAGGGTGCTTTGCGAATGTATCAGATTACCAAAGAAAGCTCTAATGGTAAAGCCTATCTTGCTGGTTTAGATGAGTTTAAAGCTATAAAAGACATGGCTAGGGATGATATTGATAGATATAAAGATTTATATAATTTTGGGGTAAGCTTAGTTTTGCATTCCGAGGTTAAAAAGGAAAGAGCTGTTGCTATGGTAGGAAAAACTTAATTGAATCTTGCAACTTCGCAGATAGTTGTATATAAGTGACGGGCTTTTGACAAGGGGTTTCGATGAGGAGTGGGCTTTCAGTAGAAAAATATGGTGTGATTAGAGGTTTGCACATATCAGATTATATCGCAAGAGAGGATGCCATCCTTTCACCAGAGGATTATCAGCATTTGTTAGAAATTTTTTTAGCTAAATATCAAGTTTCCGTATCAAAAAACATATATAATCTAAAAGCTGGTAACAAGTTTGTAAAGATTCTAAGGCCAGATAACGAATTACTTAGTGTTTGTAAAGTCGAAGATTTCGCGCATGCCGTTAGCGATATATTATCAAACAAAAGATACGGTGCCGAGAAAAGCTTAAAGTCGGTTTTAAGCAGCGTTTTAGCAGGAGTTCAAAATGGTCAAGAGGTTGTGATTTTAATTCCGTTAAATTACGATCTTGATAAATGGTTAACTGGACAAGTTGTGGTAACAAAGGCTGAGAACGGTGCCATTTTTATAAAATCTGATGTCTTTGCCAAAGCTGAGACTTTTTTCGCTCATCAGGTTCTCGCTATTATTAATTCTATAGTTGAGCAATATCCGGAAGTAGTTATTGTTTATGGTGAGGTTAATAGCATTCCGTCAGATGAAACAGACTTTTTTGCAAATATTGGTTTTGTACAAAATGCTATATTAGCTTTAAAGTTAGATGGTAAAATTGTCTTACCAAAAGCCAGAGATCAATTAGATCTGCTCGCAGGTTCCAGACAGCATCAAAGTTTTGATTATGAAAAAGTCTCGCTAAATGGCGAAATAGAAGAGTTTAATCCGTTTTTGCTTTTGTTGCCATTAATTTCACATGTTGAACATCAATATGATGTATTTCAAAGACTACGATCGTTTTTACAATTAACCGAGCAAACGGTTCTTTTTAAGGAGCTTGAAGCAGCCTTTGCCTTTATCCAGAGATATCAAAGCTCTGCTTTTTTACAAATGTCTGAAATAAAGCGATGGTCTTTGGAAAACTTTGCATATCAAACACTTGTTGCTTTAGATGGAGGTAAAGATGTTCAAGTTAGAAGCGATGGCTTTGATATATTTATAAATTTTGTCGAGCAAATTTTAAACATTACCGGACGTCAAGAAGAGGCAAAAGCTTTTAAAGATAAATTTGTGAAGGTTAAAAAAGACTGGTATTTAAGAGCAGAAAACTGGTCTCTGCAATCACAATTAGCGGTTATAGAAAATGTAAAAAACGCAAGGAGTATTATTGAGTTAGATCAAACACTCATTCATCAGCATGGATATTTTGATGTTGCTGCGATTTTGGACTCTGTGTCAATAATGGAGAAAGTGCTATCTTTTAACTCATCAGATCGTGCATATCCCATCAATCATGCTATTATTAATGATAGCATAAACACCTTTAAAGCATTTTTAGAGGCTCAGCCATCTCTTATATCGCAAACAAATGCGCAAGGAAATATTATGCATTTAGTTATGGGATCGGTTTTTATTAATGGCGATTCTAGATTCGAAATATTGAATTATTTAATCTCAAATCATTCAGTAGCAGTAAAGGAGATGCTTAAAGCTCAAAATCAACTTGGCCTAAGGCCTCTTGATGTCATGCCAGGCGTAAATAGCCTTTATGCGCTTAAGGTTATTATGAATCGAGTTAAGCTCGGCATTGATCTAAATAATCCAGAGGATTTTAAGATTTTTGCAGATATTAACGGCCCTTATAGTCTCGATGAGCGTGAAAAGTTAACTCGTCTTTATAATCATTACTTCCAATTCGCACCAGCCCTTACCGGTGAATTTAATTTGTCAGAAGCTATAGATAGTGCAAAATTAGCGCATATTTGGAATTGGTTAAATAGCAAGAGCTTCGACCCGGATTTACAGGAATTTGCCTCTCCTTCTTTAACGCTTGCGCTTTTTACCAAGGATCTCAAAGAACAAACCTCTGAGTGGCTTCAGCTATTTGTTGACCATGGAGTTGGTTTAAATTACGAAGAAAGTCCAGCTTATGACATGCATATCAGAAAGCCGGTTTCAGCTTTATATTGCTCGCTTTCACAAGGTCTTTTACTTGAGGCTCAAATTCTAGTAAATGCCGGAGTTGTCTTTAAAACAGAGCATTTGAGCTGGATACCAGATGGGCATCCCGAAATGTCAGAATTTGTAAAACTGCAGGCAGAGCAAAAAATCAAACCCGGATATGAGCTTTTGCGCAAGATATTAGACCGAGGTGATAAGCCCCTTAAAGAAGTTTTAACAAATGAGTATGTTTCAAGTCTTTATCAGGGTAGTGATCAAATAGAGGAGCTAAGCGCTATAAAAGAAGCTCTATTCATATCGAAAGGGTCTGGCAAGAAAAAGAAAAAAATCCTAAAGGATGATTTAACGGCTTTACAGGTTTTGCAAATAATACCAGCAACTTTTCCAGAAAGCCTCAGCATGTATAATCCTCCTAAAGAATTAATTACCGATAGGTTATTTTATTGTGCTAGAAATGGTCAGCTTAAAGAGTTATTTTATTTGCTAAAAAACTATCCTGATATAGCAGATGTCCGAAATAATGCCGGTGAGTTTTTGGTTGAAAATGTCATTAAAAATTATGCCTTAACTAATTCAAACGCAATAAAAGTCATTGATTTATTAATTACTTTTGAATTTAGTCTAGAGACAAGTGTATCAAAGCCTTTTGAAAGACAAAAGAAATCAGGTAAACAAGGTAAACATAAGATGCAAGCTGATTCAGACACAGCTCCAATCATGAAGCTTGCTGCAGAAAAAGGGCTGAAAGATGTTGTTGATCTTTTACATTTAAGAGGTGTCTGTTTTACAGATTCGGCCTATCAATTAATTCCAGAGGCCTTAAAAGCTAATTTTGCTGATCATAAAGCCAGGCTTGATAAAGATAAGGAAGAAGCTAATGCACAAGCTAAAAAATCTGCACAAGCAGCGGATCAATTGGCAGAGTGGTTGGTAGCTGAAGAGACAAAAAACACTAATGCACTAAAGGGAGGCGGTGGTAAAGAAAAAGCTGCGCCTAAAAGAGCACAGCCAAAACCAGAGCTAGTATCAAAAGATACAAAATCTGCTGTAATAGCTAAACAGACCGGATTAAAAGATGTTAAAGCTTCTGAACCTGAAGCTAAAAAAGACACAATTAGTCCAGAAGATATGGCGGCTATTGAAAGGGCTCTTAAGGGAGATGAGGAAGAAGAATGGATTACAGCTACACAAAGCCGAAGAAAACAAAAATCTCCCTCAAGTTCTAAAGGGCAAATTCACGGAAAGGGTGATGAAGGCAAAACTAGAACTTTAACAAATTTGCATGATGTGCAACAACCTAGACAAAATTTAAAGTTAGAGTCTTCTAGAAAACTACCAGCTGCTACTGATGCTAAATTTAAGAATGCAGCAGCTACAGAGCATAGGAAAATTGAAGAAAAAGATCCAATTTCAGAATTAAATACTGTACCAACTCAATCAATTTGCGTTGAAGCTTCTCAAAAGCAGACAGATAAAAAACCACAGTTACGTAAGCAGCAAGAAGTATCAGCGGATAGTAGAGTGATGATAGAGATGCAAAATAAGAAAATAGATCAATTAGAGGCGCATATCTTTGGCAAATTTCATCATGTGGTGAAGGATGAAGCAACGAAGACAATATCTTTGTTTTCAAATAATGCTGCATTAAAAACAGCCTTTGTAACTGGTTTTAATGATTATAAATTTAGCTTTTGTGAGTTTATAGAGCAGAATAAATTACATGCTAATTTGCAAGAGTTTCGGGCTGCTGTTATCCGTTTTGTTGAAAATTATGAAAAACCGATAGAGGAGTTTGAGAAGAGGTTTAGAGACTTGTATGAGATGTCTGAGCGAATGGCAGTTCATCTTAAGCATTCACAAAAAAGAGACTATGGTTCTGGTATATAGAAAATAAAATTACTTGTGATTTTTGTTGATTATCGTTTTAACTATAAAAAATGATTATTGGCTCAAAATGGAAAATTTTATTTATGGAACTGCCTGGAAGCAGGAAGCAACAAAAGATTTAGTTTCATTGGCTTTAAAAACGGGTTTTAGGGCTATTGATACCGCAAACCAAGCCAAACATTATACCGAAACCTTAGTCGGTGAGGCAATAAAAGAGGCGCTAGATAATGGTCTTAAAAGAGAAGATCTATGGGTACAAACTAAATTTACCTCAATAGGCGGCCAGGATCATAGATTGCCATATGACCCATCTGCAAGTTTTTCAGATCAGGTTAAACAATCATGTCAAAGTTCACTTGAGCATTTGCATTTAGACTATCTGGATTCTTATATTTTGCATGGTCCGATGAATTTCCCCTCTCTTGGAGCCGAAGATTTTGAGGTTTGGCAAGCAATTGAGGATCTAAAACAAGAGGGCTTAGTTAAAGAAATTGGCATAAGTAATGTAAATTATCAGCAACTAGAGCTATTAATTGAGAAAGCTATGATTAAACCAAAATTTGTGCAAAACCGGTGTTTTGCCAATCAGGCTTGGGATAAGAATATTCGCGCATTATGCCAGGAACATGATATTAAATATCAGGGTTTTTCGCTTCTAACTGCAAATCCATATGTATTAATTCATCCACAAATATTAAAGATAGCGGCAAAATATAAAGTAGAGCCTGAGCAGATAATATTTCGCTTTGCTCAACTTATTGGTATGATTCCATTAACTGGCACATGTGATCAAGCGCATATGCAACAAGATTTAGCCTGTGATAGTTTTTTTCTTACAGAAGCGGAGTTAGAATTTATCGAGTCAGTTGCAGTGATGGCAGCTTAGATAGAAAATTTCTTCGCTAACTCATCCCATTCACGCTTAGTAAGACCAGAATTTTCGAAATTAAGATCTTCGCCTTTTAGTTTTTTGTTTATAGCTGCGATCATTTTATGTGAGCATTCGAAAGAATTCATTCGGTAGTCTTTAAAAGCTTCATAAGCAAGTGGAACCCATGCTTTTACAATATCAAGCATAGCCTCTGCATACATTCTAATTTCATATTGTGCATGTGAATCAACACGTAGGGCTAAGAAATGTAGTAAATTATGAAGATCTATTTTCCAATACCATTCAGTGTAGTAATTAAGGGTTAGATTCATTCGAGCCAGCTCTCTAGTTAGGCCTTGCCTGTTTGTGTCTAAGATATTACCCTCAGGATCAGTATTAAGCATCTCCTCGTAATGATCATAGCATCTTAAAGAATCGTCTTTAATAATTTCTAAAACTCTATTTGCTTCACTATCAGATAAAGTTTCAGCTCTACCCTGTTTGTTAGTTTCTGATTGTGTACATAGATTCTCTCTTGATGGCACATAGAATTCTTTTCCTAAAACTGAATAACGCGCTGAATATTCATTTACGTTAGCGGTTCTGTGTCTAATCCATTGTCTAGCGATAAAAATCGGAAGCTTAATATGAAATTTAATCTCACACATCTCAAAAGGTGTAGTGTGACGATGACGCATTAAATAATTAATTAAACCTTGATCTTGTCTAAGCTTTTTGGTGCCTTGCCCATAAGATACTCGAGCTGATTGAACAATTGATTGATCAGATCCCATATAATCAATTACTCTTACAAAGCCTTTATCTAAAACTGGAAATTGTTTGTAGAGTAAATCATCAATTTCTGATACAGTTGCTCTTTTTGTTGTAAAATTGTCAAATTCTTGAGTATTTATGGCGTTTTTCATTATGCTTTAAGAAAATAGATATATTGATATATTTTCTATAGCAAAACACTGATAAGTCAAAGGAAAAGAGCCTATTTAGAGCGCTTTTGTCGCTTTTTCTTTTTATAGTTAGTTTTTACTTTAACTTTTTCTTTAAAATTAAAGCCTGTAGCTTTTTCAACAGCGTAATTAAATTCAGCTCCAAAAATCAAAACCATAGAAAGTAGGTAGAAAAATAATAAGGCAACAATTATTCCGGCTAGGCCTCCATAGATTAAATTTACCTGATCAAAGTTGCTTATATAAATTGAAAATAATGTACTAATTATCGACCATAAAATCACAACAGCAATGGCTCCCGGCATGATATTACTAACTTTCTGTTTTAAGTTTGGAATAAAGTAATAAATTGATGAAATAATGGTAAGCCATATTGTCATTGAAACACTATAGCGAATGATGGTTAGATCCTTAGCCGTGCCTATTAATTGCTGCAGCGCAGGTAAGCTATCTAACGCTTCTTTGATAATTGGAATTATCAGCATAAAGGTCATAGAGATGATGATAATTGAGACAATAAGTAAGAACTGTATGATACTTACAAATCTTCGAAACAGGTATGAAGGTGGGGTATGAACTCGATAAGCTCTGTTTAAAATAGTTTTCAAGCCTTCGACAGATGAAGAAGCAGTCCAGATTGCTCCTAAAATTGCAATAGTTAGAAGTTTCTGCGGTGGACCAGAGGTAATTTCATTAATTCTAATATTTAGATTTGCCCCGTCAACATGTGGCAAATATGCAATTATCAAATGTGCTAACTCTTCGCCTAAATAAACTTCATTAATTAGCGACACAAAAGAAAAGATAAATACAAGAAATGGAAATAATGACAGGATGGCAAGAAACGATAAATAGCCAGCATGCTCAATGCCATCATGCTTTATGGTATCTATTGCAGCCTTTACAAAACATTTATAATAAAGCTTTATTTTGTTGATGACAAAATCCATCTTTATGAACGTAATTTACAGTTAAATTTAGTTTCTACTTGTTTGATTATTTTATTGATCAATTGATCAATCTCTTCGGACTTTAAATTGTCATTAACGGGCTGTATTTTAATATTAAAAGCCACAGACTTAAATCCTGTTTCGATATTTTTGCCTTTAAAAACATCGGTAATTAAAACATTGCTGATAAGCTCGGGAGCTTGTTTCATAATCGTGCTTTGTAAAGCTCCTGCTTCAATATCATCACTTATAACAAATGCCAGGTCGCGCTCGAGCTTTTGCAAGTCGTTGATTTTGAATTTCTTAGCTTTTTTAGCCCCTAGTCTAATCTCATCTATTTTAAGCTCGATGATTTGAACCTTGCCATTTACCTCATAGGCTTTGTTTAAAATCGGGTGTAGTTCACCAATGAAGCCGATTTCTTTACCAGCATAAGTAATTGCAAAAGCTTTGGCTGGATGTAAATATTCACACTCTGTAGGGCTGTATGTGATTTTCTCAGCAGGAAGTCCTAGAGTTTGAAAAATCTCTTCTAAATCTGCTTTAATATCAAAAATATCAAATTCCGAAGCTTCGTTATTAACTTGTTTTGTTGTTCTTGGCCCAACTCTTACAATTCCAAGCCTTTGTTCCTCTGATATTGTATCTTCAGATTTTACACAAATATTGCCAAACTCAAAAAAGCTTTGCATGTTAAGGTCATGCTTTTGGGCGTGATTAATGTTTTTTAGCAAAGAGCCAATTAAGGAAATTCTTAATTGGTTATGAGTTGCGTTAATAGGATTCAACAAAACAATGGCTTTTTGAGTGTCGCCAAAATTATTATTGTCTGAGTGATCAGTAAATGGAAAATTAGTAACTTCATTTAGGCCGCAAGCAGCAAGCTTTCTTCGGACATCGTAAAAGCTTGGTTTAACGCCAAGATTTTTATTAATAATTTTGTGTTCAAATTTCTTTTCAGGAATTTTGTTAATACCGTAAATTCTTGCTATTTCTTCAATTACATCAATATCAAGGGCGATATCGTTCCGATAAGGTGGAGGGCTTGTAATGATGCTGGTTGCATTATTCTCAATAATTAAAAAATTCAGCCTGGTGAGGATTTCATCAATTTCAGCTTCTGAAATTTCAACGCCAAGATAATTAGTTATTTTTGTTTTTGCTAATTTTATAGCTTCTGGTTGCTTAAGATTTGCAGTAGTTGAGATAAGTTGTGATCTTGTGCCGCCGCAAATGTCAATAATCATACTAGCTGCCAGCTCTAATAAATGCACAACATTGCTGCTATCAATTTCTCGTTCAAATCGAAATCTTGAATCGGTGATAATTTGGTGTTTTCTACCAGTTTTTGTGACAGATATATGATCAAATTGTGCAGCTTCTAATAATATTGATGTCGTGTCAATGTTGCTGCCGCTATTTTCAGCGCCTATAATCCCAGCAAGAGCTATGATCTTGTCTTGGTCTTTAATGACAATGTCACCTTTTTCTAATTTATATTCTTCACCACCTAGAGCTGTGAAATCTTCATTGCCTGCTAAAGCCTCAAGTTTAAAACCGCCTGAGATTTTATCTTTGTCATAGCAATGCATCGGCTGACCATAAGCTAGGCAAAAATAATTAGTGATATCAATAATAGCAGATTTTGGTGTTATCCCAACTGATTTTAATCTTTGCTTTAGCCAATCTGGTGATTCGGTATTTTTAATACCAGTAATTTCAATTAGGTTAAATTGTTTAAATATTGCATCATTTTGATTTGTGATAGTCGTTTTACTATCAAAATTTGCTTCAGCATTATCTGGTTTGATAGTTTTTAGCTTGCCGATATTATTAGCAGCGAGCTCTCTTGCTATGCCATATACAGAGCATGCGTCACCTCGGTTAGGGGTTATAGCAAGCTCAATTAAAGTATCATCAAGGCCAAAAACTTCAGCAGCTTTGGTACCGATTGCAAATTTGGAATCTACTTCAACAATACCTTCGTGGTTATCGCCTTCACCAAGTTCGCTTAAAGAACACATCATTCCGCATGATTCAACACCACGGATTTTGACTTTTTTTATTTTCATGCCATTGGCAGGAACTACTGCGCCAATTGGAGCTAGAATAACTTTCATATTGGCTTTAACATTCGGTGCCCCACAGACAATTTGCTGAGTGCCTTGATTTGTTTCAACAGTGCAGACATTTAATTTATCAGCATCAGGATGCTTGGTAAAATCTTTGATTTCTGCGACGGTAAAGCCAGCAAATTTAGCGCCAAGGTCTTGAACTTCTTCAACTTCAAGTCCGGCAAATGTAAGTGTATCTAAAATTTTCTCTAATGGCTCGTTAAAATCTAAAAATTCTCGCAGCCAGCTTAATGTAAATTTCATTGGTAAATCTCTTGTTTTTAGGCTTATAGCTTATATTATCACGGGATAAAAAAATCCATAAAATAATTTAACTATCTTCTAATGCAGAACATTATTACTCGGCGGAAATCTCATCAAGTTAAAATAGGTGGTTTGATTATGGGGTCTGATTATCCTGTGATTGTGCAGTCAATGACCAACACTGAAACCAAGGATATAAAAGCTACAGTAGCGCAAGTTAAACAATTAAGTGATGCCGGCTCTGAAATTATCCGGCTTACCGTAAATGATTCATCAGCTGCTAAAGCCTTACCCGAGATAAAAAACGAGTTGATAAAAGCTGGTTATGAA
>JAYOLW010000002.1:53549-54781 GCA_038120515.1 Rickettsiales bacterium | reverse complement strand
TTCCTCTTGTTGGCGATTTTCATTATAACGGCCATCGGCTGTTAGATGAGGTGGCAGATCTTGGGCCGGCACTTGCTAAATATCGAATTAATCCTGGTAATGTTGGCTTTAAAAACAAACGCGATGAGAATTTTGAAGCTATTATCAACCATGCTATTAAAAATAATGCAGCAGTAAGAATAGGGGTAAATTGGGGAAGTTTAGATCAGGAGTTACTTAAAAAAATGATGGATGATAATCTCTTGCTTGAAAAGCCGCTTGATAATTCGCTAGTCATGCGTAAAGCCTTGATTGAGTCGGCCTTGTCGTCAAGTCGTTACGCTGAAGAAATTGGCTTGGCTGCTGATAAAATCGTGGTGTCGTGTAAGACTTCTAGAGTACAAGATTTAATAGCTGTCTATCAAGCTCTTGCTGAGCAATGTCAATATCCATTGCATCTTGGCCTTACCGAAGCTGGAATTGGCGATAAAGGCATAGTTGCTTCTTCTGCAGCGCTTGCGATTTTATTAAATCAAGGAATTGGCGATACGATTAGAGTTTCAATTACACCAAAACCAAGTGAGGCTAGAACCAAAGAGGTTAAGATTTGTCAGGAGATTTTGCAAAGCCTTGAGATAAGAAGCTTCAGGCCGACTATTACATCTTGTCCTGGTTGCGGCCGAACAACCTCTACATATTTCCAGCAATTAGCTTTAGATATTCAAGATTTCATAGATGAGAATATGCCAATTTGGCGCAAGCAATATCCAAAAGCTGCTGGTGTTGAAATTGCGGTTATGGGTTGTATAGTCAATGGCCCAGGTGAGAGTAAGCACGCAAATATTGGCATCTCCTTACCAGGAAGCGGTGAAAAAGCCGCTTGCCCAGTGTTTGTTGATGGCAAGAGAATAGCCGTATTATCTGGTGATACTATCAAATCTGATTTTAAAAAAATCGTGCTTGATTATATCAAGGCTAGCTAAACTCGGCTGCGGCTTTAACAGGAACAGCCGGATAAGCACTCCGCAACCGCCGAGCAACACTCACCAGCTGCCTGGCAGCAAGTCGCAACCCAGCCAACAGTTTGCACTATACAATTACCAGTATTTGTGCAGCAAGCCGCAACCCAGCTTGTGTCTTCACAACAGTTTGAAACTTCAGATGCCTCATTTATACCTTTCTCTCCTAGCTCTACAGTTTTATTTCCAACGCTTGTCATAGCATCACCGCCTCTTTGCATGACTTCGGATACA
>JAYOLW010000002.1:51484-53449 GCA_038120515.1 Rickettsiales bacterium | reverse complement strand
ATAGCATCACCGCCTCTTTGCATGACTTCGGATACAACAGTTGGAGTCATTTCCAACACAGTATTTGTTCCATTTCCTACAACAGAAGCTGCATTAGTTACTGAATCATCCAACAACACATCAGCAACATCAACTTGTTGAGGAGTAACGCTTCCAGCCACTGTGGATAAAGGGTCTACTATTCTTCCAGTAACTTCTGCTGTTGTTTCAATTACAGAAGTAATTTGGTCGCTAGTAGGTAAATGATTAGCTAGACTAGTGTATTTGTAGGCTCCTGGCGTGAAGTTAATATAGGGTGAGGTTACTAAAAGAGCGTCAAAGCTTGTGTCAAGAAACAAGTAATAATCGTCTTGAACTTTAGATAATCGTTTATTTTCTGCACCCATTTTTCTAGCTATTTGATTATATGCGGACGAAAACCTGCTGGCATTTTCAAAACTATATAGACTATCTGATAGTTCTTGCCTCGTGCAAAAACTTGTCCATAACTCCTCTGGTGAGCGGCCAATTTCTTTAAAAATTCTTGCTCTTGGTTTTGCATTTCCAACTCCATTATATGTTTGGGCGAATTTGATAACTGTAGATATAAATTCTTTTATATTTTCCTCAGTAACGTTCTTAAATTCTTTATGTTCGCGTATAAAATTTTGGTAAAAAAATACGCTAGTTTCTTGTAGGACTGATTGTTGGGTTGACATCTCTGATTGTCGAGCTTCTTGATAAGAATGGGAACGCATAAAATCTCTCTTTAAAATGGTTATTCGCAAAATAATGAAAAAAATTATATCACATTAATTGATGATTGTCAAATAGGTGACTTGTTAAGTCATAGAGTAAACAGCGTTGAACATTCAATACTATGTTACAATGCTCATGGTTTTAAACCGAGCGAGATTGACTATTTAGCTTTGCTTTAATCTCATCGTTAAAACTTTCAGGTATTCGCTTTAGTCTAGCACCAAGATCGCTTTTGTTTTTGTCTGTTCTTAGATTCTCTTCTCTTCCTGTGAACATGCTAGAACCTTTTGCGGCATCTTGATATGCCTTTGAGAATTTTGCAGCATTATCAAAGCTGTAAAGCGGATCCGTAAGGTTTTGTTCAGCGCAAAAGCTTTGCCATTTATCTTGGCCGGCATTTCCAACACCATCATTTGCTTGAGCAAATTGAATCACAGCCATGGCAAAGTCATTAAGTTGTTGAGGGGATTTAGCTTCTGTTATGGCATCTTTAGCTTTTCCGATATTTTGTATAATGTTTGTTACTATTTTTTCATCTGCTACAGCTATACCCCATTTATTTCCATCAATTCGAATAGCTGATTTTTCATCTTGTGTATTAATCTTATAAAGCTGTAAGCCTTTATCTTGACCTTTTAACTCCTCTCTATAACCAGTGGGTTGATATTGAGGACGAGGAGATGAAGGAAGCTCAGATGTGGATGCTTCTGGTTTTGTTATAGCATCTTTAGTTTTGTCAGTAGTTGTATTTACTGATTTTTGCCGAATAAGATCTGCTACTATTTGCGCATCAGTTGTCCATAAAGCGGAGAAATAAGATGCTGATCTGCTGTGAATAACATCTCTAAGAATTTCTAAAGTTTCAAACTCAAGCGAATTAAGTAAATTTTTATCCTCACGCAATATTGCAAAAACAGATTTTATTTGTTTTTTTGTTACTGCTTCTAAAGTATTAAGGCCTTCTTTACCCTTTATATCCTGGTATAATTTAGCATAGATTTTTAGGGCTTCTTTTGGATTTCTACTACATCCACGACCTTTTGCATAACAACGACCAAGGTTATATTGCGCGCCTTTATGGTCTTGATCTGCAGCTAGTTGGTAATATTTAAAGGCTTCTGCTGGATTTTTCCTGCATCCAATACCCTCTTCATAACAACGACCAAGTGCAAATTGCGCGCCTTTATGGTCTTGATCTGCAGCTAGTTGGTAATATTTAAAGGCTTC
>JAYOLW010000002.1:32564-51384 GCA_038120515.1 Rickettsiales bacterium | reverse complement strand
ATTGCGCGCCTTTATGGTCTTGATCTGCAGCTAGTTGGTAATATTTAAAGGCTTCCTGATCATAAGTTAGAGTCGAGCCTAAAGATATTTCCTTCCAATGCTCTGCTTCTTTTTCCAGGATTTGACCACATTTATATTGCGCTTCTTTAAGGCCTTGCTTTGCAGCAGCTTTGTAGGATTCAAATGCTTTTCCATCATCTTTTTCGACGCCAATGCCCTTTTCATAACAACGACCAAGGTTATATTGCGCCTCTATATGGCCTTGCTCTGCAGCAGCTTTGTAACACTCAAAAGCTAATTCAGAATTAGCAACAGTTCCAATTCCCTCTTCGTAACAAACGCCAAGTTCATATTGCGCTTCAGCAAAGTTTTGCTTTGCCGCTTTTTGGTAATACTCAAATGCTGTTCTTTCATTTTTTTCGACGCCAATACCATATTGATTGCAACGACCAAGCTCGTGTTGCGCTAATGCAAAGTTTTGCGTTGCAGCTTGTTGGTAATTTTGAAAGGCTTCTCCTTCATCTTTTTCGACGCCAATGCCATCTTCATAACAGTGGCCAAGGGCAAATAAAGCTGGTGCATGCGTTTGCTCTGCAGCTTGTTGGTAATACCCAAATGCTTTTCCTTCATTTTTTTCGACGCCAATACCATGCTCATGGCATTGACCAAGATCTGTAAGTATTTTAGGATTGTTAGGACGTTTTTCATTTAATTTACCTAAAAGCCCAAAAGCTTTAGCATCACCAGCTATTAAACAAACTCTTGCCTGAAAATATTTTAAGTCCGGATTATCTCCTGCTATAGCAAGAGCTTTACCGATATATTCTGCTGTGAATATTTCCTTAAAATTTTCCCGATCCTGAGGGCCAAGAACTGTATCACCTATTAATTTTGCACGAACATCTTCTAGTTCTATTTCCGCATTTGGCAATTTATCTCTTAGGTTAGCAACTAAGAAATCTTCTAAACTTTCACGAGTTTTAAGCTCGGTATATTTCTTATGAGATCTTTGAAACGCGCTAACTGCAACGGTGCCTTGAAAAAATCCTTTAAGCTCACTTACCCCTTTAAATTCTTGCCATTGTCCTTCTGATCTTGCTTTATTATCTTTGTAAAACTCTAATGCGGTTTGGATAAATTTATCATAATCTTGATTAGAAAATTGGGGGAAATTTCTTCCCTCTGATTTTAACTTTTCAACATAATCTTTTAGATCTTGTCTTATTGCTGATTTTATATTACTTTCATCAAATGTTGTCTCTGGTCTTCCTCTTGTTTTCTTCTCCTCTTTAGCTCTTGTTACCGTTTCTATTTTGGCTTTTTGATTTTCTGTTACTTCAAATCCTAACATTGTTAAATTTCTATCAATAATATCTAAATATACAGGACTATCTTTTAATTTCCCCGGATCAACAGCTAAAAATTTATCAAGTTTATCGGTAATAGCTGCTTTTTGCTCCTCTGTAAATTCTGTCTCCCCCATTAGATATTTTGTTCTTTCAAAAGAATCTAGAAAAAATTCTTCTACTATTGTTAGCTTGTTTCTGATTATATAATCAAAGCAGATATCTCTTAAAAGTTCTTGTTGCTCTTTTGATATCTGAATACCAAGCCCTGCTGTCAAATTGAGTGTTCCGATGATTGATCCAAAATATTCTGAAGATCCTAATTGAGGGTTATTGTATCTAGAAACTGCTTTCTCAATATCGGCTGCTGCTGCTTTTTCACCTAGAGCTGTTGTTATAATATTTCGCAATTTAGGATCTTGTATATAACTATTTTTCGTTTCTGGTTTATGAATATAAGCTAATTCATTTTTGAAGCTCCCTTTACTTTTTTCATGTCGCTCAAGAAATAGATCTCCTGCTGATTTTTCACCTTTAGCACTAAAGCGTAAAGCTCTTGCAATTTCGTCTATTAGGACTGTATAATGTTTGTCCTCAGCTGATTTTACATATTCCCTTAATTTTTCTGTTACAATTTCTAGTTGTGCTGTCTCAAGATCTTTCAAATATGTTTTAGCCCCATCAATATTATATAGAGAGAAATCAAACGGCTCAACAGTTATGTCTGGTGCTGCTCCTAAATCTTGTAAAACCTCAGACATATCAACGTATCTTTTGCACCTTGTAAGATATTTTGTTAGTGCAGTAGATATATTTTGTTGTTCTTCTTCTGTTATCTCAACTCCTAATTTCATGCTAAACTCTATAGATCTTAGATCTATATCATCTGCTTCTAATGCATCAGAACTTAAATGTTGCGTTATTTTAGCATGAAGCCCTGCTTTTTGCTCTTTAGTTAATTTTGTTTTGACCGCATCCTCTAAAGCTTTTATTTCTTTGTTAAGAACTCCTATTTGTGTTGTAAGATCCGTTGTTTCCTGTTGATCTTTTGCATCACTAAGTTGATTTTGTAATCCCAATACATCTTGTTTTTTACTAAATGTATCTGCATAGGAGATAGTTTCTAAATATTTACGAACTTCATCTGATCCAAATTCCGCAGCTTCTGCAAGGATTAATTCCTCTATAGCTTGATTGCGTTCTTCTGCTTCTTCGGATTTTAACTTTTGATTGTTCTTCCATTCTCTGTCCTCTTGCTTTTTACGTTCTTCAGCTGCTTTTGCTTCTTGTTCTTGTTTTCTTCTAACTTCTTCTCGATCTTTTTGCTGTTGTGCTGTTCTTATGCCATTTTGATATGTCTTTGAATTTGCTTGTGCCTGTTCTAGTAAATCTTGAAAAGGACGTGTAAATTTTGTGTTGGAGATTCTTATCCCATCATCTACTTGCTGCGATCTTTGTTTAAATATGACTTGAATTGCTTTATCAGTTAAATTTACAAATTTTGATAATTCTTGAATAGATGTTTTATATTGCTGAAATGATTCCTCACCCTCATAGGTTTTTGAACCAAAACCAAGTTTGCTAGAACCTGATTTTGTAACAAATGGGGTAGCGCTTACCAAATCTTTAAACTTATCATTTAATGCGTCTTGCGCTGCTTCGCTTAATCCGCCAGGTAATAAAGCTGCGGCTTCAGAAATTACTTGGATATTCCTTTTAATTTGTTGATAATGGTCAGCTACTTGCTCTTGAGTTGCGCCTTCAGCAGGAAGCCTGATATCAATTGTGCCTATAAAAGCAGTAAGCTTGCCATTTAATGCGTTTTGCGCCGCCTTGCTTAATCCGTCAGTTATTGCTATGGTTTCTTTAATTCGCTCGATATTTTTGTCGAAATCAGCTAAAGCCGTGAGATTAATATCTAAAACTTTTCTTATAGGTCCTAATGCTTCAATATCAGTTCTTTTTTCCTCATCAGATATATCTTTTTTTATTATTCGTTCTACCTGGCCAACAAGAGTTTTGGGATCGTTTGTATCTATTTCATTTAGAAATGTTTTATATTCTTCATTTAATTGTCGGACTATAGGCATAATGATCTCTCTTTAAAATTAGCACATAATTATAATTATAAAGGAATTTTATCCAAAATTCAATAATTGATTCTCAACCGCTAAGCCTTTGTGAGTAATGGTTTAAAGCCGTTTCATTGTGGCATTTGCGATCAGCATAATTGATAAATGTTCTTAGAAATCTGCTTTTAGCTATTAAAAATCAGATGTACAAGTTCCTGTTTAAGCTTATCCAAATTTTGTGAGGCTGCAGCAGAAAAGGTTAAGACTTTTGTATTTAGTTCTTTTGCCAAAGTCTTTTGAATTTCAGCTACTTCTTCTTTAGGTAATAAATCAATTTTACTAAGTGCTATAATTTCTTTTTTCTCAAGTAGCAAATCAGAATATTTATTAAGCTCATTTCTTATAGTCTTGTATGCCTCTAGAGGATTTTCGCTTGTGACATCAATTAAATGCAATAAAGTTTTACAGCGTTCAATATGTTTTAAGAATTTATGACCAAGGCCAACACCCTCACTAGCACCTTCAATCAGGCCAGGAATATCAGCTATTACAAAATCCTTCTCATCATAAAGCACAACCCCTAAATATGGTTTTAAAGTTGTAAAAGGGTAGTTGGCGATTTTCGGTTTGGCATTTGAAATTGCTGAAATTAATGTAGATTTTCCAGCATTTGGAAAGCCAACTAAACCAACATCAGAGAAGATTTTCAGCTTTAAATATATGATATGTTCTTCGGTTGCCTCACCAGGGTTGGCAATCTTCGGTGCTTGATTGATAGATGATTTAAATGAGGCGTTGCCTCTACCACCTTCACCGCCTTTTAGTAATTGAAATTCTTGATCCTTTGATTCAAAATCAAATAATAAGTTATGATCTTCATCAAATATCTGAGTGCCAAGTGGAACATTTAAAATTAAATCTTCACCATTAGCGCCGTTTCTATTCCTGCCTTTGCCTTGTTCTCCAGATCTGGCTTTGTAATGCTGCTTGAATTTGTAATCAATTAGCGTGTTGATACCAAGATGACATTTGAAAATAATATGGCCGCCTCTACCACCATTACCGCCATCGGGGCCGCCATATGGAACATGGGCCTCGCGCCTAAAGCTACAAGCGCCATTACCACCATTTCCAGCCTTTGCATATATTCTAGCTTCATCAAAGAAATTCATAATTTAAATATAAAACTCAAGGTTAATTACGCCAAAAAGTAAGAATAAATATAAAATCGAATATCCAAATAATTTCATAGAATTTTGCTGCCAATCTTTACTTACTTTATAAGCTAAATGTAAGAATTTGGCGTTTAATATTGTCGTTGTTATTAGGTAGAGATTACCAATTTCTGGCATAGTAAAAATAAATGCATAAGTAACAATAGCCAGTAAAATGCTATAGAATAAAATCTGCCTAATTGTTGAGTCATAACCTTTGACCAATGGCATCATTGGAATATTTGCTTTTTTATAATCTTCATTTTTCTTAAGCGCTAAAGCCCAAAAATGCGGCGGTGTCCAAATAAATACGATTAAGAACAATAAAAATGCATTAATCGAAACAGACCCAGTGACTGCAGCATAACTAATAATAGGTGGAAATGCACCAGCCGCACCTCCGATTACGATATTTTGTGCGGTTCTTCGTTTTAGCCACATAGTGTAGATATGAGTATAGAAAAAACAGGCAAATAATAAAATTAAAGTCGCTAGGGCATTGCTGGCAAGAAAAATCAGAATAGTTGCAAGCAAGATTAAAATACTACCAAAAGCAAGTGCATTATCTGCAGAAATCCTGTTAGTCGCAACAGGCCGATTTTGCGTTCTTTTCATAATGCGGTCAATATCACGGTCATACCACATGTTAATTGCCGCAGAGCCAGAGCTTGCAAGCGCAATAGCTAAAATAATAGTCGCTGCTAAAAATAGGTTTATATCTTTATCTGCAATAATAATTCCAGTAATTGCTGTAAAAACAATAAGGATTAAAACTCCAGGCTTAGTTAGCTCAATATAATCCCTAACTGAACTTTCAGGCAGTTGCGCAATATTATCATCTAAATTTGAGAGAGAATATGGTTGCTGCAAGTTATTTGTTTTTAAATACAGGTTGCTCAGTAAAACAATGCACTGGAGGTGGAGATGATATTGTCCACTCTAAAGTGTTTGCATGTTCACCCCATGGGTTGTTACCAGCCTTTTGCTTTGATCTTAAGGTCATAATTACAATTATTATAAAAAGAATAGCCCCAGAAAATGATATATATGAACCAATTGATGATATCATATTCCAACCAGCATAGCTATCCGGATAATCAGGATATCTTCTTGGCATACCAGCAAGACCTAAGAAATGCTGAGGAAAAAATGTTAAATTTACACCAATAAACATGATCCAAAACTGAATTTTGCCTAATGTTTCATTATACATTTTTCCAGAAATCTTAGGAATCCAGTAATAAAAACCAGCAAAGGCAATAAATAATGCACCAAGAGACATAGTGTAATGAAAATGTGCTACCACATAATATGTATCATGAAGGACGATATCAACACCACTACTTGATAATAAAACGCCTGTTACACCGCCTGCTGTGAATAAGAATAAGAAACCAATCGAATATAACATTGGAGTTTTAAAGGTAATAGATCCACCCCACATTGTTGCAATCCATGAGAATACTTTAATTCCGGTAGGAATAGCGATAATCATAGTAGCTAAAGTGAAGTAAGTTCTAGCTCCAGCGCTCAATCCAACTGTAAACATATGGTGAGCCCATACTAAAAAACCAACAACACCAATACCAGCCATTGCATAAACCATACCAAGGTAACCAAATACAGGTTTCCTTGAAAAGGTAGAGATAATATGGCTTACAATACCAAAGCCAGGAAGGATTACGATGTAAACCTCAGGATGACCAAAAAACCAAAATAAATGCTGAAATAAAACAGGGTCACCACCACCTGCAACATCAAAAAAGTTAGTACCAAAATTTCTATCTGTTAAAAGCATAGTAATTGCACCACCAAGAACAGGAAGAGCTAACACCACTAAAAATGCAGTAACAAGCATAGCCCAAACAAATAAAGGCATTTCGAATAGTCTCATACCTGGTGCACGCATATTAATGATGGTCGCAATAAAATTAACAGCACCTAAAATCGAAGATGCTCCAGCCAGATGTAATGAGAAGATTGCTAAATCAACAGCACGACCAGATTGATATGTCTCGCTACTTAGTGGTGGATAGATGGTCCAGCCCGTTCCAGCTCCACCATCAACAAAGGCTGATGAGATCAATAAAACAAAAGCAAAAAATAGCAGCCAAAAGCTGATATTGTTTAATCTTGGAAATGCCATGTCAGGAGCTCCAACCATAAGCGGTACGAAATAATTACCAAAACCTCCACTTAATGCTGGCATTATCATAAAAAATACCATGATTAAGGCATGAGCAGTTATAAAAACATTATATAGCTGGTAATCGCCGTTAAAAAATTGAATGCCTGGATTCATTAATTCCATTCTCATTCCCACTGAAAATAATGCTCCAACTATTCCACCAAAAATCGCAAGTATTAAATATAAAATACCAATATCCTTATGATTGGTTGAATATAACCATCTTTTTAATCCAGTTGGGTTTGCGTGATCTGCCATAACTTACCTTTTATTTTGATGCAATTTTATATTGTTTGTTAGAATCTATGCCTGCAAATTTTTGTTGTGCTGCTAAAATCCATTTCTTAAATTCTTCTTTTGATACAGCTCTTATTTTAATCGGCATAAATGCATGATATGCACCACATAGCTCAGAGCATTGACCATAATATACACCAGGTTTCTCAATATAGATCCATGTTTGATTAAGCCTTCCTGGTACTGCATCAGTTTTAATTCCAAGGCTTGGCATTGCAAATGAATGAATTACATCTGCAGATGTTACATGGACATCAATATATGTTTCAATTGGTAAAACAACTTCATTGTCAACATCTAAAAGTCTAATTTGTCCTGGTTTAAGATCCTGCTCTTTGATCATATAGCTATCAAAAGCAATGGTATCAAAATCTGGGTATTCATATGCCCAATACCATTGATAACCCGTGACTTTAAGTGTCATTTCAGTCTTTGGAATAACATCTTGTTTGTAAATGAGTTTAACCGAAGGTGCTGCAATCACCATGATTATAATAGTTGGTATTACAATCCATATGATCTCAAGCAACACATGGTGGGTTCTGGTTGATGGGTTAGGGTTGTTACTAGCGCGAAATCTATAACAAACATATGCAATTAAAAATAAAACAAAAAACAAAACCGCAAACATAAAAATCATAACAAAATTATGAGTTTCAATAGCAGCTGTTGCAAGCGGAGAAGCTGATTGTTGAAAGCCCATTTGCCATGGTTTTGCTATACCATCAGCCAGGGCGTTATTTGTAAAAGGCAGTAACAATGACAGAAATGTCATTATTAATGATTTTAATTTAAACATAAGCAAAAAAGTCGTTTATCGCGCGTATAATAAGAATAATCAATCCAATTATCAAGTAGAAATTATCCAGTCCGACTTCTGATGCTTGTTAAGTTAAGCAAGATTTTGTCGGTCTTGCAAATTATGAATGTCAAAGCTGTTTTTGTTTTTTATATATTTGAAGGATTGCATTAAGGCCTCCGCACCTCTAATTGTGGTAAAATATACAACTTTATTTATCAAGGTTGCTCTTCTGATACTATAACTATCAAGAACTGAAACTCTTTCAGATGTTGTGTTAATAACTAAGCTGATTTGCCTATCATTTATTAGGTCAACAATATGTGGGCTACCCTCTTTTACCTTGTTTATAGATGTGATGTTTTGATAACCATTCTTAACTAAGAAGTCTTTGGTACCTTTGGTTGCAATAATTTCAAAGCCAGTATTTTGTAGTTCGGAGACAATGTCTAAAATCTTGTTTTTATCTTCATCTCTTACTGAAACGAAGGCTTTACCACCAGTTGGAAGTTTATGATAAACGGCAATTTGTGCTTTGGCAAATGCTGCAGCAAAATTCTCAGCAAAGCCCATAACTTCACCTGTTGATTTCATTTCAGGGCCAAGAAGAGTGTCAACATTTTCAAATCTATCAAAAGGGAAAATAGCTTCTTTTACTGCAAACATATCCTTAAGATTTAATCCTGAAAGATCAAATTCTGATAATTTTGCACCAGCCATTAATTTCGCAGCTATAGCTGCAACAGGTACTGAGGTAGCTTTTGCAACAAATGGAACGGTTCTTGATGCTCTTGGGTTAACTTCAATTACATAAAGAATGTTCTCTTGATAGGCAAATTGAATATTCATCAAGCCTTTAACCTTAAGAGCTTTTCCAAGTGCTTCTGTCGCTAAATTGATCTTTTCAATTACTTCATTACCAACTGAATATGGTGGAATTGAACAGGCCGAATCACCAGAGTGAATACCAGCTTCTTCAATATGTTCTAATATTGCTGCAATTTTAACCTCTTCACCATCGCCTAATGCATCAACATCAAACTCAATTGCATCTGAAAGAAATTTATCAATTAAAATAGGCCCTTCTAAAATAATTTTACGATTAACTTCAATGTAGTCATCAAGGGCTGTTTCATTTTCAATTATTTCCATAGCCCTGCCGCCAAGAACATATGATGGCCTTACTACAACAGGAAAGCCAATAGCATTTGAAGCTTGCTTTAATTCATTAATATTATGAATAATATCGTTATTAGGCTGTTTAAGATCGAGCTTTTTTAATAAGGCTTGAAACCTTTCTCTATCTTCAGCTAAATCTATCATATCTGGTGATGTTCCAATAACTTTGATATTGTTAGCCTCTAGAGCCGCGCATAGTTTTAAAGGGGTTTGGCCTCCAAACTGGACAATAACGCCAAAAAGCTCGCCATTTTGCTCTTCTTTGCGAATAACTTCAATTACATCTTCAGCAGTTAAAGGTTCAAAAAACAATCTGTCAGAAGTGTCGTAGTCAGTTGAAACTGTTTCCGGGTTACAATTAATCATTATCGTTTCAAAGCCTTCAGCGCTCAATGCAAAAGCTGCATGACAACAGGCGTAATCAAATTCAATCCCTTGGCCAATTCGGTTAGGACCGCCGCCAAGAATTACGATTTTCTTTCTGTTGGATGGGTTTGCCTCGCATTGCGTTGGAGTATAAATATTGCCTTCATAGCTTGAATAAAAATAAGGTGCAAATGAGCTAAATTCTGCAGCGCATGTATCAACTTTTTTATATACGGGCCTAATCTCGTTTTGTAGTCGAATATTAGTAACTTCGGCTTCCTTAAGATCTTTTAACTTAGCAATAGCTTTATCAGAAAAGCCTGATTTTTTTAATTTTAATAGCAAACTCTTGTCGTTTAAATCCGAGCGTTTTGCTTCAGTTTCAAGATTAATTATCTTTTGGATTTGCTCCAAAAACCATGGGTCGTAAGCAGTTATATTCTGCACTTCTTGAATGGACATCTTGTATCTAAGAGCCTGAGCTATGTATAAAATACGATTTGGCTGAACCTTCTGAAGTTCTTTTTTTATAGCTTTGTAATTTTTATCAAGGTTGTTGCTTTCAGAATAGCCCTCAATTTCAACTTCATCTAGTCCAGACAAGCCTATCTCAAGTGACCTAAGAGCTTTTTGAAAGCTTTGGGCGAAATTTCTACCAATTGCCATCGCTTCGCCAACTGATTTCATACAGCTAGATAGCTCAGCTGTAGCTTTGCTAAATTTTTCAAAAGTAAATCTTGGAATTTTTGTTACCACATAATCAATTGTTGGCTCAAATGATGCCGGGGTAACTTTGGTTATGTCGTTTTTAAGTTCATCTAATGTGTAGCCAACAGCTAGTTTTGCAGCAATTTTAGCAATCGGAAAGCCTGTGGCTTTTGATGCAAGGGCTGAAGATCTTGAAACTCTAGGGTTCATTTCGATGACTAGTAACTCACCATCTTTAGGATTAACTGCAAATTGGACATTAGATCCACCAGTCTCAACGCCAATTTCACGCAATACTGCAATTGATGCATTTCGCATTATTTGATACTCTTTGTCAGTAAGAGTAAGAGCAGGGGCTACCGTTATACTATCGCCAGTATGAACGCCCATTGGGTCGATGTTTTCAATGGAACAAATAATTATGGCATTGTCGCTTTTGTCGCGAACAACCTCCATCTCATACTCCTTCCAACCTATAACAGATTGGTCAATTTGAACCTCAGAAATAGGAGAAATGCTTAATCCTAATTTTACCTGTCTCTTGTAATCTTCTAGAGTGTAGACAACACCACCGCCAGCACCGCCCATAGTAAAAGATGGCCTAATGATTGCAGGGAGCTTAATATCATCTATTACATCCAAAGCCTCTTCCAATGTTTTAACAACTGCATTTCTTGGCGTTTTTAAACCAATTTTTTCCATCGCTTCATTAAAAAGCTGACGGTCTTCTGCTTTGTTGATTGCTTCAATATTGGCACCGATTGTCTCGATGTTATATTTGTCTAAAATTCCAGCATCGTGAGCGGCAAGAGCAGCATTTAATGCCGTTTGCCCACCGACGGTTGGTAAAATTGCATCTGGTTTTTCTTTGATGATGATTTGCTCAAGAAATTCAGTTGTAATAGGCTCGATATAAGTGCTGTCAGCAACTTTTGGGTCAGTCATAATAGTTGCTGGATTTGAGTTGATTAGCACAACTCGATAGCCTTCTTCCTTTAATGCTTTGCACGCTTGAGTTCCAGAATAATCAAACTCACATGCTTGACCAATAATAATGGGACCAGCACCAATAACTAAAATAGTCTTTAAATCATCTCTTTTAGGCATAAGCTAACTTTTTTGAATTTTTGTACTCTAAGGCTAAACGCGAAAACTCAGTAAATAAATATCTGCTATCGTGAGGACCAGGAGAGCTCTCAGGGTGATATTGAACAGAAAAGGCCATCTTGTCTTTAAGTCTTATGCCTTCTATTGTGTCGTCAAACAGCGATAGATGTGTTATTTCTACATTATCCGGTAAATTCTTTTTGGTAACACAAAAACCGTGGTTTTGGCTAGTTATTTCAACTTTTTTTGTATCTAGATTTATCACAGGGTGATTAGCGCCTCTATGACCTTGATGCATCTTTTCGGTATTAAGGCCAGAAGCAATAGCTAGTAATTGATGACCTAAACAAATTCCAAAAATTGGAATGTTGACATCAAGCAGTTTCTTAATCGTTTTTGTAGTTATTTTTGATGTAGCTAAAGGATCTCCTGGGCCATTTGATAAAAATACTCCATCTGGATCAAGCTTTATTATTTCATCAAAGCTACTATTGCTACTTAAAACATGAACTTTGTTATTTTGTTCAAGCAAAGAATTTAAAATATTATCTTTAACTCCAAAATCTAACACAACAATATTAGTGTCATTGCTAGCGTAATTAGATGTCCTTGAAAATTTATAGGAGAAACTATTATAGATATATGGATTTTTGGTAGAGACTTTAGAAGCCAAATCTTGATCTTTTAAAGATTGTATAGATGCCGCTTCTTGAAGTAACGCCTCAAGCTCAAAAACCTCGCCCTCTTCAAGGCATATAATTATAGCAGAGCATACACCCTGATCTCTGATAATGTTAGTTATGTGCCTAGTGTCAATCTCAGATATGCCCGTTAGACTTTTGTTAATAAGCCAATTGTTAAAATTACTTTCGCTTCTAAAATTTGATGCAGTGGTAATTTCGTCGCAAACTATCAAACCATTTGCGTAAGAGATGGACTCAGAATCCTCAGGGTTACAACCAACATTTCCTATATGCGGGGCGGTAAAGTTAATAATTTGTCCTGTATATGAAGGGTCTGTTAGAATTTCTTGATAACCAGTTATGGAAGTGTTAAAGCATAGTTCGCCTTTAACTTTTTGTCTGGCGCCAATTGCCTTGCCAAAGAAAAATTGACCGCAGCCTAAAATAAGAGCTGCATCCGTTTCTGAGGTAGCTTTGACAATTGGTAGTTCAATCATTTTTTATAGTAATTAAGGGTGTTGAGGCCAAGGTAAACCTGAAAATCTTTACAGCATTAGTTTTTATGAGTCAACTAATAGTATTATCCTTTATTAATTATTTTTTTAATAATTCTTTCAACAGATCCTAAAGTAAATATATAGACTTGATATCTAAAATCAGCATTGGTTACTAATTTAAAACCTGTTTTTACAGTTAGCTTCTCTCTTAATATAAATATTCCAAGATTAAAGCATTGTTTAAGAGCGGCTTTACCTTGTTCAGTTGGGCCGTTTTGGTTTATGAAATGCTCTTTTTGAAAGAAATCTAACTCTAACAGCATATTCTCAATATCGTCTCTTATATATTTGCGTGCATTATCAATAATCTGCGGATTAGCATTCATAAATAAATGAATAAAAAACTTCAAAGGCGAGTATTTGATGGAGCTATCCATTTGTTTAAAGAAGCCTTTCTCTAGTGCTGTTGTTAATTCCTTGTAAAAATCCATAAAATTCAGTCTTTATGCCATTTTAACATTAATAATTTTTTTTAGGAAGCTTTTGCTTCAGAATCTTCGACCTCTTCAACAGAAAGGTGGTTTTCATCAATGGCTAGATCAGCGTTATGATCTTTTTGATTGTCCTGTTTTATTTGATCGGGTGCTTGATCCTCGCTTGATTGAATAGAGCTAATTTCTTCATTTATCAAGACTTCGTCATCTATATCGTCATCAGCCGTTCTTGATATCTCACCTTGTTGAATTTTTTCCTGTGATTCATCCATAACCTCTCTTGCGGCCCTGTTCCTATATTCGTTAATGTCAATTTCAAGCAATTCTTCCTCAAGGTCAGCAAAATCGATATCTTCTTTGTTGAAGATGTCGCTAAGAATATCAAGATATATTGGTATCCACTCACTTGAATGACCGTTGGTTTTTGCTTTTACCTGCTGCATTATTTCAATACCATATTCATTGCTTGATAATATTGCTATAATATCCTCAAGGCTACTTAAATCAAGCTCTGCAGCAATTGCCTCATTTGCATGTTTTAATAAAAACTTTCTGTTATTTTCTTTAATATTTTCCATTAGGGCATATTCGGCTTCGGAAAGATTAAAAAGTTTTTTATAAGACTCGTTGATATTTTTATTGGGTAAATATATTTGAGTTGATAATTTGCTGGTTAATTTATTAGTCATGTTGCTATTTGCGACATCGTCAATTGATTCGCTCGCAAAAATTATTACTATGTTTTTTTTCTGAAAGCTTTCCATAATTGCGTCAAGCTTTAGCGCCATAAAAGGGTTGTCAATCATCCTCCATGCTTCGTCTAGAACGACAATGGCTGGTTTTTTATCAACTGAAGCTTGCTCAATTTTGTTTAAAAAATATGCTACTAACGGATATAATATAATTTTGCTTTCAGCTATATTGGTTAGATCAAAACCGTATATATTATCTTTTCCAGATTCAATTTGAAAGTCACATGTGTTGTGATCAAAAAACTTGGCAAATTTCCCATCATTAGCCCAAAAAGATATTTTTTCTCCTAGAGGAGTGTTTTTAAGCATTGCTGCAACAGATTTCATGTTCCTCTGTTCCTTAGGTAGTGAGAGAAGTCTTGCAACAACTTTTTGCAATAACAATTTTTTGTCATTGCTTTGAGTGATTTGATTGTTGCTTACTTCATCTTTCTCGATTGTAAGCATGCTTAAGAAAGAAAATAAATAATCTTTAGATATTTCGGAATCATCAACATCAAAAGGATTAATTTTTAGATCAAAATCCCTCAGCATTAATGTTTTATATGATCCATCTAGAGCATTAACAAAGATTTCCGCACTATTAAAAAAATCAAAATAATAAAGATTAAAATCAATTTTAGCTGTTTGAGCAATAAGAAAATTTAACAATACAGTCTTTCCTGATCCATATGGTCCAAGTACAAGGCTATGACCATTTTCTTCATGATGAAAATTGAAGAAATAAGGTGTTTGAGACGAGGTATAAAAAATGGAAATAGGCTCGCCCCATTTGTTGTTTTCAATACTTCCTGCTGGAAAGTTGCTTAATGATCCAAAGCCACCAAAGGATGCCGTTGTAGTTGAGTTTTTTCTAATTAGATGACAAAAGTTGCCTGGCAATTGTGACCAAAAGCAATTTTCTAAATAAATATTTTCTCTAACACAAGTTAAACCATATGAGATAAGAATTTTAAGAGCTTGTTCGACATTTCTAGAGAGGTCATCAGGGGTTTTGGCTAAAATGTTTACTAATAATTGCTGTCTTCCGAATGCGGTTTTTTGATTGTTGTCGAACTCAAGCAAGGCGTCTATGCCAATGTCCCTTGCGAATCTCTTGTCGTGACCAATTTTAACATGCTTTTGATAAGTCTGATATTGTTCTAAAACTAATTTGGGATCAACAAAGCTTAATGATTGACTTATAATAAATTCCATTGGCAGTTTTAAGAATTTATCAATTAAGCTAGGGGATAGGTCGCTATATTCCTTGATTGAGAAGAGAGAGCCCAAATAATTTTCTGAGCTGTTTCTGATTTGGTACGAGTCGCTACCAAATGCTAGTTTGCTCATTATAAGATCTTGAGATAAATCATTGTCTTTAAGAGGAAAAAAATCTTGGTTAAGATTTATTATTTTGCTTAAAAACCTTAATGGCTGCGAGTAGTAAATGCCTTCTCTTTGGTAAATTCCAAGTTTTCTAGCTCCTAAATTTTCTAGGTCATTCATTATACCATCGGTGACTTGACATAAGACTTTGTGATTTTCTTCAATATGTTTTCTCACACCTGATTTAAAAAGCATAAATGAAAATTTTGATAGGAGGCCACCTTTCCCAACTTTGTTAGTTGGCTTGGCTTCTATAATTATTGTTAAATATAATTCATTTACAAATTTATGTTCCCATTTATGAAGCCGATTCCAGCTGTTATCTAAGGCTCTACAAAACTCGTTTTTAAATTCTCCCTTTGGGCGTAAATTCTTTTTCTTCCTAATTGTATGAAGATATATTGCTATATTATCCTCCGTTATGTTTTTAGCAAGGGAGCTTCTAATTGTTGTCTTAAGGTCAGACTGGCTTTTGCCAACTAATTCTTGCGCAAATCCTGTGATCTTCAAGGTTTGCATTAGATGGTTGTTTTTTAGGAGAATGGTATTCTCGTCGAAATGACAAGTGTAGGGTATAAAGTCAGGATGAGGAAGCTTGAGTTTTACTTTTGATGTTTTCTTTTCCTGATCACTCATAGTAGAAATAAAGTAGTAGCCTTGCGTTAAGAAAGGCTACTACTAATATTGTATTTTTAAGTTGTTAATTCACTAGCTGTACAAGAATTGCCTCCGGCACCTAAGCCCTCAACGATAGTTGAAGCACCAAATATAGCACCAATACCTAATACGGTTGCGATCGCCACACCCCAAGATACTTTACCCAAAAATAATGAAATACCAATAAAGATTATTGCAAAAGCTGCAATTGATTTACCAACGCCACCTTGTACTATTGATAATGCATTGCATAAAATTTGCTCTAAATCACCACCAGTACCTACAGAAGTTGAGCTGCTTGTTGCAAAAGCCGGATCGGTTACAAGCAAAACAGCCAAAAGGCCAAAAGCAATAGTTAGAATATTTGATAAAGAAAAACTTTTATCAAATGTTTTCGAAAAAGTGGACATTAGTTACCTCAATTTAAAATTTAAATATGTTTTAGTAGTTAAAAACTACATTAAAATCTTATATTAACATAAATTAAAAAAGAAAGCAGTAATTTTTTATAATCGTTTTTTTTGCAAAAGATTAACTGATAAATCTTAGCTTAGAAATATTAAAGTCAAATTTATCATTTAGTAGATCTAATATTTTATTCTGATGGTATAAAGCCTCGCTTGCATATGCAGTCGAGATCAGTTTGATTATTAAAATTGTTTCATTTTTGGTGATTTGTATTTGGTGGGGACTAGAAAATTTAGCTAAATCGTAATCTAAAAATTTATGCCAGTTTTGTTTAATTGAAAAAAGCTGCAAACTTTGTTTTTTTATATTATTTTGATAAAAGCCATCAATTGACTTATTAAGCTTATGCATTTTTTAATTAGTATTTTATTTAAACCGGTAACTTTAATAGTTGTTTTAACCTTGGTTATAATACTATTATACCTATATCACAAGCGAAAGAAATTCACGTTAAAGGCTATCTTAAGCATTTTTATTAGTTTAGTTGTTATATTTCTTTTGGGAATGTTAATTTTTTATATCAGTGTGGTTTCTGATCGAAAGACAAGCTACAAGCCCGCAGAAATTGTCAATGGTGAAATAATCAAGCAAGAATAACAAGGTAATGAAAGCAATAAAGGGTATAATAACTAATAATGCTACGCTTAGTGCGTTTAAAGGTGTTTTTAAAAGCGAGATTAATTCTTTTAGATTAGTTGGTGGTTTTATAAGAGATTATTTGATTGGTTTAAAGAGTGACGATTTTGATGTTGCAACTATTTTGAATCCCGAAGAATTAAGGTCTTTCTGTGATAGTAATAATATAAAGTTTTTTGATATAGGTGGTATTTACGGATCTATAGGAATAAAGATCGATGATCATGTAATAGAAGTTACTCCAACAAGGCTTGATATCAAATCTTATGGTCGTCATGCAGATATTGAATATATCCCAGATTGGCAAGAAGATTCAAAAAGGCGTGATTTTACCATAAACGCATTTTATGTCGATTTTGATGAAAATCTATATGATTATCATGATGGGCTAAATGATCTTGAAGCTAAAAAAATTAAATTTATTGGCAACGGCCTTGATAGAATCGAAGAAGACGATGTGATTCAGTGGATGGAGCAGCTTATTGCTCAGTTGCCTGGATTTGTTCTTGATCAAAATGATAAAAAAATTTTAGAAAATAAAGTTCAAAAGCTCACAGAGTTGTCAAGCTCTCGTCTAAAGGCTGAGCTTATGAAGATATTTGTGACAAAGAAGGCTGTTCAATATTGCAAATATTTTTCTGATATTGGTTTATGGAGTACGCTTAGTTTGCAATTTGATGTAACTGCTATATCAGAAGAAAATTGGGTAAATTTGCAATCCCGTTCTGCTCTTTTGCTAATTGCAGTTTTAAATGTTGAAGATAATTTTAAAAACTTACAAAGTATTTTAGATCTTACTAATAAAGAGCTAATGATTATTAAAGTCCTGACTAAATATTTAAATAATGAGTTAACTGATCAAAGTCTTTGTCTGCTTTGCTATAATTACTCTAAAATCATAGCTCAGCAGTTGGCCAGTGCTTTTTATCTTAAAAATAAAATAGCAGCCAAAGCTTATAATGACTATAATTGCTTTATTGGTGATTTGCAAATTCTGGATTTTCCAATTTCGGGAAATGACTTAAAAGCTCTAGGCGTAGAGCAGGGGCTTGTTATGGGAGAAATATTAGAGCAGCTCAAACTAATCTGGTTTGAGTCTAAAATGATGATGGATAAAGATGAGTTAATGCGGCATGCAAAGGAAATTAGCCTAAAAAATTAATTTCAGGCTAACAACAATTATACCAATTTCATTAATTCCTGAACTTTGCTTACAGAATTTTTAAATTCTTTATCTTCTGCTTCGGTAAGGTTTAATTCAACGATTCTTTCAACACCATTAGCACCAATTACAACCGGCGTACCAACATAAGTATCTTTGATGCCATATTCACCATTAAGATATGCAGCGCATGGCAATATAGCTTTTTGATCAAATAAATAGCTTTCAGTCATTTTGATAGCAGATGAGGCCGGAGCGTAAAAAGCTGAACCTGTTTGTAGGAGTTTGACAATTTCAGCGCCACCATCTCTGGTTCTTTGTGCAATTTCTTCAACGCGTTCTTGAGTAATCCAGCCCATTTTAACAAGTTCTGGTAATGAAATGCCAGAAACTGTTGTATAACGAATTAAGGGCACCATAGAGTCACCATGGCCACCTAAAATAGTTGTGTCGATATTCTCAACCGAAACGTTAAGTTCTTTGGCTAAGAAATGTTTGAATCTTGCAGAATCTAAAACACCGGCCATACCAACAACTTTTTGAGGAGCAAAGCCTGTAGTTTGTTGCATTACCCAAACCATAACATCAAGTGGATTTGTTATGACGATAACAAATGCATTAGGAGCATTTTCCTTAATGCCTTTTCCAACCGCTCTTATAATGTCAGTGTTTATTTTTAATAAATCATCACGACTCATCCCTGGTTTCCTTGGTATTCCTGCGGTTACAATAACAACATCTGCGCCGGCAATTTTAGAATAATCATTTGTGCCAATTAGGTTATTATCAAAATTTTCAACAGCTCCACTTTGGGCAATATCTAAAGC
>JAYOLW010000002.1:6818-32554 GCA_038120515.1 Rickettsiales bacterium | reverse complement strand
ATCTAAAGCTTTTCCTTGTGATCTTTCTGCAGTAACATCAAGCAAGATAACCTCTCCAAGATTCTTTAAAGCGGCCAGATGAGCTAAGGTCCCGCCAATGTTTCCAGCTCCTACTAAAGCGATTTTGTTTTTAGCCATGATTATAATTTGTAAAAATATTAATTTAATTATTCGATTAAGCTTTAAAATGCATAATTGGATGACTACTTAATTTGTTATTGTCAATTTAACAAGAATAAAGTGACAAAATTCAAAGTTAGTTTTGTGTCATTGAATCAAAAAATTGTGGGTTAGTTTTGGTTTTTTTAAGCTTCTCAATTAAAAACTCCATTGATTCAATTGTTCCCATAGATCCTATAATCTTCCTAAGAACCCACATCTTGTTAAGAATGTCTTTTGGAACTAGAAGGTCTTCTTTTCTGGTACCTGATCTATTAATGTCAATTGCTGGGAAAATTCTTTTATCTGCGACTTTTCTATCTAAAACTATTTCTGAATTTCCCGTTCCTTTAAATTCTTCAAAAATCACTTCATCCATTCTTGACCCAGTCTCAATTAGGGCTGTTGCGATAATTGTTAAAGAGCCTCCATTCTCGATATTTCTTGCCGCACCAAAGAATCTTTTTGGTCTTTGTAAAGCATTTGAATCAACGCCACCAGTTAGAACTTTTCCAGATGAAGGTACTACAGTGTTATATGCTCTTGCAAGCCTTGTGATTGAATCAAGCAAAATTACAACATCTTTGCCTTGCTCAACTTTTCTTTTTGCCTTTTCAATTACCAGTTCTGCAAGTTGAACATGTCTAGATGCCGGCTCGTCGAAAGTTGATGATACAACTTCACCATTTACGGATCTTGCCATATCTGTTACTTCCTCTGGACGTTCGTCGATCAACAAAACAATTAATTCACATTCAGGGTTATTTTCAGTAATTGCATGAGCAATATTTTGCATTAAAACAGTTTTTCCAGTTCTTGGAGGGGCTACAATCAGGGCTCGTTGACCTTTGCCAAGTGGAGATACGATATCAATAACTCTTGTGCTAAATTCTTTAGCTTCAGACATCTCCATATTTAATTTAGAATTTGGAAATAATGGAGTTAAATTGTCAAAATTTGTTTTTCTTTTGGCTTTGGCTGGATCTTGGTTGTTGACTAGATCCGCTTTTGCAAGAGCGAAATATCGCTCGCCTTTTTTTGGGGCTCTAATTTCGCCAGAGATTAAGTCACCAGTTCTCAGACCTAGTCTTCTAATCTGATTTGGTGATACATAGATATCATCAGGTCCAGACATGTAGTTTGTTTCAGGAGCTCTTAAAAAACCAAATCCATCATTTAATACGTCTAGTACTCCACCACCAACAATTTTATTGCCTTGATAAGCATGCTGTTTAAGGATCTGAAATAGTAAGTTTTGCTTAACCAATGTATCAGCATTCTCGATGCCTAGATCTTGGGCAATTACAACAAGATCGGCAGCAGATGACTTTTTAAGGTCGTCAAAAGCAATGGTTTCTTGTGGCTTTCTAGGCAGTTCTTCTTGAATGGCCTCAGATTTGTCATTTGGTTTTTCTTTAGGCTCCTCATTGCTTTGAGCTTGATCCTTGCTAGAAACTTTCTGAGCTTGATTGTTCTCAGTATTTTCTTGAGAATGATTAGCTGCGTCAGCTAAACTTTCTTCTTCATTTTGTGAAATTTCAGTTTTGTTTTTGTTGGGTGAAAAAATTCTACGAACGGTTCTTCTCGTACCGGTGGTTTCTTTTGTCATAATAGTTTGAAAATGTCTTGGAAATTTGATTGAAACAATGTCCGTTTTATATATTTACAAAATATGCTTGTCAATTGGTTAAATGTTTTTTTTTGCTGAAATATTTTAAAGAGGCTTAACTACGGCCATTATTACTATAAAAAATAAGCATATAGTTGGAACTTCGTTAACAATTCTATAAAATTTCTCAGAATATTTATTGTTGTTGCTAGCAAAAGATTTGCGAATTTTTGCTAGAAATCCATGAAAACCTGCAAGTATAATAACGAAGGTTAATTTAACATGAAACCAGCCACTTTTCATCAGAATATCGCCATTAATCTTAATAAGAAGAATCCCGAAAATAAAAGTTAAAATCATTGCTGGATTCATAATGAAGCGAAGTAATTTTCGTTCCATAACTATGAGCATTTCAGAGCTTTCGGATTTAAATTGGGCTTCAGCGTGATATACATATAGTCTTGGAAGATAAAATAATCCAGCCATCCAAGCTGTAAAAGATATTATATGAAAGGCTTTAATCCAAAGATAGTAAGTTACCATATTAGCTAATATTAAATTGAATTAATTTAAAAATTGTTACATGCACAAAATATATTTGAAGGGCATATTTGCCAAGTAAATATATTGATTTGTCAACGATACCTGGCTTTGCTGAGTAGGTTTTGTCTGATATTGTGCCCATTAAAATAAATGTTGTGATGATGTAGCTAGATAAGAATAGTTTGTCATCCATCATGCCTGATAGAATAAATAAGGAAATGTAATATAGACCTCCTAAGGCTAGGATAAAAAAATTCTTATTTGGTCGATTTAGTCTAATTAAATGTCCTAATAAATAAGGTAAAACACCAATTGTGGAATATTCAAAAATATGCATTGATGGAAAGGTCAAAAAGGTAAGAAAAGCTACTGCAAATATAGCAGATGCCTTGATGTTAAAATCTTCATCTTCAAATATCCTATTGAAGAGTCTAAATATAAATAAAGAAATTAATATATTGGCCGAGTATTTGCCAAATAATATGAAGTCAATAATCACTATTGCCGCTCCAAGTAATGGCAGTGAATAATCGGTTCGTTTTGAATTGGAAAAGCCAATAAAAAAGAAAAATATAGGTGCGGCAGCGCGTCCAATTTGCCTAAGCGTTTCTTGGTCCTGAAGAAAGTTTGAGCTAATATGATCAAAAATCATCATTATGATAGCAAAGGACTTAAGCACATCATAATTAAAGTTCCTGTTCTTAGATATTGAGATCAATGCCATTCCTTTGAAAGTTTAGAGAGTGGGGCTTGGCTTATCAAGCCCCATAGCCAATTACTAGTTTTGAGATTGGTCAACTAATTTGTTCTTAGTGATCCAAGGCATCATTTTTCTAAGATTTTCACCAACCGCTTCTATTTTATGTTGTCTAGCTGAGTTGCGCATTTGGTTCATGTTTGCAAATCCATTTTTAGCGTCACTCATATACTCTTTAACGAATTCGCCATTTTGAATTCTGCTTAGAACATTTTTCATGCGTGCTTTAGTATCAGAGTCAATAACTTTAGGTCCTGAAGTGAAGTCGCCATATTCTGCGGTGTTAGAAATTGAATATCTCATATTTGCAATGCCGCCTTCATAGATAAGGTCTACAATTAGCTTTGTTTCATGTAGGCATTCAAAATAAGCCATTTCTTCAGAATAACCAGCCTCAACCAATGTTTCAAAACCCGCTTTAATAAGGCTTGTAAGACCACCACAAAGAACTGCTTGCTCGCCAAATAAATCTGTTTCACATTCTTCTTTAAAGGTAGTTTCGATCGTTCCTGATCTGCCGCCACCAATTGCAGATGCGTATGACAATGCTAGTTCTTTAGCTTTACCTGATTTGTCTTGAGCTATAGCTATAAGGCAGGGAACGCCACCACCTTTTTTATATTCGCCTCTTACTGTATGACCAGGTCCTTTTGGGGCAACCATAAAAACATCTAAGTCTTCTCTAGGGTTAATTAAGTTAAAATGAATATTAAGGCCATGAGCAAACATAAGGCTTGATCCTTGTTTTAAATTATCTTTTAGCGAGTTGTTGTAAAGATCAGCTTGGCTTTCATCTGGAATTAAAATGCAGTTAACGTCTGCCCAGGCAGCTGCAGCCTCTGCTGACAAAACCTCAAATCCAGCATTTTGAGCTTTTGCAACAGAGCTTGAATTTTCTCTTAACACAATTTTTACATTTTCAGCACCTGAGTCTCTAAGGTTTTGAGCATGAGCATGAGCTTGTGAACCGTAGCCATAAATTGCTATGTTTTTAGATTTGATTAATTCTTGGTTAGCGTCTTTATCGTAATATATATTTAGTGACATAGCTTTAATATTGTTTATTTTATTTGAAATATCAGTTAATGATGTATTTTTATTAGCATAAAGGATATGCTCTGAACATCTTTAAAATATTTATACATAATTTGCAATGTCAAATATAATGCAGCTCTATCAGCCAGAATTTAACAAGGTCTTGGATCTTTATCAAAAAAAATCACTTCACTCGGCACTTTTATTTTCTGGTGCCGAAGCTAGCTGCCTTGATGTTTTTTGCAGAGAACTCGCTTGTAAAATGCTCGGTGAGGATTCAAATAAAGATTTTTGTCCTGATTTAAAAATTATAAAATATGATGAAACTAAAGCGCAAAAAATCATTTCAGTTGATCAAATTAGAGAGATAAATAATTTTATGCTGCAAACCTCATATTTAGGAGGTGCTAAAATTACTATCATTAATAGCGTTAACAATCTTAATAAAAACTCTGCTAATGCTTTGCTTAAGATTCTTGAGGAGCCGCCTAAGAATAGTTTTTTCTTTTTAATATGTCACGACAAAGAAAGGGTTTTGGATACAATAAAATCGCGTTCTATATCCGTAAATATGCCTAAATTATCAGAGCCAGAAACTGTTGATATTTTAAAAACACAATTTCCTGAGGCAAGTGAAATGGAAATTAATAATGCAGCGTTGATTTATCCGTCATCGATTGAGTTCGCAATCGCTTTTGTTAAGCAGGGCTTTGATGCAGTTTTTACCAAAATAAATCAACTTAATGCTAATAATAATTCGCTGGATATAGAAGCGTTGGTGACAAGATTTGACCTTAAAGATGCTTTTGCTTTTAAGACAATTGTTAAAATAATATATCATTTATGTTATGAAGAAATAGTGCCGAAAGATCAGGAGCCTGGGCTTTTTGGTGCATCTGAAATGGTGATAGATCAAAATAAATCTAAAAGAGTTGCGCAATTTCTTGAGTCTTTCACCAAAGATTTTGATGAACTTAAAATCTATAATCTAGACAAAGTAAACTTTTTACGTATTTATCTTACGCAATTTAAGCAAATTCGAAATGAAGCCTAACTTTTATATTACCACTCCTATTTATTACGTAAATGACAAGCCGCATATAGGTCATGCTTACACTACACTTGCTTGTGATGTGGTAGCAAGATTTAAAAGGCTTGATGGTTATAATGTAAAATTCCTTACCGGAACTGACGAGCATGGTATGAAAGTTGCACAATCTGCTGAAAAGCAAGGCATAGATCCACAAAAATTTACCGATTCTGTATCAGAGCATTTTAGAAATTTAGCAAATGCTATGAATTTCTCAAATGATGATTTTATTAGAACAACAGAGTCAAGGCATAAAAAGGCCGCCCAGTTCTTTTGGCAAAAATTAAATGAAAATGGCTTTATTTATAAAGGTAAATATGAAGGTTATTATTCAATTCGTGATGAGGCTTATTATAATGAAGATGAGCTAATTGATGGCAAGGCGCCAACTGGTGCTGAGGTTATCTGGAATGAAGAAGAAACTTATTTCTTTAAGTTATCAGCTTTTCAAGATCGATTGATTGATTACTATGAGGCTAATCCAGATTTTATTAAACCAAAATCACGTTTTAACGAGGTTATATCTTTTGTTAGAGGTGGTAAAGATTATAAAAAAGGCGCATTGAAAGATTTGTCAATTTCTAGAACTACCTTTGATTGGGGCGTAAAAGTACCTGATGATGAAGATCATGTGATGTATGTTTGGCTGGACGCTTTAACAAATTATCTTTCTGCTATTGGTTATCCTGATCAGTCAAATGCTGAATATCAAAGTTTTTGGCCGGCTAATTTTCATGTGGTTGGTAAAGATATTTTAAGGTTTCATGCAGTCTATTGGCCAGCATTCTTGATGGCTGCTGAATTACCTTTGCCAAAACAAATTTTTGCACATGGTTGGTGGACAAATGAAGGTGAGAAAATCTCAAAGTCAGTAGGTAATGTTATTGACCCTTTTGCAGTTAAAGATGAATTTGGTCTTGATCAAATGCGTTATTTCCTTTTGAGCCAAGTTGTATTTGGTAATGATGGTGATTTTGCCAAAGAAGAATTGATCCGTAAGACTAATTCTGATCTTGCTAATAATATTGGCAATCTTGCGCAAAGAGTTTTGGCTATGGTTCATAAAAATTGTGACGCTAAAATTCCTACCAGCGCAAAACTAGAGTTGGAAGATAAGGAGATCCTTAATAAAGGCTATGCATTATTGCCAGAAATGCGTAATTTCATAGAGGAGTTAAATTTTACTGCTTATTTAAATGAGGTTATTAAATTTGCAAATCTTGCTAATGAATATGTCGATAGAAATGCTCCTTGGCAATTAAAAAAGACTGACAAGCAGAGAATGGAATCGGTGCTTTATACTGTTTTAGAAGTGACCAGAATTAACTCGCTTTATTTGCTAAGTTTTATGCCTGAGTCAATAAGTAACATGTTAGATTTACTTAATGTTAAAGCTGAGGAAAGAAATCTTAAATGTTTAAATTCAGAATTTGCATTAAAGGCTGATATTGTGCTACCACAGCCGATGCCAATTTTTTTAAGATATAATAAATGAGAAAAGCTTTTACTCTTATAGAACTTGCAATTGTTTTAATTATAATTGGAATCCTAATAAGCACAATACTTTACGCTGGTGAGTTTCGAAGAGCCGCTGAAGTTCGCTCTACTATGAAGCAGATCCTTAATTATCAAGCAGCATATAATAATTTCCAGGATCGTTATGAGTCTAGACCTGGGGATTTTAACAGAGCCTATGATTTCTGGCCAGATGATTGTGAATCAGCTGAGTTTTGTAATGGTGATGGTAATGGTTATATTGACTCAAATAAAGAAGCGCATTTGGCCTGGAAACATTTAGGTGATTCTGGTTTTGCACCCGGAAATTTCGCAGGGCAAGGCTATGGTGATGATGATACACAAAAGGCTGATTATAATGCTCCTTATGGTAACCTTCAGGGCACCCAAATAACTTTAGTTTATTCAAGTTTGGAAGCATTTCCAGCTGCGCATTATTTGATTGTTGGTGGTTTTAATCAAGGAGATCTTGGCTATACTGCTGCAATTAAGCCTATTTATGCTGCTCGAATGGATGATAAATTGGATGATGGAACCCCGACAGGTTTATTACTTGGCCGTAATGGTTTATATAATGGTGATTGGAATTTAGTTACCTGCATTGTTGATGAAGATGGTGTCCATGTTGCTAATACCGACAATCTTGATGACGCTATTTATAATGAAAATGATGGAGATGGCAAAGATTGTATAGTTGCTTTCTTTTTGGATTAATCCACTCTTAATTTTCTGCTTTTTTTCTTACCTAAATTTGCTATAATCACAGATTGAAGGTATTTGTTTTATGGGAAAAGAATCTGAAAAGTCATTAAATGCTGGTCAGGCCTCACATATAGCTCTTGGAACAGCTGAGCAAGTTGCAGAATTTGGCAAAAAAATTGCTGAAAGTATGGAAGGTGGTGAAGGTTCAGGAGGTCTTGATAAAGGTGCAGATAAATTTGCAAAGGCTTTAAAACATTCTGGAGCTAATACTGAAACGGTTAAGGCTATCGCAACGGGCACAAGCGGTGGATTAATGATTGCGGGTGGTTTATTTGCAACTTATGAAGGTTTATTAACATTACGAAATGCTTCAGGTTTAAGGTTTTCGGAAGAGTCGGTAGAGAAAGCTTTAGAACAAGCTGAAATTTCTCACACACATAAAGCAGAGGTTTATGAAGGTTTAACGGCAGCCTTAAAAGAGCAAGGTGTTACAACATCTAAAAATTTCGTCACTGGTTCAATAAGAAGAAATGCTGAAGGGCTTGAACAAAAGTTTAATAAGGCTGTAGATAAAGCGACGGAATCATTACAATTATCAGATGAACAAAAGCAAAAAATTGTTACAACAATTTCACAGGATTTAGGGTTCTGTAGAGATAAAAATGGAGCTATGGTTTCCTATAACGGCTCTCAAAAAGTTATGACAAGTGCTCTGCTGCCAAATGATTTGGCAACAAGTCTTAAAATTGATAAAGCGCAAGCAAAAAAGCTTTCTGAAGTTCTCGAGACCAGCGATATTTTAGAAAATGGTCGAGTTGTTAAAGCTCCATCAGAAGCTGCATTATCAGCTTGTTTTAAAATGGCTGGTATTGATACAAGTAAAGTAAATGATGCAAAAAAACTATTAACCGACAAATCTAATGCTGTTGCGGAAGTACCAACATGGAGTAATAGAGTTAACATGAATGAAAAAATGGAAGGTGGGTTGGTAACTGCTATGGGGGTTACCTCGGTAGCTGCTGGAGTATTGGTGTTATTGGCTGGTTTTGCAGGAGTGGCTGGTCTTGCTGCCGCTTCTTTTGGTATTGCAATAGGTGGTCTTGTCGCAACCTCAACATTAGTGGCGCGTGATATATATAAAGACGGTAAGGAAAGTGTGGCTGACAGCAAAATGGCGCAGCAACATAAAGAGCTTGCCAAAGATCAGAACTTAAGCCCAGAGATGCAAAGAGAGCATGAGATTAAAGCGGAGCTTCATGAAAATAGATCTAAAGAAGGAGTGGGAGTTTCGATGGGTAATATGTGTTTTATGACTGCTTTGGCCTTAACTGGAGCGGCATTGATTATTGCAGCTACAGGAGGAACTGCGCTCGTTGGTGTCGGAATTGCAACCATAGCAACATTTGCTGCCGGAGCAGCTGTAACCGTTTATTCTAAAAGCACATATGGTGCTAGCGTTGATGCAAATGAAAAGCAGCTTAGCGAATTAAAAACGCCATCAAAGGCTCAGGAGATGGAGCTCGCCCATGAAGTAGATAAAGCTGTTGAGAAAACTCAAGCTGTTGAGCAAAGTCGTGAGTCAGTTCGCTTGTCTGATTCTGAAAAAGGAGTCCAGCAAGATAAATCTGATGAAAAAAATAGAGAATCGGTTCATTTGTCTAGCAGTAAAATAGGAGAAATTTTGGCAAAAGGACATTTCGACAGTGCGGACTTGAAGGGCACTAAATGTCAAGAAGCCATAAATTCCGATATACATGCTACATATGAGCAGCCTGCTAGTGCAAGGCAAAAACAAAGTGACCATGGTAAACAATTTAGGTAAGATAAATTACCAGCTATAATTAAAATTAAATTGAAAAAATCATCTAATTAATGTTAAAGCAGAAATCGATCTTTTTAATTTAAGTAGGTCTATTCAATGGCAAAGAAATATTTTGGTACTGATGGCATAAGGGGTACCGCAAATCAAAGCAAAATGACAGCTGACAAAATCTTAAAAGTTGGTCAGGCTGTAGGCGTAAAATTTCAAAGGGGAGATCATACACATAGAGTAATAATCAGTAAAGATACAAGGCTCTCCGGTTATATGATTGAGAATGCTTTAACCGCTGGCTTGATATCAGTTGGAATGGATGTTATCATTCTTGGTCCAATGCCGACACCAGCTGTTGCTATGCTTACAAAGGCTATGCGGGCAGATCTAGGTGTTATGATTTCTGCTTCTCATAACCCATATTATGATAATGGTCTTAAGTTTTTTGGCCCTGAGGGGTTTAAGCTTTCTGATGAAATTGAGCAAGAAATAGAAGATTTGATGGAAAGAGATCTTTCAAAGTTTTTAGCGGCTCCCGAAAGGATTGGGAAGGCTACAAGAATTGATGACGCTTCAGGTAGATATATCGAATATGTTAAAAACACTTTCCCGAGGAATACAACCTTAGAAGGGCTTAAGGTAGTCATTGACTGCGCTAATGGTGCTGCATATAAGATCGGTCCAACAATATTGTGGGAACTTGGGGCTGAGGTAATTGCAATGGGTGTTGCCCCTAACGGCTTTAATATTAATGAAGAATGCGGGGCTACAAGCCCTGAAAGACTTGCAAAAGCTGTAACTAAAAATAAAGCTGATATAGGTATTGCTTTAGATGGCGATGCTGACAGAGTCATTATAGCCGATGATAAAGGTAATATTATAGATGGTGATCAAGTAATCGCAATTATCGCAGAATATTGGCATACTCACAATAAAATTAAAGGTGATGGGATAGTTACAACAAAAATGTCAAATCTTGCTTTAGAGAAATATTTAGGGGCAAGAAATTTATCATTACATAGAACAAATATAGGTGATCGATATGTTGCAGAATATATGCGTGATAATGGCTTCAATATTGGTGGTGAACAATCAGGTCATATTATTTTAAGCGACTATTCTACAACTGGTGATGGGTTGTTAGCAGGACTTCAGGTTTTAGCCTTCCTAAAGGAAAATAATCTTCGTTCAAGTGCTATTAAAAATATCTATAGCCCTTTGCCACAAATTCTTAAAAATGTTAAATGCAAAAAAAACATTGATATCAATGATCAGGAAATCCAGGATGTCATTGCCGATGTAGAAGCAAAGCTAGGTGATAATGGTAGGGTGTTAGTTAGAAAATCTGGAACTGAGCCTATTGTAAGAGTTATGGTTGAGGGCAGTAAACAAGGTGAAATATCAAAGCTTGCAGATATGATTGTTTCTGTCATAGAGAAAGAAGGAACAGAATCTAATAAATTAACAAGATTTAAAAATGTATTCTCAAATTTTACTAATAGGGGGGTCGGATTCAAGTGGAGGAGCCGGCGTTCAGGCTGATAAATCAATCTGTGAGCATTATTCGATAAAGCCTCATATTGTAACCACCTCAATAACTATTCAGGATGATACCAATTTTTATAATAGATTTGATCAAGATGAGAATTTTGTTGCTGAATCAATTTTAAAAATATTAGAGCATAATCATATTTCGGTTGTGAAGATTGGTATGTTGGCTAATAAGAAAATATGTCAAAAGATTTATCAGATTTTTAAAGACCGGTCTTTAAGGATTGTTTTGGATCCAGTTTTGAAATCAAGTTCTGGGGGAGTATTACTTGATTTTGATGCGATTGAGTATTTAAAGCAATATCTATTATCAATTTGCGAAATCGTAACTCCAAATATTGCTGAGGCTGAAATATTAGCTGGAAAAAAAATTGCAAGCATTGATAGCATGGTTGATGCATGTAAATTAATTAAATCTTTTGAGGTGCCAAATGTTGTAATTAAAGGTGGGCATCTAGATCATGATGATAATGCAACGGATATTATGCTTGATGTTGATGATAAATTACATCTTGAAAAAACAGCTAGGTTAGCAAGTAAAGTAAGAGGAAGCGGCTGTCGTTTCGCAACTGCATTTGCATGCAATATGTTATTTGGCAAGACAAATGCAGAGAGTTTTACCAATAGCAAGAAATTCATCACTAGTTTTTTTAACGATTCTGATAAAAAAATTGCTTAAAAGCAAAATTTATCAATTTTGTCGTGTCATTTATATTGCAACTTAAGATTTAGTGATATAAATAATATCTTCATATATTACTAAAGATAAATTAAAATGGCCAAAAAAGATATACATCCAGATTACCACAATATAACTGTTCTAATGACTAATGGTACAAAGTTTCAGACGAAATCAACTTGGGGTAAAGAAGGTGATATCATGACTCTTGATATTGATCCTCTAACACATCCTGCATGGGTTGGTGGTGTTGCTTTTGTTAATGAAAATGTTTCAAAAGTTGCTGAATTCAAAAACAAATATGGTGCTTTTAGTTTTACTGGTGCTGCTTCAAATAAATCTGACTCATAATTTCAGTTATTATAACGTTTGATTTCCCTACTTTAAAATGTTAGAATTATATTAAGGCAATTAAAATTTGTCATAATTCTTAGTATTTTTAAGTAATGAATTTTTTTAGAAGATTTTCGCGAGGGAGTGAAAAAAAAACTGAGCTAGTATCAAATGAAGTATCAAAAGCTAATGATAAAGCTGATTCTGTAGTAGATAGCTTAAAATCAAATACCCAAGACCTAATTAAGATAGCCCCTCCGGCTAAAGTAGATCCAGTTTCAAAACCATCAATTGTTCAGAGATTCGGTCTTTGGGGATCAAAACGAAATGTAAAAAGGGAAGTTGCAGTCGAGCTTGTTAGTTTTAATGGCGAAGGCATCAATAGTCTTGTTGTTGATGATAAATTAATGACTATAAAAGAGGCAAAACTATTGCTCGAGTCTAAAAGTTCTGAATATAAAGATACCAATTTGGAAGTTGTCTTAAAAAGTTTGGATTTTGGTGCAAATATTAAGGAAAAAGAGGCGTCTGGGAAAAAAATTGGTTCAAAATTATATTATGATGACAAAGGTCAGGTTTTCTCTGATAAGGCTAGAACAAACGCGATTGCTCGAATTGGGAGTGATAAAAAATACATTGAAAAGGCAGCTCAAGATTTAGCTGATCTTAAATCTGGAATATCTATTGAGGCAATGAAGTTGGATAGTGCGAAAATTGCTCTCGAAATTAGTCAGATCGATAATATGTTGCCAAAAATAGCTAATCTTGAGAGGTTAAATCCTGCTCACAAAACAAAAGAGATTGAGGCTCTGCGTTCCGAATTAAACGAAGCTTCAATAAAAATGAAAAATGTGTTGTCCGAGCTAATAATTATGGATGAGCAGGTATCTTCAAATACTAATATCTCAATAAGGCAATTGGCATTTCTTGATACCGCAACCAATGAAGAATCTATTGACCAGTTATCAAAATTAGTTAGTTCGTTACATGAGCTCGAAAAAGGACCAGATTTCAAGATTTTAGACAAGCTTTTTCGAGATTCTGGGCTTGTAAGTTCTGAAAAGCAGTCTGAGTTAAAACGAGGTCTTATAGAAAAGGATGAGGCAAATAACAATCCTGAAATAAGGGCTGAGTTAATTAGAAATTTATTAACATTAAGTAAATCATTTGAGCTAAAAACTTCTGATTCTATTTCTGATATTGGTGATTTTATTAAAGATTATGCCAATGTTCAATCAAATTGGTTAAGCCTTCAGGCTTCTGGTAATTTGTCTAGTGTTGATAATGAAGTTTTTGCGAAAGTTAATAAAAGTATTGCCAAAAATGCTGAGATCTTAATTAATCGTTATACAGAAAAACTTCAGGATCTTGACTATCAGCATGATACTACTCATCAGTCAAATTTAAAGCATGAATTAGAATTTTTAAGAGGTGTTTCCCCTATTATTCCAGAGCTAGATCATGCGCGAGATATATGCTCAAATCTAGTGGATTTTGCAGAACAAATAGGATTACAGCAGGAAGGGCAAATGTCGGCACTCTCAACAGATATTAAAAGCAAAATTTTAAAGCATTATGATGCTGGAACTCTAGCGCGTCCTCAGAGTGAATCTTTTGAAGAGGCGACAAAACGTGATAAATCTCAGCAGGTCTTTTATTCGAGAACCTTGTTAAATTCTATCAATAAAAAATTAACTTATAATGATGGTTCAAAAAATATGAGTGAAGTGTCGGGTTTTATTGATCCTGTGCTTTCGGGCGATTATAAAATGGTAGTTTTTGCTGCTTCATCTTTAAAAAATCCGAAAGATTTATCTGGCGCTTTGCTAGATGATTATACATTGCAACTTGCAGAAGTTGGTGCTGAAATAGCTGGAGCATCAAAATCTCGTGATTTTGAAATAGAAAAAACTAAAATTAATTTAGAGCACAAAATTAGAACATCAAAACGATCTTTAGTTTTAGAGACCGGAATCAATCTTAATTCACTTGACTCTCTTTCATTGTCTGGCTCAATAAAGGCCATGAAAGACAGCGGGTTGGATGCGAAGTTTAAAAATCTAGATCTATTATTTGTAAATGCCTCATTATGCGAAATAAAATTAGCCACATTAGAAGAGCTCGGAAATGGCGAAGATAAATCAAAAGCAAAAGAAGAAGAAATTTTTGAACGAAGAGTAAATGATTTCATTAAGTCAACAGAAGGGACTAAGCTGAATTTTGAAGATAACCTAGAATTTAAAAAAATGAATTTAAATCCAAAGTTTGTTGAGCAGGCAGATACTATAATGGCCATTGCAAATACTGGATTTTCAGACTTTAAGACCTTAAATAAATCAGTTCAGTCTATTAGTGTTACAGCAAAAATGTTTTCATCTGATGAGGCAGTAAGAGATGTCTTAGTACAGCAGTTTATGAGTAAAGACGTAGACTTACTTTCACGAGAGCTTCAGTCAAATGCAATGACAAAATTATTTGATGTTGGTCATGTCTCAAAAGCCTATGTTTCTCAAGGCCAGTCTCAGGCTTCACAAATGTCAATGTTGTTGGACTCTCAGGGCCTAAAGAATAAAATACAAGGTTTTTATCAACAATCAGCAAATGATATAAAGCTCGAGAGGCGTTCAGCTGAATTGCAAGGAATAAAGGTAGGAAGATTTCTTACAAATATAACATTAGGATCTGCAAGTTTGAAGTCTCCTGATGACAAAAATATTTCTATTAGTAAGGTTGGAGATGCATTTGCAGCACTTAATAGTAATAATCAGGCTTTAAAATCAGAGCTTGCTAAGCCAGAATCTCAACAAGATGCAGATAAGATAACGAAGTATAAAGAATATGAAAAAGAGATATTGGGTTTGGTTTCTGGAAATATTAAAAGTACAGCACAGTTAACACATATGTCAGTTCTATATGGTTATGATCAATTCAAAGTAAGTTCTGGAGACAAGGGGTTTGCAGAATATCTAGATGAGCTTAATAGGCCTGGCTCTTCTCTCAGAAGTCATTTGGAGACAAAGTTTGAAATGACTGATAATGCTAAAACATTGCTTGATACGCAAATTAGAGCTTTAACATATATGGAGCCAGCAGAAAGAATGGGAGAGATGCTAGAATGGTATAATGATATTCATCTTCTAGCAAAAGACAAAGAATTGAAAATTGAGGTGGACAAGAAAAGTGCCTTAGTGGGTGAGGCGCATATATTTTCTGGCATAGATAAAGTATTAGAGCCTATGCAACCAGGTGATGAGTTTATAATTGATAAAACTGGAAAGCTTACTGTAAAAAATGATCAAGAATTTGTCAATTTGGCTCAAGAGGCACTTACTGAGGGAGCAATTGAGGTTAGAAGCGAACTCTCGGCTATTAAAAAAGATGGGCTTAAGGTTGTAAAAGAAGAAAATGGTTATTCGGTTTTAATAACGGCTCAATTAGGAGCAGAGTTTGGACTTGGGATGTCAACTGCTATGGGGCTTGCTGAATCAAAATTGTTAATGTCAGGTGGTGTTGAAAAAGGTCACAAAATAAAATTTGGAAATTCATCAGAGCAGAAAGCTGCATTACATGTTTTTTTAAGAACAGTTTTCTTCGAGCCGGAGGTAACAATAGAGGATTTGTCTAGAGCCGAAGCTATATTTATTGAAAATGGTAAAGAGGCAAAGATTGGAGTTGAGGCCTCGATAGGCTTGCCATCCATAATAAATTCTATTGCTGTGGCTACTGGTTATATGCCTAAAGATGAAAGAGTAACTGATGTTCGTGATGAACATTTAGGTACTCTGTCGGCTTCATTAAGAATAGGAGAAAATGCTTCGGCTTCTAAAAAGATAACAAGAGAAACTAGAAGAGGTGAAAAGATCGTAACTCAATCCTATAGATCCGAAAAAGAGTTTGTTGGTATAGAAGGAATGGATAAGGTTCTTAGGCAAATGGGTGTAGCAGAATCAAGCCTTAGTTCGCATTATGCGGCAACATCAAAAACTACAGAAAAATTTGGAATTATTACTGACCATACCATTAGAACTGAAATGAGTATAAAAACATCAAATAGTGAGCTTTCGCAATTAGATCGTTCAATGCTTGCTTTAAGTGGGTTGTTAAAAGGTTCATATGAACATGATATTTTTATGAATGATCCAGATTTCAAAAATACTATGGAAACTAAATTAGCTGATTATAAAGATGAAATGCCTACTGTTATTGTTGAAAGAAAATTAAGACAGGATGTATTAGAAGAACTTCATGGTAAAGTGATAGATTTGATGGATAGATATGATGCAAAGCAAGCCACTAAAGAAATAGCAAAAATTACTGAGGCAACATTAAATAATCCAGATAATATTGAAATAAGTAGAGTGTTGATACGATCTGAACAATCAAAACTAAGATCAGAAACTTTTAAAACAACAGAGGTAAAAGTACAAACTTCTGATGAAGTCACTGTAAATAGACGAGCTCTTGAAGAGGCAAGGGAGGCTAAGTTAGCAGAAGCGCGTGAGGCAAAATTTCCTAAGCCAACAACATTTAGGAATCCAGAAATGGGCAGACATAATTCAGGACTTTCAAAATAGTTAAAACTAGCCTTTTCCCCTTCTGGAAGCTGGTTTGAATGAATTATTGCTTTACATATAGGATTAGAGCCTGTATTTAATTAGCCTATTTTACACTTAAAATGACTGAAAAAGAACCTAAAGATCCTCAAAAAAGAGACTTTGTAGTACTTTCTGCTACTGCAATGGCTGGTTTGTGTGCAGCAACAGCTGCTGTGCCACTAGTAAGCTCTATGAACCCTTCAAAAGATGTTGAAGCTCTATCTTCAATTGAAGTCGATTTATCAGACATTCAAATTGGCCAAGAAAAAAAAGTAATGTGGAGAGGCAAACCTATTTTTATAAAAAGGAGAACTAAAGAAGAAATTGATGAAGCTAGAGAAACTCCTATGGCTGATTTAATAGATCCTGAAACTGATCAAGCTAGAGTTAAAGACAAAAGTGGTGAGTTTTTAGTTTTGATCGGAGTTTGCACTCATTTGGGATGTGTACCACTAGGTAATAATTCTGGCGAGTTTGATGGTTGGCTATGTCCTTGTCATGGTTCGCATTATGATACATCTGGAAGGATTAGGAAAGGTCCAGCACCTAAAAATCTTGTAGTTCCATCATATGAATTTATTTCAGATAAAGTTATTAAAATTGGTTAAAATATGAGTAAAACTAATAATGAAAAAGCGAATGAATTTAGCCCAATTATCAAATGGATTGATGATAGGTTACCAGTTTTCTCATTTGTAAAAGATCATTTGGCGGAATATCGCGTTCCCAAAAATCTGAGTTACTTTTGGAGCTTTGGTTCGCTTGCTGGCGTTGCCCTAATGATACAAATTGTCACAGGTATTTTCCTTGCGATGCACTACACTCCTCATGCTGATCATGCATTTGATTCAGTTGAGCATATCATGAGAAATGTAAATTTTGGTTGGTTAATTAGATATACTCATGCTGTAGGTGCTTCAATGTTTTTTGTTGTTGTGTATGCCCATATAGCTAGAGGTTTGTTTTTTGGGTCTTATAAGCAGCCACGTGAAATTATCTGGTTCTTAGGGATTATTATTTTCCTATGTATGATGGCTACTGCATTTATGGGTTATGTTTTACCATGGGGACAGATGAGTTTTTGGGGTGCAACGGTAATTACAAACTTATTTTCAGCTATCCCTATTGTAGGTGATAATATTGTAACATGGTTATGGGGTGGATATTCTGTTGATAATCCAACTTTAAACAGATTCTTTGCATTACATTACTTATTTCCTTTTATTATTGTAGGTATTGTGATTCTTCATTTAATAGCGCTTCATATACCGGGTTCAAACAATCCTTCTGGTGTAAGTGTTAAAGATGTTAAAAAAGACACGATCCCGTTTCATCCATATTACACAATTAAAGATCTTTTTGGATTAGGATTATTCTTAATTTTATTCTTTTATTTTGTGTTCTTTTATCCAAATAATTTAGGGCATCCTGATAATTATATTCCGGCTGATCCATTAGTAACTCCTGCTCATATTGTTCCGGAATGGTATTTCTTGCCTTTTTACGCAATTCTTAGAGCTATCCCAGACAAGCTATTAGGAGTACTTCTTATGTTTGCATCTATCTTGATTTTATTCTTCCTACCATGGTTAGATAGATCTAAGATAAAAAGTGGTTATTACAGACCAATGTTTAAAATATTTTATGTTGGACTAATTCTAGATTTCGTCTTATTAGGATATCTTGGAGCTCAGGCACCAGAGGGAATTTATGTTTTCTTGTCACAGCTGGGTACATTATATTATTTTGGTTACTTTCTTGTAATATTGCCTTTTATAAGCAAAAGAGAGAAGCCAATAAGACTTCCTGAGTCGATTGACGAATATTATAAAGCAACTCATAAATCTAAATAGCAGCATAATGAAACTTAGACAAATTATTCTACTTGCCTTATTACTAGTGCCGTTTCAGCTTTTTGCAGCGGGTTCTTCACAAAAACTTTTAAAAAGAGAATGGCCATTTGATGGCTTTATGGGAACTTTTGATAGACAATCAGTTCAACGAGGTTTTCAGGTATATCAAGAAGTTTGCTCTGCCTGCCATTCATTAAAGAGAATATACTATAGAAATCTAATGGAAATTGGCTTTTCTGAGGACGAGGCTAAAACAGTAGCCGCAAGCGCTATGATCTTAGATGGACCAAATGATGATGGTGAAATGTTTGAAAGACCTGGTATAATTGCCGATGCTTTTGTATCACCTTATCCAAATGATAATGCAGCAAGAGCCTCTAATGGTGGTGCGATGCCACCGGATTTATCCTTGATTATCAAGGCTAGGCCAGATGGAGCTAATTATCTATATTCATTATTAAATGGTTATATGGAAACACCTAAGGATCTAAAGCTTGGAGCAAATATGCATTTTAACATATTTTTCCCTGGTTACCAAATTTCAATGCCTAAGCCATTAAATAATGGTCAAGTTGAATATCAAGATGGTACAAATTCATCCGTAGAACAAATGTCTTATGATTTGGTAAATTTCTTGCAATGGGCAGCTGAACCGGAAATGGAGCAAAGAAAACGCATGGGAATAAAAATAATATTCTTTTTAGCAATAGCCTCATTATTTTTCTATTTAGCAAAAAGGAAAATTTGGGCCGACGTTCATTAATATAATTATCTAACCAGATAAAAAACTGGCTTTTAATATCTAATCATATTTATTCATGACCAAAATATTTGATATTTATGATTTTAGAGTTAGCTATTCTTAAAATTAAAGATGGGAAAAATACCGAATTTGAAAAAGCCTTTTTTAAGGCCCAAGAGATTATTAAATCATCCAAAGGATATATTAGTCATAATTTACAAAAATCATTAGAAGATTCTAATTGTTATTTATTACTTGTTAAATGGCAGACATTAAATGATCATGTTAATGGTTTTAGAAATTCACCAGAATATCAAAAATGGAAAAAATTATTGCATAATTTTTATCAGCCAATTCCTGAAGTTATTCATTTTGAAAAAATTGAAAATTCATCAAGTGAATTAATCTTATAAATGAAGTTCTGATGCCTTTAAGAAGTTATATATTAGCATTAATTGTCACATTACTTTGGGGTTTTAACTTTGTTTTTGCAAAAACAGCGGTACTGCATTTTGAACCATTTACATTGCTACTTATCAGATATTTAATTATCTCATTGTTATTAATTCCGTTTTGCCCAAAACCGCCAGTAGCATTTAAAGATATATTATTACTAAGTATTTCATTTTCTATATGTCATTTAGGAGCGATGTTTCTTGCGCTTAAAATTGGACTTGATGCAAGTATTGGTGTTGTCGCTCTTCAAACACATGTACCATTCTTGTTAATTCTCGGCATAATATTTTTTAAAGAAGCAGTAGGTAAATATAGTATTTCTGGATTAATATTAGCATTTATAGGCTCGATTCTACTTATGAAAGCACCTAACAGTATTGATAAACCTGTTGGTTTTTGGTTGATGATTTTTAGCGCTTTCTCTGTTGCTGTTTATGGTGCACATGTAAAGAAATTGGCTAAAGTTAACACTGTGGCTTTAATAGCATGGATAGCCTTTGTATCATTACCGATAATGTTTTTTTTATCATTATATTTTGAATCAAATCAAATAGGTATGATTTTATCAGCAGATTATAAAGTTGTTCTGTCCCTTTTATATATTACGATTGGAACTGCAATAATAGGTCATTCTTTATGGGCTTATCTTTTAGCTAGAAATCCTGTTAGTGCTATAGCTCCAATTACACTTTTAATCCCTGTAATTGGAGTATTTGCTGGAGTATATTTCTTGGGAGAAGAAATTTCTATAGTTATGATTATTGGTGCAGCTTTTGTTATTACTGGTGCTGGTATAGTGCTCTTTAGACGTCCAGATATTGTAGAAACTGAGGTTGATTTGTAAGCGGTTGATTTATGCATGAGAAGTCACAAATTAGAGGTATATTATGGATGATATTTCATTGCCTTCTTATCTCAATAATGGCGGTAATAGTTAGGTTATTATCGGGATCATTTCATGTATTAGAAATCGTCTTTTTTTATAATTTCTTTTCATTTTTTTTATTATGTTGTTATCTGGTTTTGTTTAATAAACAAAATATCATTCAAACATCATATCTGAAATTACATTTTTATAGGTCATTATTAGGTTTTGTTTCATTAACAATGTATTTTTATGCTTTTACTGTAGTGCCACTAACAGAGGCAAGAGCAATAGCTTTAACTGGTCCATTGGTAACTTCATTATTTGCAATCATATTTTTAAAAGAAAAAGTAGGTATACATAGAGTATCTGCACTTATAATTGGTTTTTTTGGTGCCTTAATAGTTTTAAGGCCTGGAACTAGTGAGTTCTCTTATGTTTATTTAATGGTGCTTGGTTCAGTTGGCATGTGGGCAATTATTGATATCATAATCAAAATAATGACAAAAACTGAATCCACTCTTACGCAAACATTATATTTAAGTGGTATGATGAGTTTGTTCTCATTACCAGGGGCAATCTATTTTTGGCAAACTCCAGTTTTGTTATTAGATTGGATTGCCTTTGCAACATTAGGTTTGATATTTCTTATAAATATTGTGGCTGTTTTTAAAGCGTATAAATATGCAGATATTTCAACAGTTATGCCTTTTGATTTTAGTGGTATGGTTTTTACATCGATAATTGCTTATCTGCTATTTAATGAGTCATTAACATTAAATACATTAATTGGATCGATTACAATTGTCATATCTAGTCTGTATATAATAAAAAGAGAGTATAGAAAATCTATTAAGTATAAATCCTTGCCACCAAAGGATGAGATTTAGTAAAATTAATTATTTAGATAGTGGAATAAATGTTTGTTTACTTTCTATATAATTATTAATTTTCTTACCAATATCTATGCCAAAAACTATAGTTGCCGATGCCAGTCCACTAAAAACTGTTCTAGCAACGCCTCCATTTAGAAGCAATCTTGGATCATGGTTATATGATTTAAATATTGACGTAAAGCTGTCACCATTTGCCAATTTTGTCGCAAATGCATCTAATGGAGTTGTTAGAGTGACTAAAGATAGTCTAGCAAATTGTTCTGTAAATATTGCAAAATCTTCTCTTTTGAAGGGCATTCGCTCGAACGTCTTATCGTCAATTTGATCAGAAATATCTTTGGCGAAAGTTTTGGCACAAAATACTGAATTTGCAAAGGCAAAATTTCTCGCCCATATAAAACCATATGATTTTCTGATATTATCTGGTGCTGACATAGTTTGAATTCCAGACATAGATTTTTTCTCTTTTGCTTCATTAAAACAATATGATAAAATGGCTTCTGCTGTTGCTGAAATGGTTGCAGTTTCAATATTAGTTAAATTATATTTGCCCTGCAATGTGCTCGCCATAGTAATCGGAATCATACTCACGCCAATTCTTCTTATGGTATTACTTTTAGCTTGATTGTATAAATTACCTGTTTGATATAAATTTCTTGCAATTTCATGATATCTAGCATCAGGAAGTACGTATTTTTGGTGCAACATATTAAGTAAGGGCACGCTGAATGATTGACTTAATGTAATTGCTCCTACAAGCCCAGCAAACGTTGATAATGTTTTGGATAATTCTGATTTATGTGAACTACTATAGAATAACTGTTGTTGATGACAGTTTTTGTTTTGAACATCCTCTCGCTTTCGCATTTGAAGAAAATAAAAAAATATAATATAGATCTTTTAACAATCTCCAGTTATTAAGCCTGATCTATTTTGTCTAAGTGCAAATTTTAAAGCAGTTTCGCCATGAATTGAGCGAATATTTATATCAACTTTTTTCTCAATAAGAAATTTAACAGATCTTTCAAAAGCCTGTCCTGATGCATAATGTATTGGCGCAAAACCAAGGCAATCTATGTTATTAAAATTATAACCGACTTTATCTAAAGTCTCTAAAATTTTAAGCAAGTCATTATCATTTTTACAATCATAAAAACTCATAGAAACTCTAGCACCTAACAGCACTAAATCTGTAAGTATTTCCTGGTTATTTTGTGCTAATGCATAATCAAGCGCAGTCTTAAAATTAATATCCTTCTGATTAAGGATTTTGTAATTATTATTAACGGCAGTAACAATATTCTTAATATCATTATTAATTACAAAATTGTGGAACTCTGTATCAGATTTTAATTTTGTAATACTAACAACTTTTAAGGTTTTTTGCGCGAAAAGTGAGGCATGCTTTTTTATTTTATTTTTAAGTTTTAACATATTTAATTATCTTTCCATTCAAGATCTACGTTAAGATCGTTATACACTCTTTCATTGAGAGTTCCTTCCGATTGGTCAATTACTACTGAAATAGCAAGATCTCCAGTTACATTTACAGTTGTTCTTACCATATCAAGAAGTCTGTCAACCCCAGCTATTAAAGCGATAGCTTCAATTGGTAATCCAATGGCTGTAAATACCATAGACATCATGATTAATGCTACACCAGGTATTCCAGCTGCTCCAATAGATGCTATTGTTGCTGTAATAATAATTGTTATAAAGTCCATAAAAACAAGGTTTGTTCCAACTAATCCAGCAACAAAAACTGAACAAATTCCTAAATAAATTGCGGTTCCGTCCATATTTATTGTTGAACCTAATGGTAATACAAATTTAGCAGTTCCTTTAGATACACCAAGTTTATCTTCTGCAACTTTCATAGTTATAGGCAATGTAGCTGAACTACTAGATGTAGAGAATGCCATTATTTGTGCATCAGCAATTTTCTTAAAGAAAATCAAGGGGTTTAATTTTGAAAGTAAGCCAATAAATATGCTATATACAAAAAACATGTGAAATAAACATGATGATATTACTACAATAACAACCATTCCAAGTGAAGCTATAACTTCAAGCTCTTGGGTTCCTGCAACCCAACCAATTAAGGCAAAAACACCATATGGTGCAAATTTCATGATAATATTTGTAAGTGAGTATGTAACTTCAGCTGCAACAGCTAATGCATTTGCGACCTTGGCAACTTTTTTACCTGCGGTATTTACAGCAGTCCCAAGAAAAACTGCAAAGACAATAATTTGTAAAACATTTCCTTCTGCCATAGCTTGTACCGGATTTGTTGGTATCATGCTTACAATCATATTAGATAAGGAAATATGATTTGGTTCTGCGGTCGTAGATGTTGAGAAATTTATAGCTGATTCTACCCCAGCAGAAGGATCAAATGCTGTAGCAATACATAATGCGATAATAATAGCTACTGCAGTGCTAAACAAATATAAAATAATACTTTTTGTACCAATTCTACCAAGCGAATGCGTGTGTTCCATTGAGGTGATAGCCGCTGAAATCGAGAAAAATATAAGTGGAATCACAATCATTTTGATCATATTGACAAAAATATCACCAACTGGTTTAAGTAATGCGGCCTTGTCACCAATAAGGTAGCCAAATATGCCGCCTAAAATCATTGCTATGAAAATTTTCTGCCAAAGATGAATTTTTGTCATATTGCCTCTTTTTGATTGTTTAATTTACTAAAATAATCTTTTAAAATAATAGTATCTTCTCTTTTAGGTCCTGTAGAAATAATATCAACATTTGTTGCTAAAAAACTCTCAATATATGAAATGAATTTTTTGGCATTTTGTGGTAATAAATCATATGTTTTAATTCCTGTAATGTCTTCATTCCAACCAGGAAGCGTTACATATTCAGGTTTTAAATTTTCTAACACATGATTATTTGCTGGCACGTGATCATAGCTGGTTTCGTTATATTTGTATCCAGTGCATAGTTTTACTTCGTTGAAACCGGTTAAAACATCAATTTTGGTTAATGCAATGCTATTAATTCCACAAATTTTGATCATTTGTTTTAGCTGAACTAAATCGATCCAACCACATCTTCTTTCTCTACCTGTAACTGTACCAAATTCGTGACCTTGTTTTTGAAGAGTTTTGCCATTCTCATCTCTTAGTTCTGTAGGTAATGCACCTTCTCCTACTCTAGTGGTGTAAGCTTTAATCACGCCTATGTTATATTCGGCTGTTCCAAAGCCAAATCCTGAACCAATCAGAGCCTGTGGAGATACAGTGTTTGAAGATGTCACAAATGGATAAGTTCCATGATCAATGTCAAGCATTACGCCTTGGGCTCCTTCAAAGAGAATTGTTTTGTTTTTATTATTAGATTCATCTAATATTTTCCAAACTGGTGCTTTCAATGAGATTATAAGGTCCTTTATTGAATCAATGTCTCCAATTAAATTCTCATAAGAAACTTCAACGCCATGAAATTTTAAGAATGGGGTATGGTAATCAATTAGATCTTTTGCCTTTTGTTTAGTTGTTTCAGTATCTTCAAGATCACAGACTCTTATTGCTCTTCTAGATACTTTGTCTGAATATGCTGGTCCTATACCTTTTCCTGTGGTGCCAATTTTAGTATTATTCCTAAGCTTTTCAGCAATGTTATCAATAATTTTATGAATAGGCAGAATCAAACATGCATTATCAGAAACTAACAGATTTGATCTTGAGATTTTAATGCCATTTTCTTCGAGTTTTTCGATCTCACCTTTTAGATGAAATGGATCAATGACAACACCATTACCAATAATCGAAAGCTTGTTAGGGCTAATTATACTTGAAGGTAGTAAATTAAGCTTATATTCGATATCTTCTGCAATAATAGTATGACCAGCGTTATTACCACCTTGAAAGCGAACTACAATATCAGCCTTCTGTGTAAGGTAATCAACTATTTTACCTTTTCCTTCGTCCCCCCATTGTAATCCAACAATTGATAATATTGTCATAATTATGCTCCCCAAATATAAACAACGCTAAACAAAAATAACCACACAACATCAACAAAATGCCAATACCAAGCGGCAAATTCAAAGCCTAAATGAGCTTTAGGCGAAAAGTGACCTTTTCTTGCTCTAAAAAAACATACTAGTAAAAATAAGGTTCCAATCATGACATGAAAACCGTGAAATCCAGTAGCCATATAAAAGTTAGCCCCATAGACCGAGTCTGTGAAATTAAAATTATGATGTAATGCATGATTATATTCATAAATTTGAAAACCAGTAAAGATAAAGCCAAGCATAACCGTAAGTCCAAGGGCTAGAACTAATTCTTTTTGGTTTTTGTGCATTAATGCATAATGAGCCCATGTGACAGTGGTGCCTGAAAGTAAAAGGATCAAAGTGTTTAAAAATGGGACATCCCATGGATCCAATGGTTTTACTGATGCTGGTGGCCAAACGCCAGCTTTTATTGGCCAAACGCCGTCCAAAATATCAACTGGGAAAAGACTGGCATGAAAAAAAGCGAAGAAGAATGCAAAGAAAAACATCACC
>JAYOLW010000002.1:0-6808 GCA_038120515.1 Rickettsiales bacterium | reverse complement strand
ATAAAATAAACAAAGCCATTCCAAGTCTAAGTCCAGATTTGACATTTTCAGTGTGAGCTTTATCAACCCTGCCTTCTTTGATTACATCACGCCACCAAATAATAGCTGTTATAATTGTAAATATGATACCAGCAATTAAAAAGCCTTTACCATTAGCTTCTTGATGCATTGACCAAACGCCACCAATAACTGCAAGAAAAACTGCCGCTGATGCAAAAAGTGGCCATGGACTAGGGTCAACAAGATGAAAATCATGCTTTTTATATGATTGTATATTTTCAATGGACATTTCCTTTACTCAAAATTTTAATTAATATTTTTGATATATTTTTAAAGCACGTGCTAATCTATAGTAAATTTTAATATATCTCAAGCCTTTAATTTAATTGGATCTTCTTAATTAAGTTATTCAGATCCGTAATAAGATGGGTTTTGATGACGTGTTAGGAGCATTGGCAGTAAGTCGTCAAGTGATTCTGGTTGAATTGATAAGTCGTAGAAGGTTTGTGAGCTTGGTTGGGTTACATTGTCTAGTGCCAACATTTTTACTTGGTCAGCTGTAAGTTTTGGATTAGGTAATTTGCCTAATATTGTTCCCAAAATTAAAGATATTTTTGGAGGTAAATTTACCATGATACGTTTTCTATTAAGGGTTTTTAGAATCATCTCGATAATACGTTTAAAAGAATATATATCTGGTCCTCCAATTTCATAAATATTATTGTTAAATTTGTTTGTTTGAATAATTTTGGCTATTGATTTAGCTACATCACATACATAAACTGGCTGGAATTTGGTTTGTCCGCTCATTACAAGAGGTATAAACGGCGATAATGTTGAGATGCTGGCAAATTGATTTATGAAGTTATCCTCAAATCCAAATATTACACTTGGTCTTAAAATTACATTTCTAGCAAAATTTTCTTTAATTGCTTTCTCGCCGGCAAATTTTGTAGAAGCGTAAAGTGAGTTCTCGCTTCTATCGACTCCTAATGCTGAGACGTGAACTAACTGTTGTAATTGATGCTTTTGGGCAAGTTGTGCAAGTAATTCTGGAAATTGAGCATGAAGTCTAGCAAATTCTCCAGAGAATCTTTCGTAAAGACATCCCACAAGATTGATTATAATATCAGATTTGCTGACAATAAATTCGACAAAATCATGATCATTAATATTTCCTTCGACCATGTTCAATTGACCAAGGGATAATCCTACTTTTAGATCTGGAGCCTTTTGTTTGTTTCTAGTAACTATATTGATTTTACATCCTAATTCTCCGAGCTCTTTAACAACATAATGCCCCAAAAAGCCAGTCCCACCAAATATTGTAATAGTTTTGTCTCTAATTATCATTTTGTAACAATTTAATTTTGTTGAAGCACGCTATATGAAAGCGTAATTTTATCAATATTTTTTAAGAAAGGATCTTCTTCAATTGCAGGGTCAAGGTAAAAGCTAACTGGCAAATTATTATAACTTTGGGCTGGAAATGTTAGCTCCTCATAACAAAAGCACTCTATTTTGATAAAATATTGAGCAGCTTTTTGTGGTAATACATTATATAGTGCGGTAATATGAGCGGTTTCGTTTGATATGTTGTTAAGTTCAAAAACAACTAAATTATTTTTGCCGGGAACGGTTGTGATATTTTTATTGCGAACTCTAAAGTTTATTTTTGAGTTTTTGTGTGAAATTGCATCAAATTGAACTAAATATTCTTTAGATCCAATCTGTTTGGAGGCTATGCCTGATGCAGCACCTGAATATCCAGTAATTTTACAAAACAAATTATACAAAGGAACCGATGCTACAACTAGGCAAATCATCGCGAAGATAATTGCAAGCAAATAAAGCGCGGTTTTATTATTTGATTTTTGCATATTTACACAAAATTTATTAGGTGAGATAAGATCATGACTTTAAAAAAGTGATGAAGCATCAATGTTTAAATTAAAAACATCTCCTGTTGCATCATAACATGATCCATAGCCACCTTTGTTAAATTTCTTCTTTGAATTTTGGATAATGAAACAATCTAAAATCTCACCTCCTGGGGTTGAAACTAATCTAACAAAAGAATAATCATAACCTCTCCTGCCATTGCTTGGAAGTTTTATAAAGCCAGAAACATTCATTTCCTTGATTTTTGCCGGAGATAGCACTTGGCCTGTTATATATTCATTTTTAAGAGATTTTCCAGAAATTGTAACGTTCTTGCCAGAAATTACATAATTCATATTAATCATCTTTCCTGTATATCGTGATACAGCATACATATTTCCAACAAGATAACTGTGGCATGAGGCTAATGTAAGTAACCCAACTAAAACTATGAATTTTCTATATAAGCTATAATGTTGTTGACTAAACATTTTTTCTTTAGAATAAATAAGCGCCATAATCATAATAAATTATAACCAAATGATCAACAAGTTTTCGGCAATAATATTATTTTCTATTTCTTTATTTTCTGTAGCAAATTCTTTTGGACAAAAGCTAGACAAAACTTTTGGCGATTGGAGTGTCCTAACGACAAATGTTGATTCAGAAAAAATTTGTTATGCAGCATCATTGCCAATTAAACGAGATGGTACTGCTTCTACAAAAGGTAATGCTTATTTCTTAGTAAGTGTTTTTCCACAGCGTTCTCCTGAAGTTAGTTATTCGCCTGGTTTTGACATCAAAATTGATAATAAAGTTAAGTTAGATGTTGATTCAAATGAATTTTTATTAACTAAAATTTCTGAAAAAGTTGTTTGGGCAGAAAATTCGGATATTGATAGTGATGTAGTAAATGAGCTAAAAAAAGGAATTAAGCTCAAAGTTTTAGCACCAGATAATACAGGTGAATATTCTTTAGATACTTTTTCTTTAAAAGGCTTTACTGCAGCGTATAACCATACATTAAAACTTTGTAATTTCAGTTTTTAATTTAATTATTATTACTGCATCGTTATTTTCTTTGTAATGGATTGAGACAATTTGGCTCGATAATGTAGAGTGCTCAAGCCATCTTGGAACTTCCTGATATAATTTTCCGGTTTTGATATTATTCTTGGTATTTGTTCCTGTAATAATCTCTATTTCCTTGATTGAGTTTTGTTTTGCATAACTTAAAGCCTTTTCAAGCTTTCTGAAGGCTTGATCTGCATTAAGATAATGTAGGTCAATTTCCATTTTGTAATTTTGAGCTTTTTTTTCAAATTCATCATATTTTGACACTTTGTCATCGATATCAATCTTGCCGTTAAGATATTGCTGCCATATATCGTCTTTATTTACCATAAAGAATCTTGCTTAAAATTTTTATTTTGTATAATAACTATTCAGCAAAAATTTGAAGAGCTCGAGATTTTGCTTACATAATTTATTTAATAATCGAGCAAACAATAATAACAAGAATTTACTATGGACAATATTATCCCTTTTGACAAACGTGATGGTTTTATTTGGTATAATGGTGAATTAGTTGAATGGAAAAATGCAACTACTCATGTTTTAAATCATGGTCTTCATTATGGAAGCTGTGTCTTTGAAGGAGTTGCAGTTTATGATAACAAAATTTTTAAGCTAAAAGAGCATAGTCAAAGACTCATTGATTCAGCTAAATTACTAGACTTTGAAATCCCTTATAATCTTGATGAAATTATTGCGGCAACAGAAGAAATTGTTAAAGTTCAAAAAGTTGACAATGGTTATATCAGGCCTTTTGCCTGGCGTGGTTCAGAAAGGATGGCAATTTCTGCTAAGAATAATTCAGTGAATCTTGCTATTGCTTCATGGAAATGGCCTCCATATTTCTCACCAGAAGCTAAATTAAATGGTATAGATATGGTGTTTGCACATTATAAACGGCCATCACCTGAGACTGCGCCAACTGCATCTAAGGCCGCAGGTCTTTATATGATTTGCACATATTCTAAACATAAAGCAGAACGCGAAGGTTATGCTGAGGCAATAATGTTAGATTATAGAGGCTATATAGCAGAAGCTACCTGCGCCAATATGTTTTTTATTATCAATGATGAGCTTCATACACCTGTAGCTGATTGTTTCTTGAATGGTATTACTAGGCAAACTGTATTAGAGCTTGCCCGTGCCAATGGTATTAAAGCGGTTGAACGCCATATCAAACCAGAGGAGCTTGCTAATGTTCAAGATGCATTCTTAACTGGAACTGCTGCAGAGATTACAAGGGTAAATTCAATTTTTGATGATAAAAATGATATTAAATATAGTTTTAATAGGCATGAAATTACTTTAAAGCTTAGTGATTTATATGCTAAAGAAATACGCAAATAATTATGGCAAATCCAAATAATGTTAAAAATTCATATTATATTTATGGATTAAATACTGTTAATTTGGTTAGTCAAAAATCTAAAGAGCGTATCCTTGAAGTGAAAGCAATTAGTAAAATTGCCCATAATTTCAAACAATTTAATTGCTCAATAATTAGTCCGAAAGATCTTAACCAGCAATTTCCTGACGTAAATCATCAAGGCGTTGTAGCCAAAATAGCACCAAAGCCATTTTTAGATTTAGATGATTTGATCAGCTCGGATCAAGAGGATAAAATTGTAATTTTGGATCGTATTACTGATATCCATAATATTGGCGCTATTATTCGCTCGGCATTAGCATTTAAAATTCATAAATTCATCATACCAAAACATGACTCATGTTATGATCTGGCAAAAATTGCTAAATCTTCTAGTGGCTATTCTGAAATTGCTGATATTGCAATTGCAACAAATTTATCTGATGTTTTAACTGAACTAAAAAAGGCTGAATATTGGTGTTTTGGTCTTGATGGTCTTGCCAAATCTGAGGTGAGTATCTTAAAACAATATCCTAAAATTGCGCTTGTTTTGGGTAATGAGCATCAAGGCATAAGGCAAGGTCTACGCAAAAATTGCGATATGCTTGTAAAGATTCCTATGGCTGGAGAAGTTGAAAGTTTGAATGTCTCGGTTGCTGCCGCCTTAGCATTTTATAATATGAATTAGTATTGTTATGTCGCAAAATTATACTGTAAAAGCTTATCATGAGAGTTGGCCAATAAGGGGAGTTTTTAATATTGCTCATGGTAGTAGGACAGAATCTGATCTTGTTATTTGTGAAATCAGTGATGGTGAAAATACAGGATATGGCGAGTGTTACCCTTATCAAAGATATAATGAAACTGTTGAATCGGTTTTAAGTGATATAACTAAGATTAAAGCTCAATTATTAACAAATCCAACCAGAGATTATTTGATGCAAATAATGCCGGCAGGAAGTGGTCGTTGTGCAATTGATCTCGCTTTATGGGATTTAGAATCTAAACAAACAGGTAGGCCAATATGGAGCCTGGCAGGCCTTTGTGCGCCCAAAGCAATTGCTTCGGCTTATACTATCTCAATTGGTTCCGTTGCTAAAGTGACTGAAGATGCTATAGCAAATAAAGATAAGAAAATCTTAAAACTTAAATTAGCTGGTGATGCATTTGATAAAGATAGAATCAAAGCTTTGAGTCAACACGCCCCTAATAGCAAGATTATAATAGATGCCAATGAATCATGGAGTCGTGAGCAATATAATGATTTGATAGAGGTGTGTCAAAAGGCTGGTGTTGCGATGATAGAGCAGCCATTTAAAGCAAATTCTGATGATATTTTAACTGAGTTAAATCGCCCAATTCCAATCTGTGCAGATGAGTCCTGTCATACCAGCGCTGATTTAAAGGGATTAGTAGGTAAATATGATATGATCAATATCAAGCTTGATAAAACTGGTGGGTTAACCGAGGCATTAAATTTATTGCATGAGGCAGAGAAATTAGGTTTTAAAATTATGGTTGGTTGCATGGTTACAACTTCATTAAGTATAAGGCCAGCCTATTATCTGGCGCAAACAGCAGAGATTGTTGACATTGATGGCTTTGCGCTTTTGGAAAAGGACAGGGTGGGTGGTTTGAACTTTGAAAATAGTCAGGTTTCTGAATAATTGCTAATCTAAAAATTCCTCAATAAAGTTTTGTAGCTGCGGATAATATGATGATAATATGCTATTATGATCAGCGCCATTTATCATTATGAGTTTTGAGTTTTTAATAGCTTTTTCGAATGTCTGACCAAATTCTGGTGGGGTTACATTATCTTGAGAGCCATAAAGTAACAATATTGGGCAATTAATATTCGCTAATTTGTTAGATAAATCTTCAGTGACGGCTTTGATTAAAGTTTCGCGCATAAAACCTTTGGCGGCTTTATAATCGGAGCTACCAAATTTATTGGCAAATGCTTCTTTTAATTTAGTGTTAAAAATTTTATCAATTATTTTACAGCTGGATCCTAATAGTTTTAAAACCTTGGCTTTAATTTTAAAATAGATTGATCTTTTGCGTTTAAGTCCTGCACCTGCAATAAACACGGCCTTTTCGACCAGTTCTGGAAAGCTTGTCGCAATTTGAATAATCACTCTTGCGCCATAAGAATGGCCAATCCAGATGTTTTCTTTAGAAGGTAGGGTTTGAATGAATTCCTGATAAATTTCTGCATAAGCAAAAGAGTCCAAAGCTTTATTTGGAGCTTTTGATTTGCCGCAGCCATATTGATCGATTAAGATCACCTCATATCTATCTGTAAAGTAGGTGGCTATTTGCTCAAGCGATTTATGATCTAAGCCCCAGCCATGCAAGAATATTAATCGATGTGTTGCTTCTGTATTTTTGTAAATTTTATAAGAAGGTTTAAAATATCTTTTATTAACAAATCATCTTTAAAAAAATCTTTATTTATATTTTTTTTAGGTGATTTTTTATTTA
>JAYOLW010000001.1:91904-146783 GCA_038120515.1 Rickettsiales bacterium | reverse complement strand
GCCGTGTCTCAGTCCCAGTGTGGCTGATCATCCTCTCAAACCAGCTACAGATCGTCGCCTTGGTAAGCCTTTACCTTACCAACTAGCTAATCTAACGCGGGCTCATCTCATAGCGATAAATCTTTGACCCGGAGGTATTATATGGTATTAGCATTCATTTCTGAATGTTATTCCATACTATGAGGTAGATTCCCACGTGTTACTCACCCGTGCGCCACTAGCAGAATCCTAGCAAGCTAGGCCACGCTCGTTCGACTTGCATGTGTTAAGCATACCACCAGCGTTCGTTCTGAGCCAGGATCAAACTCTCAAGTTTTGATCATGTAAGGATATACGAATATATCCTTCTGGTGTGTGTTACTCAAAGAGTAATCACGGAATTTTTAAGAGCATTTACTGTCCATGCTTCTTACTAATTTACAATTTAAAGAACAATAGGAGAGGCATTTTTAAACCCAGTAAATTTAACTGTCAATAGCAGATTTTAATTTTTCTTAAAAAATAAACGTGTTTAACAATTAATTACAACAAATATTGTTTCATATTTTTTAACTTTAATTTTATGATACTTTAGCTAAATTCACATTTTGTTAAACTTTGTTCTTCAAATATGTTTCAAAACCTTGCAAAAAAACTTTTTGGCTCTGCTAACGATAGAATTATTAGCCAATTTCAACAACATATATCGAATATTAACGATTTAGAATCAGAAATAGCTAAACTATCAGATGTTCAGATAAAAAACAAAACCACTGAACTTAAAAAATTATATACTGAAGGCAAATCTCTTGATGAAATTTTAGATGTTGCTTTTGCTTTATGTAGAGAAGCAGGAAAGAGATCTCTTAACATGAGACATTTTGATTCTCAATTACTCGGCGGAATCGCACTTCACAAAGGCATGATTTCTGAAATGCATACAGGAGAGGGAAAAACTTTAGTTTGTACATTAGCTGCATATTTAAACGCACTTGCTGGTAAATCTGTTCATGTTGTTACTGTAAATGACTATCTTGCAAAGCGTGATTCTGAATGGATGGGCAAATTATACAGTTTTCTCGGCTTATCTGTTGGCTGCATAACTTCTGAAATCTCTGATTTGGAAAGAAAAAACGCCTACAAATGCGATATTTTATATGGCACAAATAACGAATTTGGTTTCGATTATCTTCGAGACAATTTAAAATTATCAAAAGAAGATATTGTTCAAAAAGATCATTATTTTGCTATTATTGACGAAGTAGATTCTATTTTAATTGATGAGGCCAGAACTCCACTTATAATATCAGGCCCAAGCAACAAACCTTCTAACTTATACCAATCAGTTGACACTCTTATTCAAGATCTTGAAACATCCGATTACGAAATTGATGAGAAAAGCAAATCAGCTCAGCTTTCCGAAAAAGGCAATGACAATGTTGAGAAAATTTTAAAATCCAAAAATATTATCGATCCAGATTCAACTTTATACGACATTGCTAATATAGATTATGTACATCATATTAACCAAGCTTTAAGAGCTCATAAACTTTTTAAAGCTGATGTAGACTATCTAGTAAAAGATCAAAAAATTATAATTATCGACGAATTTACTGGTCGTATGATGGCTGGAAGAAGATTTTCAGATGGACTGCATCAAGCATTAGAAGCAAAAGAGAATGTCCCGATTCAACAAGAAAATCAAACATTAGCGTCTATTACATTCCAAAATTATTTTAGGAATTACTCTAAACTTGCAGGAATGACTGGAACTGCAGCAACAGAAGCTGATGAGTTTTTAGCAACATATGGGCTTGAAGTTGTCTCAATCCCAACTCATAAAAAACTAATTCGAATTGATAGCGATGACGAAATTTATAGGTCTCAAGAAGAAAAATTGAGAGCTATATTAAAACAAATCAAAACTTGTCATGACAGACAACAACCTGTTTTAGTTGGAACTGTTAGTATAGAAAAATCTGAAACTATCTCCAAGCTATTAATTAAAGAAAAAATTGCACATAATGTTCTTAACGCCAAAAATCATGACAAAGAGGCTCACATAATAGCTCAAGCAGGAAGGCCTGGTAGCGTTACTATCGCAACCAATATGGCAGGTCGTGGTACTGACATTATGCTTGGCGGAAACCCTGAAATGCTTTATCAAGATAGCAACCAAGATAAGGATAGCACCTATAAGAAAGTTGAAGCTGATAAGGAAATTGTCAAAAAAGCAGGTGGATTATTTGTTATTGGCAGTGAAAGACATGAATCTAGAAGAATTGATAATCAACTTAGAGGAAGATCTGGACGTCAAGGAGACCCTGGAGAAACCAAATTCTTCCTATCATTAGAAGATGATTTAATGCGATTATTTGGCTCAGACAAAATCAAAGGCCTGCTTCAGAAAATGGGCTTCAAAGAAGATGAAGTCCTACATCACCCTTTTATCTCAAAAGCACTAGAGAAAGCTCAAAAGAAAATTGAAGGCCATAATTTTGATATTAGAAAAACCCTAATTAAATTTGACGATGTTTTAAATGATCAGAGAAAGATCATTTATAAAAAACGTCTTGAGCTGCTCGAAAGAGAAGATTTTAAAGACATAATTAAAGAATTTGTTCATGACCTAAACGAAAATATTGTCTTAGATCACATTCCTGAAAAAACCTATATAGAAAACTGGGATTTAGATGGATTAAAACTTAAACTTCAGGAAATTTATGGCGACAATTTTGCAATAGACGAATTTGCTAAACAAGATGGTGTAACGGAAATTGAAATCTTAGAGCAGATTGATTCAAAGTCAGAACAAATCATTGCTAACAAAAACTCACAATATGAAGATAAAATTTTAGCATATCTTCACAAAACAATTTTATTAATGACACTTGATAATTTATGGCGCGAACATATCAACATCATGGATAATATTAAAACCAGTATAAACCTAAGAGCATATGGCCAGAAAGATCCACTGACAGAATATAAACATGAAGCTTTTAGATTGTTTGAGAATCTATTCAAAAACTATACTGAGACCTCTATCAAAAACTTTGTGCATGTTAAAGTAAGTGAGCATTCTAAAGATGATTTAGCGCAAGAGAAATTTTTAAAAAATGTTAATACCAAAGACATGACAGAAAGTCATCCACCCTCTGGTCAGGACACAGCAAATTCTAACGAAAAACCTAAAATCAAGGTTGGGCGCAACGAAAAATGCCCTTGCGGCTCGGGTAATAAATTCAAACATTGTTGTGGCAAAATTTAACAAAGGAATTTGATAAACCTTGTCCTTTGCTGCATCAAAAAAATTTACAAACCTATATCACTACGGGTTTTATTTTGTGATGTATTATTATGTGTTGGTGCAGGACGAGCATTTTCTTTGTTATCACCACGATCTTTAACAGATACAGAAGAAAAATCTAGATTACCAGATTTCTGCAAGGCTTTAACATCCCTAACAAGCTGAGCATCAAATTTCGGACTACCTATATCTGCGGCTGCATCAACAGCCCCAGCATCTTGAAAAATAGAGTTAGCTGCATGAGAAACATCAGACACCTCTTGTAACAAACTTGCCATTGACTTTGAGAACAAATCACGCAACTCCGATGTTTTAGATTTACTCTTAAGGCCTACTAAAGACCTAACTGAAGAAAGCATACCTTGAGACGTTTCTTTTTCGCTACGCAAACCCTCCGATACTTCAGAGATTTTTGATTTAAAACCTTCACATAAATCATTTTTAGCATTCTGGCCTGCTTGAAGAAACTCTTTACTAGCTTTAAGATTATCAAACTCCTGCTTTAAATCAGATAGTTTTTCAAAATTTTCAAGCAAAGCTTGCTTACCTTCAGATTGTTTTTTACTAAAAGATGCAGTCATTAAATTTCTAACATCTTGTCCTTTACCTTCTGGCAACAATGAACAAACATTATCAACGATCTTCACTAAATTTTTGTCACCAATATTACTACTCACACCAAGTGCAGATTTTATATTGCCTTTTGGAAGCTTTACAGATTTTAGCCCCTCTCTTAAAGCAGTATCCAAAACAATTTCAGATCTCAAATACTCAGCCTGACCCGATTCTAAATAATCAAAAATTGCTCCTGGAACAGGCTGTTTATTTAAAACTTCATCCAAATTATACTTTAATTTACCACCCTCTCCTCTTGCATGCTCAACAACAGACTTTGCCTCTCTTGCAACGGTTGCAACAAATTCACGAGTAAAATTATCCTTATACTCTCCTGTAAGCTCAGGAGTTGGTTCAGATGGCCATCCACATTTTGCTACGGCAGTTCTGAGCGCAACTAAGGACAAAGTTCGATCTTGACCACTTTTACAAGAAACATGATCATGCACTCCTGTCAGTTCCGCAAAAGCAACATCACCCATTTCTGATGTAAAAACATTAGTCGGGGCTGGAAACATTTCATCAAACTCACCTTTATAAGCTCTATCTATTGAACAAGCCTTATAATAATCAACAAATGCTTTTTCAGCACCTTTAAGGCCTGTCATCATACCTTTACTTTCATAAAAAATAACTTGATCAGGATTTGCCAAAAAAGCCTCAAATCCCTTTGTATAACACCCCTCACCTAAAATATCTTTTTGAGCATTAAGCAATTCTAATCTTTGATCAAGCTGAGATGAGCGTTTATCAGTTTTTTCTCTATTTCCTAAAATAGAGGCCATCTTTCCACCACCATATGATGATTGCGAAGCCTCAGTTAACAATGAATGACCTAAGGCAAACTCAACTCCTCCAACTTCTTTTGTTATAGTTGAAGCTTTACCCCTTAAAGCATCATGTGCTGAATCCAAAGCACTCCAGAACTTATCCTCTCCACTTTTAGCAGAATCCATAGCCGATATAAAATTTACATCCATTACAAATTTGGGAGTTAAAGATGATTTTTCTGGAGTGAATTGCTTCATATCAACATGAAGGTGAATTCCTTGCGATTTGAGCTCTCGATTTAATTGCTGAGCCTGCTCTTTTGTTATCAGACCTGTTTTTAACTCTGACTGAAATTTATTAAACTTTTCAACCTCATGAGCTAATGCAGCATCTGCAACAGCAGTGATTTTTTCTTCACTATTAAATCTTGCACTTCTTGAGAAACTTGCACCATTAGCATCAACAGATAATAAATTAGCAACATATCTTCCTCCCATCCCTTTTTCATTACCAATATTTTCAAGTTTCCACTCTAATCCATCCTTCAATTTACTCAAAAGCTCGCCTGTTGATAAATTAGCAAAATCTTTATCTTTTATCGTTTTAACTTGATCAAACGCCTTTGATACAAATTTTGGAATTCCTGCTGTTTTTTTTTGATCCTCAGTTAGACTTTGATATGATTCAACTAAAAGTGATGCATTTTCTTGCTTACTCAACACATCTTGCAACTGTGTTAATAATTCTCGTTCACCTTTATTCTTTTGAGCAGATTCACTATCAAAAACCAATCCATCTTGTCCTATTGGTTTAAGCTCATCTGGTAGATTACCTATCTCGGTTTTAACTGGCCTTACTGCACCACCATGTTCATAAAAAATTGGGAAATCATCACGCCCCTCCATAAATGCTTTATACCTTCGATCAAGCATTGGATTTACTCCCCCGAAGGAATCAGGTGATCCATATATATTACCAAACTCTGGACTCGCTTATTCTTTACTCATAAAAACCTCTCTCAGTATAAATTATAACATATTTTGCATTCAAAAGATATATATTTTAATCTTGACCTTAGTTACTATATCGAGTACATTGTAACATTTTAGACACGGGTATGAGAGGGTATAGCGCAAAAGAATCAGCTAATCAGGAATTATTTGAAGCGATAAAAGCAAACGATCTTGTTAAAATAAGATCGATTTTACAAAAAGTGCAATTTATAGATCTTAATACGGCTCTTGATGATACTTCACAAGCGAAATCCAAAACAGAATACAGCTATACCAAGACTAACTTGTCATTTTTTGAACACGCAATTTTATCTGAAAATATTGAAATTGTTAAATTACTGCTTGAATATGGGGCTAACCCTAATCATACAAGAATAATTCATTATGTTGAATCTACTAGACCAACATTACCTGTCGAATTTGCTCTTGAGCATTTTAATTCTTTAGATAAAAACCCGGAAATCTTAAATTTATTATTAGAAAAAACTTCTAAAACTTTAATTGAACACTCTCAAATTTTACATCGTGCTACTAAATTGGGAAAATTTCAAAGAGAAGTTACAGAATATTATCTTCAAAATAATATAGATATAAACAGTGTTGACAGTACAGGAAAAACTGCTTTGGACTATGCGCTAAGAAATGGTTTTTTTAAAGTTAGCGAGGATTTGTTTGATGCAGGCGCAACTACTAGCCCTTTATCTGAAAAAAATCAAACACCAGCAATATTTTACCTCATCAGATATTTTAATCAAAATCAAGAATTCTTAGATAAATATCTAACTAGATCTCCACAAGACATACATGCAATTGATCAAACTACAGGTAACTCCTTAATTCATGAAGCTGTAATTAGAAAAAAAGTTCCTGCACTCGAAATATTATCTGAAAAAGGTGCAAAACTCGACATCCTAAACAATGAAGGTAAGAGTCCAACTTTAATTGCTTTAGAAAAGAATAGCTATCATATTTTAGACAAATTATTACATTTAGGAGCAAACCCGAATATCCATTATCATAATGGTGAAACATTACTTCATATTGCATCAAAATCAGATGATCATCAAGCTATTAAGATATTGCAAAAATATACAACAAACCAATTAGCATTAGACTGCGAGAACAAAACTGCTTGGGAATATGGCAATCACAGCAATTATCTCCCACCTCAATTGGCAATGAGAAGCCAACGACATGACAGCCCATTTGAAAAACTAAATTGTCCAAAACCAGCAAATGATATAGCTGATAACTCTTTTAACTATATGCTTTCGATTCCTGTTGCAGCTTTTATGATAATAGTTTTATCTTATTGTTTAAAAAGAGCATTCAAAACCAACTCTGATCACAAAAAAGATGATGATTTGCAAAGAGGAAATGAGCAAACTAGTATGGCAAGGTAAGTTATTAATTATGCAAATTTAACATTTGTCAATAACAGCAATTAAATTCTTAATTTACTTACTTTAATTACACTTGCATTTTCACTTGTCATGATTTATGTTCTTGTGTTTCTATAATACATTTTGAGGATGAAATTATGGCTATTTCTAAAAATAATCCAAACGCCAGAAAAGCAGCCGTTGCTAAAACATATAACGGCAAAGTTGTTAAACCTGTTAAATATATTGGTCAGCATGGTTCATATATTGCTGCACAAGATGAAGGTGGAAACATCATTTACAACGAAGCTAAAAAACCTATACCTTTTAAAAAATTAGATCAAAACGCCTAAATTTGTTTGTAATTTTTAAGGTCAAAATATGGTAAATAATACTAAAATCATTCAGGCTGGTAGAAGTCCATTTGATCACTACAATACTATAAACCCACCTATTTATGCTTCTTCGTCCTTAGTCTTCAAATCTCTTAAAGAGATTGATGAAGCACATACAGCATATGGAAGACATGGTACTCAATCTTCTAGATACTTAGAAGATCTTATAAAAGTTATTGAAAATGGTTCACATGCACTTTTATGCCCATCTGGTTTATCGAGCATAACTACCAGTATATTAGGTTGCGCAGTTGCTGGAGATCACGTTTTATTGCCTGACCTTGCATACGAACCTACTCGAGCATTTGCTACTAATTTTCTAAAAAGACTTAATATTGAATTTGATTTCTATCCTTCAGGACATAGATCAAAACTAGCAGAATATATCAAAGAAAACACAAAAGCTGTTTTCATAGAATCTCCAGTATCGCAAACATTTGAGATCGATGAAATTGACACTATGATTGAAGTTTGTAAAGAACATAAAATCATATCAATTTTTGACAATACTTATTCTGGAGGCTATTTCTTTAAACCTCTTGATCATGGTGTTGATGTTGTTATTCAATCATGCTCTAAATTTTTCTCTGGCCACTCTGATGTTGTGATGGGTTGCATTGTTACTAATGATCAAATAATTTATAATAGGATTAAAAACCAATATAAATATTTAGGACTTCATGTTAGTCCACGTGACTGTTACATGATCCAAAGAGGTATTAGAACTCTAAATATCAGACTAGAGAAACATTATGAAAACAGCTTAATAGTTGCGAAATGGCTTGAACAACAAGATATAGTTGGCGAAGTCTTATACCCAGCTCTTGAATCAAGCCCATACCACGAAAGATTTAAAAAATATTTTTCTGGAGCCTCTGGATTATTTTCATTCTATTTCAAACCAGAAGTAACAAGGGAACAAGCTATCAATTTTGTTGAATCATTAAAATGTTTTCATATCGGTTATGGGTGGGGTGGCTATGAAAGCCTTGTGATGTTTTTTAGAGAAATAAGAAGCAAAGCAGTAAATAATCCAAATGAATACTTAATAAGATTATTCATTGGACTTGAAGAGCCAGAAGATTTAATTGCAGACATTAACAACGCAATTAACCAAATATAATGTCTTTAAAAATTGCATCATGGAATATTAATTCGATTAGACTCCGAATCGATAACCTTTTATCATGCATCAAGAAATACGAGTTTGATGTCATTGCAATTCAAGAAACTAAAACCCCAGACGAGTTTTTTCCTTTAGAGCAGCTAAAAACAATTGGCTATAAACATATTCATTTCGCTGGCCAGAAATCTTATAATGGTGTTGCAATAATATCCAAAATACCCTTTATAGAAACTACTAGCTTTAACATGCTTGACAAAGATGACAAAAGACATGTTGGCGTAAAACTTTCAAATAATATTACCATCCATAATTTTTACATACCTGCTGGTGGAGATATACCAGATCGAAATTTAAATGAAAAATTTGGTCACAAACTAGATTTTGTTGATGAAATAGGCAATATTTTTAACAAAGAACAAAAACAATCTATTATCTTAGGTGATTTCAATATCGCACCTTTTGAACATGATGTTTGGTCACATAAACAATTAGCTAATGTGGTTTCACATACTGAAATCGAAATCAACAAACTTAACCAAATTAAAGCAAAAGCAAATTGGGTTGATAGCCATAGAGAATTTACACCTCTTGATCAAAAACTTTATAGTTGGTGGAGTTACCGTGCTAGAGACTGGGAAAAATCAAACCGTGGCCGAAGACTTGATCATATTTGGGTTTCCCCTGATTTAAAAACCAAGCTTTTAGATGCCAATATTTACAAAGAAACTCGTGGAATCAAAAACCCATCGGATCATGCCATTATTAGCATTAATATCGCTATTTAAACTTAGAAACCACCTGGCATCTTGCCTTGCATTTGCGCCATCATTGCTTCCATCTGACTTTGATCCATATTACCAAATTTTTTGGTCATTTTTTGCATATCTTTAAACTTTTTCAGCAATTGATTAACATTCACCATTTTAAGACCTGCTCCTTGCGCAATACGTTTTTTTCTTGATGAATTTAATTTTTCAGGATTTTGCCTTTCCCATTTCGTCATGGATAAAATCAAAGCTTCTTGATGAGCAATTGATTTTTCATCAATACCTTGAGTTGCCATCATCTCTTTGATTTTTCCAGCACCCGGAATCATAGCCAACAAGGATGACATACCGCCCATTTTCTTCATGGTTTTAATTTGCTTTAACAAATCGTCTAAATCAAACTTACCTTTAGCAAGTTTTTTCTGCAAATCCTGCGCCTCTTGTTCCGAGACAACTTCACTTGCTTTCTCAACAAGCGAAACAATATCACCCATATCAAGAATTCTTGACGCTATTCTATCAGGATAAAAAACATCAAAATCATTAACAGATTCACCATAACCTTGAAACTTAATTGGAAGCTTTGTGATGTATTTCATAGATAGACATGCACCGCCTCTCTGATCACCATCTAATCTAGTTAAAATTAAACCAGTTAGCTCTGTTTCTTTGTTAAAAATTTTCGCTGTATTTACAGCATCCTGACCAGATAAACTATCTGCAACTAGAAGTGTTTCAACGGGATCAGTTATTTTTTTTACACGCTTTACTTCATCAATAAGCTCTTGATCAATTGACAACCTACCTGCTGTATCAAGAATCAAGATATCAAAATCATTTTTTTTAGCAAACTTTAAAGCCCTTTTAGCTGTCTTCTCAGGCTTTTCTTTTTCATCATATTCAAGACTTTCAACACCAGCTTTTTCTGACATTATTTTAAGCTGTTCTTTAGCCGCAGGCCTATAGCTATCTAATGATGCAGTAAGAACTTTTTTATTATATTTCTCAGATAAAACTTTTGCAAGTTTCGCAGCTGAAGTTGTTTTTCCAGTTCCCTGCAAACCAACCATCAAGAAAACTGAAACGCCTTTATTTTGAAAATTTAATTTAACATCACCTTCGCCTAAAAGCTTTATAATTTCATCTTGAACGATCTTGATAAACATCTGTTCTGGAGAGACACTTTTTATAACATGCTCTCCTAGTGCTTTAAATTTTACACTAGTGACAAATTCATCAACCACTTCCAAAGCAACGTCAGCTTCTAAAAGCGCCATTCTAATTTGATCAACAGTCTCTTCAATGTGAGACTCTTTTATAACTCTTACTCCTTTGAAGGAAGAAAAGGCTTTGCCAATATTTTGACTTAAACTTTCAAACATAGTTGATTACTTATAATTTTTAATATCCTCAATATTATTTAAAGAATCAGTTCCAAAAACTGAATTAAAAATATGATCAATATTTTTAGTGTGATAATTAAGATCAAATAATTTATCTATTTCTTCAGCTGATAAAAATTCTTGAATTTCAGGATCTGACTTCAACAAAACCTTAAAATCTTTATTTTCTGACCATACTTGCATAGCATTCCTTTGCACAAGCTTGTAAGCATTTTCTCTTGAACTACCTTTTTGTGTAAGCTCTAACAAAACTCTTTGTGAAAATACAAGACCATTTAATTTATCAAAATTCTTTTGCATATTTTCTGGATAAATTAAAAGATTATCCATCATCAATGTACATCTTACTAATGCAAAATCTAAAGTGACAGTACTATCAGGACCAATCATACGCTCAACTGAAGAATGCGAAATATCACGTTCATGCCATAATGCGACATTTTCAAGCGCAGGAGTTACGTAACCTCTTACGATTCTTGCTAAACCTGTAAGATTTTCACTTAAAATTGGGTTTCTCTTATGTGGCATAGCCGAAGAACCTTTTTGACCTTTTGAGAAATACTCCTCAGCCTCAAGCATTTCTGTTCTTTGAAGATGCCTTACTTCAATAGCTAATCTTTCAATTGATGAAGCTATCACTCCTAATGTTGAGAAAAACATAGCATGACGATCACGAGGAATAACCTGCGTCGATATAGTTTCAGATTTAAGACCAAGTTTATTTGCAACGTAATCTTGAATATCTGGATCAATATTAGCAAAAGTACCAACAGCACCAGAAATTGCACAAGTTGCAATTTCGTCACGAGCAGAAATTAAACGCTCACGATTTCTTTCAAATTCAGCATAATAGCCTGCAAGCTTCAAACCAAATGTCACCGGCTCAGCATGAATACCATGCGATCTACCCATACAAATTGTATCTTTATGTTCAAAGCTTCTTCTTTTTAAAACTTCAAGCAACCTATCTAAATCTGACAACAAAAGATCTGCAGCCTGCTTTAATTGCACAGCAAGACAAGTATCCAAAACGTCAGAAGACGTCATACCTTGATGAACAAATCTTGAAGATTCACCAATTGATTCAGCAAGATTAGTTAAGAAAGCAATGACATCATGTTTAGTAACTTTTTCTATTTCATTAATTTCATTAATATCCCATTTTCCTTTTTCCCAGATCTCTTTAACCGCAGCTTCTGGAATCACACCTTTTTTTGCTAATGCTTCACAAGCATAGGCTTCGATCTCGAACCAAATTTTATATTTATTTTCATCAGACCAAATGCTGGCCATTTCTTCTCTTGAATATCTAGGAATCATAATTTTACGGAAATATTTTAACGTTGATTAAACTACTATAAAAGCTGTAAAAGTTCAAGTAATTGATAGACAAATCGATCAAACAAATAAATATTTACAATTTTGAAGTTTTACTAATAAAAAAATATATATGTTATATCAATTTATCTTCTCTAAGCTTTTCTCTTATTGCTTGTATCAAATAAGATGAAACTGTCCCAGAACCGTTTAAATATTCTTTAATTGAATCTTCCCAATGCTCAGGAATTGTTATCAGCTTTTTCTTAGTCTTAATAGTGTTATGCTCATTAGATACAAATTCTTTTGCAACACGACTTGATGTATTTTCTTCATTCATGAAAGACGGAGAATTTGACTTCATAGGTGAAGAGCTGCTTATACTATTAATAATATCTAAATTTATTTTGTTTTTTTTAACCATTTCAGAATTTTAGTTAATATAATATTTGTATATCCCTCATATCACTTATATAAAAAAAGTATATATTTTTTATATATATAAAATATTTGCTAACCTACAGCTACATCACATTGATTTTCATGTACTAACTCTAAAACCTCATTAATAAAACCAATCATCTCATCACTTGCTTTACCAGATTTGTTATACTCAGTAACAGTCATTCCTGTACCCGGACTATTTTCAAAATCGACCCTTTGCCTTAATACTGAATCAAATTTTGCAAAATACGGAGAATTCTCTACAAAATCATAAATATCATCTAGCTGGCGTGTTAAAGGATTTATCTTATTAAACAAAACTGAGGCTATTATTTTTCTACCCATTATATCTGACAAAACTTCTAGTATTTCTTCATATTTTTTTAATCCAAGTAATTCGTAAAATTTTGAACTTACCGGAGTAACTAATATCGAAGACATAGCCATTGCCACTCTATTTAATGATTGATCATAACCACCAGTGTCAATTATATGGATTTTATTTTTATCAGTTTTTTCAACAAAACTAACTAGCTCGTCTTCATTACTTATGTCTGAAAAAAGCGAGAGGTTTTTAAATGACCGACTAACATCTTTTGCTTTCGAATTAGATAATAGCTTTGATCTTACTTTATAACTTTGTGTAAATGTTTTTTGAATATCCAAATCAATCACATTAACTGGAAAATGCTTTGATAATTCTATGGCTAAATTCCATGAAATTGTTGATTTACCAACGCCGCCCTTTTGATGAGAAATTGTAATAAACATAAGCTTGCCTTAATCAATAAAATTATATTTTTACGCATAACAAAGAACCCACCTCTTTTTATTTAATTAACACAACAAAATATATAACAATTTACATTAACTAAATATAATTTTTATTTTTGAACTAAAACTTAATTTTAATCAATTTATTTTCTAAAATATACAAAAAACACAAAGTTTTTATATCTTAAACATATATATATTATATTGATAATATATCTTAGGCCATAGGAAATTTTCTACCTAAAACTTGTTAATAATATTCGAGAAAGCTCGTCACCAAAACAAAACCTACACAGATACACAAACTATACACAATAGATATATTCGATATATATATTATATATATCTTAAATATCACAGAAATATATTTTGAGTAAAAATAGATGAAATAAACAGCGAAAAAAAAACGCAAAGAGTTTTTTCTTTGCGTTTATAAAAATTTACAAATTAATCAAACAAATGCTATGAATGAATTGCTTTATCATAAGTTGCTAAGGCAGCTTCTTTTAAAGCCTCATTTAGAGTTGGATGAGCATGACAAACCCTAGCTAAATCCTCAGAAGATCCTCCGTATTCCATAACAATAACAGCTTCATGAATTAAATTCCCAGCTTCACGACCAATGATATGACATCCGAGTAATTTATCAGTTTTCTTACATGCAAGCATTTTAACAAAACCTTCATCAGAGACCGTTGCTCTAGCTCTTGAATTTGCCATCATAGAAAACTTACCAACATTATAAGCAATACCAGTAGCTTTTAGCTGATCCTCTGTTTGACCAACTGATGCAATTTCAGGATATGTATAAACAACTGAAGGCACTAAATTATAATCAATATGACCTGACTGACCAGCAATAATTTCTGCAACAATAACACCCTCGTCTTCAGCCTTATGAGCAAGCATTGGACCAGGCACAACATCACCAATTGCATAAATATTAGGAATCGAAGTTTGAAACTTATCGTTAACTTTAATAAAACCTCGATCATTTAACTCAACCCCAATTTCTCGAATACCAAGCCCTTCAGTATAAGGCCTTCTACCAATAGCAACCAAGACCACATCAGCTTTCATAACTAGCTCATTACCACCTTGACTATCTTCGACTGTTAACTCAACACCAGATTTTGTTTTTTTTGCTGCTGTAACCTTTCTTTTTAAATGAAATTTAAAACCTTGAGATTCAAGAATCTTTTTAAAGCCTCTAGAAATATCTTTATCCATAGTTGGACAAATCGCATCAGCAAACTCAATCACTTCAACATCAGCACCAAGTCTTGACCATACTGAGCCAAGCTCCAAACCAATTACACCAGCACCGATTAAAACCATTTTTTTAGGAACTTTCTTAAGAGATAATGCACCTGTTGATGACACAATGACTTCTTCATCAATTTCAACTCCAGGAAGTGGAGTTACTTCAGAACCGGTAGCAATAATAATATTTTTAGCTTTAATATTTTGATCCTTACCATCTTTGTTAATAGTAATTTCATGTGGATTAATAATTGTGCCAAAGCCTTGAAAATAGGCAACTTTATTTTTTTTGAACAAACCTTCTATGCCTTGTGTTAAACCTTTAATAATCTCATTTTTTTTTGCCATCATTTTAGCAATATTAGATTTTGGCTTTGCTATCTCAATACCATATTCAGCAAAATTATGAGCAGCATCATGAAAATGATGAGAAAATTCAAGCAATGACTTTGATGGAATGCAACCAACATTTAGGCATGTACCACCAAGAGTGCCTCGTTTTTCAATACATGCAGTTTTTAAACCAAGCTGCGCAGCTTTAATAGCAGCAACATATCCACCAGGACCACCACCGATTACAACAACATCAAAATTTTCCATAAGCTATAAATTAAAAATTATTTAACAAAACGTGAAAAAGGCGACCATTTGGGCCGCCTTAGCAAAAATTATATATCAAGCAATAATCTTGCAGGATCTTCTAAGAATTCTTTTATTTTAACTAAGAATGTAACAGCTTCACTACCATCAATTATTCTATGATCATAAGAAAGCGCAAGATACATCATTGGTCTAATTTCAACATTACCATCGACAGCAACTGGTCTTTGGACAATATTATGCATACCAAGAATTCCAGATTGCGGAGGATTAATAATCGGAGTTGAAAGCAATGAACCATATGTACCACCATTTGAGATAGTAAATGTTCCACCTGTTAGTTCTTCCATTGAAAGCTTACCAGCCTTTGCTTTTCCAGCTAACCTTATAATTTCTTGTTCAATACCAGCTAATGTAAGCTGATCTGCATTTCTAACTATTGGCACCACAAGACCTTGATCAGTTCCAACAGCTACACCAATATCATAATAATTTTTGTAGATAATTTCATCACCAGAAATTTCTGCATTAACAGCTGGAATCGCTTTAAGCGCATTAACTGCAGCCTTTACAAATAATGACATAAAACCTAATTTTACATCATGAGCTTTTACAAATTGATCTTGGTATTTTTTACGAAGATCCATAACTGGCTTCATATCAACTTCATTAAATGTAGATAAAATAGCTGCTGTATTTTGCGAATCTTTAAGTCTTTGCGCAATTCTTTGCCTTAATCTTGACATTCTAACTCGTTTTTCTCTGTCAGCTGAAACTACAGTATTAACTGCTGCTTGAGCTGGAGCATCTTTTGAAGCCTCTTTTCCATGAGCGATAACATCGCCTTTAGTTACTAAACCATCTTTACCAGTACCTTTAACAGTGGCAATATCAACATTATTATCAGCAGCAATTTTACGAGCTGATGGAGCAGATTTAGTATCAATTGTAGGAATTGAATCATTCGATGGCGCAGGAGCTGAAGTTGCAGTAGAAGCAGAAGCTCCCTCTTCAACCTTACCTAATAAATTACCAACCTCAACAGTTTCACCTTCTGCTATAGCAATATTTTGTAATATTCCTTTAGCAGGAGAGTTAACTTCTAAAGTTACTTTATCCGTTTCAAGCTCTACTAAAAGTTCATCGACCTCAACAGCATCACCTGGCTGTTTATGCCATGCGGCAATAGTTGCTTCACTAACAGATTCCCCAAGCTGAGGAACAATAACTTCTTTTAAAGACATGATATATAATAAAAATATTTCAAAAATTTTATTGAGCCAAAACTCAACGCCGAATAATTAAAACAGAAATCAAAGTTTGTAAAGTCTATTTTAAGTTACAAAAACTTAACAAAAACTAATCATGCAAAAAAGCTTTAAGCTTCTTAGACCTGGTCGGGTGACGCAGCTTCTTAAGAGCCTTTGCTTCAATTTGTCTAATACGCTCTCTGGTTACTGAAAACTGCTTACCTACTTCTTCAAGAGTATGATCAGTATTCATACCAATACCAAACCTCATTCTAAGTACCCTTTCTTCTCTAGGTGTTAAGCTCGAAAGAATCCTAGTTGTAATATCCTTAAGATTACTATGCAAAGCTGCATTTAACGGAGAAACTGCATTTTTGTCTTCAATAAAATCTGCAATTGTTGACTCCTCATCATCACCAACAGGGTTTTCTAGACTTAAAGGATCTTTAGCTATTTTCATAATTTTCCTGATTTTTTCAACAGGAATACAAAGCTTTTTGGCAAGCTCTTCATTTGTAGGCTCACGACCTAAATCAAGGGCCATCTGTCTTGATGTTCTAACAATCTTATTGATTGTTTCAATCATATGAACAGGAATCCTAATCGTTCTAGATTGATCAGCAATTGATCTAGTTATAGCCTGCCTAATCCACCAAGTTGCATATGTAGAAAATTTATATCCTCTTCTATATTCAAATTTATCAACGGCTTTCATAAGGCCAATATTTCCCTCTTGAATAAGATCGAGAAACTGTAATCCTCTATTGGTGTATTTTTTTGCAATTGATATAACTAATCGTAAATTTGCCTCAATCATCTGTCTTTTTGCATGAGCAGATTCACGCTCTCCTTTTTGCACCTTAGCTACCAAATCTTTAAATTCAGAAATGCTCAAACCAACAGTTTTAGCAATTTGCGTAATTTGAGTCCTAATATCATCAATTTCTTCTTTTTCCTCTTTATAGAAATCAGCCCAATTTTTATTTTTTGTGACTTCTTCTAACCAATTCTCTTTAATTTCATTACCAACATATTGTTTTAAGAAATCTTCACGTGAAATATCATAATGTTTTGTCAGTTGAAGAAAATTACTTTCAAGCCTTCTTAAACTTTTGTTAAACTCATAAACTTTTTCAATAAGATTTTCTATAAAAACTTGGTTAAAATATATTTCCTCTATTACAGCTACTAACTCTTCTTTTAATTTATTCAAATTTTTAACAGATTTTGCATCTCCTTCTATACCTTCTACTGCATCAAAAAATCTGTCTTCCTGAACCGTTAAAATGTTAGTACATAAATTTGCAACATTAGAAAACTCTTCAAGAATAAATGGAAGAAGAGCCTTTTCCATAATGGTTGGAGATAAGCCACCTTCACTGTCATACATATCCTCATATTCATCATCATCGTCATCAGAATCATCATCTTCATCATCTTCAAACTCATCAGTATCTTCCTTCGAGCCATCATCAGAAACATCGTCAAAGCTACCAAATTTATTTGAATATGTAGCATCTAAATCTATAACATCACGAAGCAACTTTTCTTCATTAACAATATCGTCATACATCGTCATAAGGCCACGAAGAGCATAAGGACAAGAGCATAGTGAAGTGATCATCACTTTACGTCCACTTTCGATCTTTTTAGCAATTTCAATTTCTTCTTCACGTGATAATAAATGAACTCCACCCATTGACTTTAAATAAAGATGAACCGGATCATCATTTTCACTTGCTTCATGTAAAGCTTCTTTTCCTGAGTCATTTTGGGCAGCCTCATCTTGCTCTGATAGAAGCCTAACCCCTGATTCTACAATAGTATTTACCACTCTTTCAATAGTTGCCACAGCCTCATGTGGCAAGGCATCGTTAATTTCTGTATATGTTAAGAAACCAATTCTTTTACCCCTAATTATAAGTTTTTTTACTATTGATTCCAAAGAACCACTATCTTGCTTAAAAGATTTTTTTTGTTTCAATGACATATAGAATTTAGAAAATTTATTAATTAATTATTTATTTCATTTTGTAATTGCAGCATTTGTTCAAGCAGTTTTTGAGCTCTTTCAACTAGTGCAGAATCATTACTAACAACTAACGTTTCATATTCTTTACGCATATTTGTTAAAAAGTAAAGTTTTTGGATTTGCTGCCACTTGTTATAATCAAAACCTTGTAATTTTAACGAATTTAATTCTGACAAATTTTTGAACCTAGAATCAAAACTACTTAATTCATCAGAAAATTTACATAGCCAAGAAAAATACTCCGTTTCTTTCATTAAAGAAATTTCCTCAAGGTCATTCTGGAAAAAACAAAGAATCTTAGAGAATTTTTGATGAGAAAGACTAAGGTCAAAAACATCTTGCTGAAACTGCTCATTTGCTAACAAATGTTTATTCAATAATAGAAAAACTAACAAATCACGCTCAATTTTTTGAACTTCGTTAAGACTATCCTGATTAATCTTGGGAATATTCACAGATCTAACAACAGGCTTATTATAGCTTTTGCTCCAACGCCCTAATTCAAAAAACTTCTGTTTAAAAAAATTAACAAAATGTTTTTTTACATATTCATCGGCAATTTTCTCACATAAAGCAAAAACACCTGATTCAAAACTAGCCATACTCGCCGGAGTATTATCCTTTAATAATTTTAAATTATAATCATAAATAAAATTTGGCAAATCTTGAGCCTGAGCAAGCAACTGCTTAAAGTTATACTTACCATTAGAACTTGAAACAACATCATCAGGATCTTGACCATTTGGGAGCAAAACTATTGCAAGACTATAACCTGGCTTTAATATTGAAAGAGACTCAACTGCAAGCCGATAAATAGCTTTAAGGCCAGCCTGATCTCCATCCATACATATATGTGGCTTTTGGACTATTTTCCATAATTGCTTAAGATGCTCTTCTCCACATGCAGTTCCAAGAGGAGCGACAGAATTTTCATAGCCATATTTATCAAGCTTTATCACATCTGCATAACCTTCGCAAACAATAATCTGCTTTTGTTCATAGGAAATTTGTCTTGCTTTATCTATATTAAACAAAACCTGCTTCTTCTTAAAAATTTGTGTTTCTGGAGAATTGATATATTTAGGCAAACTATCATCTATTACCCTACCACCAAATGCAATAACGCGATTTTGAATATCAAAAATTGGAAAAGTTACTCGATCCTGCAACAAATCATAAAGCCTACTCTCTTTTGATCTCCTAACTAATCCAGATTCAATAATTTCATTCTCACTAAAACCTTGATTTAAAAGATGCTTTAACAGCAAATTTCCTTTGGGAGCGAAGCCTATCTTAAATTTTTCAATTAAGTTCTTGTCAAAATCTCTATTTTTAAGATATGAGCAAGCTTTATCAGATTTTTGCAAATGCTGACAAAAATAAGTCATTGCTTGATGATGGATATCATAAAGCTTATCCTTAAGACTTAGCTCACGAATATTAATTTGCGCTTTGGGTAAAGCGATACCAGTTTTCTCAGATAAAAGCTGGATTGCTGATTTAAAATCATGCCCCTCTTTTTCTTGCAGAAAAGTAATAATATCACCATGAGCTCCGCAACCAAAACAATGATAATATTTATCATTGTCATTGACAGTAAATGAAGGTGTTTTCTCATTATGAAACGGACAACAGCCCTTAAATTTATTTAGACCAACTGACTGAAGGTTAACAGAATTGCCAATATAAGAGCTTAAATCTATACTATCTTTAACTTTTTGAATAAATTGCTCAAATTCAGACATATAAAATTCTTAAGGTAATTTCAATATACAAATAGCTTTAAATTTTGATAAATAAAGCCTATAACCCCTTTTGCTAAAAATTAGTTAATTATTATAACCTCAGGATATGAAAAAGGATAGCCTTAATTTATATGGTCTTTACAGCTTGCTTAAAAAAGAAATATTACGATATTGTAAAGTTTTCAACCAAACGATAATTGCGCCTGTAATTAATTCCTTACTATTTTTAGCAATATTTACTTTAGCTTTTGGCAATCGAAACATTGAAAATATCAATCTGGATTATGCAGTATTTATAACCCCAGGTCTTATTGCTATGACCCTTATTCAAAACGCCTTCGCTAATTCCTCATCCTCACTTTGCACATCAAAGATTTTAGGCTATGTTACCGATGTTATTATCCCGCCAATTTCTGCAATTGAATATGTTTTAGCATCCATTCTAGCGGCTGCTTCACGGGGAATAATTGTTGCAATACTGACCGCCTTTGCCATCAGTTTCTTTGTAGAATTCTCGGTTCATAATTACTTAGCACTTATTTATTACATCACCATCTCAGCTTTTCTATTGGGAGTCGCAGGTACATTATGCGGAATTTTTGCAAATAGCTTTGACCAAATGTCAGCCTTAACAAGCTATATAATTACTCCTTTATCATTTTTATCTGGAACGTTTTATTCTATAAAAATGCTACCTGAATTTTGGCATATGATAAGTCAATATAACCCTTTTTTTTATGTCATAGACGGCATTAGATTTGCAATAACGGGTTATCACGACGCAAGCCTTAAATTTGGTAGCCTTTATTTGCTATCTTGTTTTATAGCTATATTCATAATAACATTATATATATTTTCAAAAGGTTATCGAATTAAAAATTAATTATGAGCATACTTAAAATAGTTAAATGGCCAGACCCATTATTAAAAGAAATATCACAACCAGTTGCCAAAGTTGATGAAAAAATTCAGAAACTTATGCAAGATATGTATGAAACCATGATTCATGAAAACGGCATTGGACTTGCCGCTGTTCAAATCGGACAACTAAAAAGAATATTAGTTATACATATTAAAGATAATGAAAGATATGATGATGTCGAAGATAATAAAGAAATATTAACTGAACCGTTATTTGTTGTTAACCCTGAAATCACAAACGAATCTGAAGAATATATTATATATAAAGAAGGCTGTTTATCATTCCCTGGACAATTTGCTAATGTAAAAAGACACAATGAAATCACCGTTAAATATTTAGATTTTAATGGCAAACAACAAGAAATTCATGCTTCTGGGATTTTATCAATCTGCCTGCAGCATGAAATTGATCATCTAAATGGCATTAGATTCATAGATCATCTTTCGCCTTTAAAACGAAACATGTTACTAAAAAAACTAAAGAAACAAGGTATCAATCATGATGAAAATTAATTCAATTATAGATGTAATTGATAATTACGATCTAATAATCTTAGATATTTTTGGCGTAATTCATAATGGTTCAGAATTATATCAAAATGTTAGAACAACCCTGGATGAGTTAAAAAAAAGAAACAAAACAATTATTTTCTTATCTAACGCTCCAAGAAGAGCAATTACCACTAAAAAACGTTTAGAAGATTTCGACATTTACAAGAATCAAGATTATGCCGATATCGTAACTTCTGGTGAAGTTGCATTTCATTTTTTTGACCAATCTGCAAGCACTCACAAATATTTTTATATTGGACCTGAAAAAGATAGAAATATTTTTGATGGAACTGACAAAATGATTGAAGCAGATGCTAAGAATGCAGATTTCGTCATAGCTACAGGACTTGACATAAAACAAGAAGTTTCTGATGTACAAAACGAGTTAAATCAAGCATTTGAGAACAATCTATTATTTTATTGCATCAATCCTGATAAAAAAGTTCATAAGGCAGGTGGAAGATCACATATTTGCGCTGGAGCAGTTGCTGATAGATATCTTGAAATGGGTGGTAAAGTAGAATATTTTGGCAAACCTTACCCAAATAGTTATGAATATATTTCAAACAAATACAAAACTCCAAAAAACAAAATTATTGCTGTCGGCGATGGAATTATTACCGATGTTTTAGGAGCAAATAATTTTGGCTGCGATTCTTTATTGATTGCTTCAGGTTTACTTCATGATGAAATTGATTTAAAAGTTGGTGATGAGATTTCCGAAAGCCAAATTCGTAGAATTAAAGAAATCTACAATATTGAAAGCACTTTCATTTCATCCCTATTTTAAACAAAAAAATGGAACAAAATCTATCTGAACTAATTTTAACAAAAATTAATAATATTTTTGGCAGCGAAACATGTAACTCTAATGCAAAAATAACAGTAGAAGTACCTAAAAACAAAGAACATGGTGACTTTGCCACCAATGCAGCCTTAGTTCTTACAAAAACACTCAAAACGAAACCAAGAGATATTGCTGAAAAAATAAAATCTAAGTTAGAGCAAGATCCTATTTTTACCAAGATTGAAATTGCAGGCCCTGGTTTTGTTAATTTTACTTTAAGCGAGTCTTTTTACCAAAACCATCTCGGCAACATTTACAACAATCTTAAAGAATTTGGCTCACTAAAAATTGGTTCAGATGTAAAAATTAATATTGAATTCGGCTCTCCAAATCCTACTGGACCAGTCCATGTTGGACATTCTAGAAGCCTTATAATTGGTAGTGCTTTGGCCAATTTGTTAGAATTTAGTGGCTATGAAGTTACTAGAGAAAATTATTTTAATGATGCTGGTGGCCAAATAGACATTTTAGCAAAATCACTATATATTCGCTATCAAGAAATATTACTAAACAAATCCATTGATATACCAAAAGGGTTATATCCAGGAAATTATTTAATTGATATCGCTAAAGATTTAATCGGACGTGATGGAGATAAATATCTTAATATGGATGAATCAGATTATTTACCGATTCTTAAGAACTTTGCAACTGACAAAATCAAAAAAATAATAATTAAATCATTTGCTAACATAAATGTCAGACATGACATAAACTCATCTGAATTAAAGCTTCATCAAGAAAACAAAATTCAAGAATCTACAAATTTCCTCAAAGATCTTAACCTTTTATATTATGGAGAGCTAGAAAAACCAAAAGCTTTTGACTCTAAAAACTCTAATTCTTCTGAACAAATGCTTTTATTTAAGTCAACCGAGTTTGGTGACGATATGGATAGATCGCTACAGAAATCAGATGAAAGCTGGACATATTTTGCAGCAGATATAGCCTATCATAAAGACAAAATTGATCGTGGTTATGATAAACTAATATTACTTTTAGGTGCTGATCATGGTGGCTATACCAAAAGAATTACGGCCGCTGTCAAAGCTTTATCTAATAACAAAGTTGAATGCACAACAATATTGTGCCAATTAGTTAATTTTGTTAAAGATGGACAGCCTCTTAAAATGTCAAAAAGAGCCGGAAACTATATCACCATGGATGATGTTGTTGAACAAATTGGTAGTGATGCACTCAGACTCTTAATGCTATCTCGTAAAAATGATACAGTTTTTGATTTTGATCTTTCTAAAGCACTTGAACAATCAAAAGATAATCCTGTATTTTATATCCAATATGCTCATGCTAGAATTTGTTCTGTAATTCGAAATATTGATATTGATATAAGCGATATTAAAAATGATTATTTAAAACATCTTACTGACAAATCTGAATGTGATTTAATCAAAAAAATATCAGCCTTGCCGCAAATTGTATTTTCTGCAACCAAAAATTTTGAGCCACATCAACTTGTGAATTATATCTATGAATTAGCTGGAGAGTTTCACTCATATTGGAATTTAGGTAAAAACCGCTCAGAAATGCGATTGATCCATGATAACAGAGAAATTACCCAAGCCCGAATAATTTTGCTGCTTGTGATAAAAGATATAATTGCTAAAATATTAAATATTTTTAGTATTAAGGCTTTAGACAAAATGGAATAATGGTAAAATCAAACAAAATTCTTCGTTCAATCTATATAACATTATCTCTCGTCTTATTTGCATTTGTCGTTATTAAGGCTTATGATGAATATCTATTTCAAATCAATAACAGAACCTTAAAAGCAATAAAATTTGATAATGAACCATATATCATTTTACCAACAAAAAATGAAAATCAAAATGAAGAAGTAGAGAAAATAATTTCTGATTTCGTAACTGATAATAAATACGATATTACGCAACAAAACATTGTCAAAGAAACAGATCAGAATAAATCCTTAGAGCTTTCAGATGATAAAATCATAGAGAATGAAATTCCTATCGAAAACATAGATAACAATCAAGAAGAAGAAAAAGATAATTTACTTCAGCTTGGTGCCTTTAATAATAAGGAAAATATTTCTGAACATGTAAATAAAATAAAAGTATCATTTCCTCTACTTATTAAAAACAAAAAATTCTTTGTAAAAAACTCTGATATGTCATTATACAAGCTATTTATTGGACCTTTTAAAAACTATAATGAGGCCAAAGAATTTTGCTCAAACCTTCGAAAAAATGGGGTTTCCTGTTTTTTTGTTCAATTCTAATATCTTAATATGATTTCGCCATTTATTATCGGACTAAATTCTATAGAAATCACAACAGAAGAAACTGAAATTCTTCAAGATTTAAGACCAATAGGTATTATTCTTTTTAAACGCAACATTGAAAATATAGACCAAACTCAGAAACTTATTCATGACGCAAAATTAGCTGCTAACAACCCTAATTTAATGGTGTTGATTGATGAAGAAGGTGGTAAGGTTTCTAGAACTAACCATCTTTTTAATGATGATATTTTAGCTGCTGGAATTATAGGCAAATTATTTATAACAGACCCAAATGCGGCTATCGAACTAGCCGAAACTACAACTCAACAAATTATTCGTAGATTAAAAATCCTCGATATTAATGTTTGTTGTATGCCTGTATGTGATTTGTTTTTTGAAGATTCAGATCAAATAATTGGCTCAAGAGCATATAGCAGCAACCCAGATATAGTTATCAAACTAGCAAAAACCTGTTGTAATATTTTAGCTCAAAACAACATAGTTCCTATTATCAAACATATTCCTGGACATGGTCGTGCAAATTGCGACTCGCATCTCGATCTTCCTGTAATTAAAACTGAAGAGCATATATTAGCTAAAACAGATTTTACAGTTTTTACAGCTCTTAAAGACATGCCTATGGCTATGACAGCTCATATAATTTATGAAGCTATAGACAAAAGAAATCCTGTAACAACTTCAAAAAAAGCGATTAACTATATTAGAAACAAAATAGGTTTTAAAAACTTGCTTGTTAGCGACGATATATGCATGAAAGCGCTAAGTGGAACAGTAAAAGAAAAAATTGAAAGAACTTTCATGGCTGGTTGTGATATAGTGCTTCATTGTAATGGTGATATAAAAGATCTTAATCAAATTCTTGAATTTAAAAACAAGTTGCAACAATAACAAAATTGTTTTTAAACTTTTCATACTTGTCTTTATTATTGTTAAGTTCATAATGTTTAAATTATATTTTTTTACAAAACCATGATTGAATTTTTTGCCAAATTCTTAGTTAAAAATTTTTTTAAAGTTACTCTTGTCGCAATCTTAATTCCAATTCTATTGCAATTTAAGCCCATTATCTATTCAACCTTAATGAACCTTAATGACTCAGTACCTTCATTTAACAAAACATATGATTCTATTCTTTCAATTAGATCACCTTTTGCTACTAATGTTGGAAAGACTCCAAATGAAGAATTAATTGATGAACTAATTCCTCAAGATCTTAAACAAAAATACCCCCCAGAAATTATTCAGAATCTTGAATCATCAATTGATGAACTTATAACCTTACAAAAACATAGTCGAAATCACCTTTCCAAAACATTTATTAATGATGCTTTTCAACAAATTAAAGTTGGCAATTTCACACCTGCCAAAAATATCATGTTGACTAGATATCAAAATTCAACATCTGACAAAGAAAAATCTGAATTTCTTTTACATGTTGGAAATTTTGAAATCTTTGAAGATCCAGAATTTGCGTTAAGTTATTACGAAAAAGCTTTTAGACTTAATAATAAAAACTTTAATGCCTTAAATGATATTGGTCATATTTATAGACTTACCGGTGACAACAATAATGCTATAAGCTTTTACGCCAAACTTGCCCATGAAGCTCAAATCTATGGCGAATGGCAATATGTTGCTAGCGCAGAATCTAATATTGGTGTAGTTTATCAGCAAATGGGAGATTATAGCCTAGCAAAGAAATATTATTTTGCAGCTCTTGATATAAACAACAAATTATCCAACGAACTTAGAGCCGCAACACAATATTTTAATTTAGGTACAGTATATGAAGTTATAAACGAACAAGAAAAAGCTTGTGACTATTTTAGAAAAGCTCGAATCATTTTTTATCGTAATTTTAAAGAAGAGTTAGTTTATAATTTAGACAAAGAGTTGAAAAGAATGGGCTGTCATTAATTTTTACTTAATATGTTAATTTATATCTGCAAAAGATTCTTTCTAATATTTCCTACATTAATTGGTATATTACTTTTAAATTTTGTCATTATTCAATTCGCACCAGGTGGCCCGATAAACCAAGTTTTATCAGAATTAAAACATAACAACTCTGCTTCGACAAACTTTTTAGATTCAGCATCTTTAGATATAAGCGCCAATAATAAACTAGATAATTCACACAACATTAATAGTTATGGTTTAGATGCTGAGATTATCAAAGAGCTTGAAGCAAGATTTGGATTTGACAAACCTGCGCATCAGAGATTTTTTTTAATGATAAAGCAATATCTTTTCTTTGATTTTGGCGAGAGTTTTTTTAAAGGCCAGAAAGTATCAGACTTAATTATTGAACGTTTGCCAATATCAATTTCCCTTGGCTTATGGTCAACATTATTAATTTATTTAATTTCAATTCCTTTAGGTATTAGAAAAGCAATTACAGATGGCAGTAAGTTTGATTTATATTCTAGCTTAGTAATTTTCACATTTTATTCAATACCTGCATTTCTTTTTGCTATTTTTCTTATAGTTGTTTTTGCTAAAGGTGGATATTTCCCAATTTTTCCACTTTCTGGAATTATCTCAGAAAATTTTGCTGAATTATCATTCTTTGGCAAAATTTTAGACTATATTAAACATCTATTTTTACCGACTCTTGCGCTTATAATTGGAGGATTTGCCTCCCTGACAATGCTTACAAAGAATTGTTTTATTGATGAATTATCAAAACAATATGTAGTTACAGCAAAAGCCAAGGGGCTAAATCAGAAACAAATTTTATATGGCCATGTGTTTCGAAACAGTATGATTCTAGTTATATCGTCCCTACCTGAAACCTTAATTAAGATTTTATTTACAAGCTCTTTATTAATAGAAATTGTCTTTTCGCTTGATGGACTAGGTTTGCTAGGTTTTGACTCTGCCTTAACTCGAGACTACCCAGTTATTTTTGCAACAGTATATATATATAGTTTAATTGGACTTGTCTTTAATCTGATTAGTGATATTTTATATTTTTTAATCGACCCTAGAATTAATTTTTCAGATATCAAAAATGGATTTTAAAGTAATAATGGAAGAAGCTGAAAGGCTAAAGAAAGAATTTGAACAAAATCAACAAGAGTTTAAAAAGAAATCTTTCACAGCTAGTTCCGGCGGTGGATTAGTTTCAGTTACAATTGGTGGCGACGGTAAATTTCAAAAACTTGAGGTTGATGAAAGTTTAAATAGTCCAATGCAAACAAAAGTCAGAGAAGATCTGATAATTGCTGCATTTAATAGCGCTAAACAACAATTTGATGCTGAATCAAAAAATCTATTTTCTAATATCACAAATAACATTGGTGATATGAATGATCTTAAAAACATTTTCAACAATAACGATGGATTATAACATAAATGAATTAATTAATTCATTTACTAAACTTCCAGCTATTGGCAAAAAATCTGCGAGCAGAATTGTCTTAGGGCTTATCAAAGATAAAGCTTTAATGAATTTATTAAGTTCGCAACTAAACCAAACCGCAAATAATATCAAATATTGTAATGAATGTGGTAATCTTTCTAATCATGAATTATGTGAGATTTGCAGAAATCCAATTCGTAAAAATAATACACTTTGTATTGTTGAACAAATAGAAGATTTGTGGGCAATAGAAAAATCTGGTTGTTTTAAAGGATTATATCATGTGTTGGGCGGAACATTATCAGCCATGAAGGGCATTTCTCCAAAAGACCTGAGAATCAGTAACATTAACGATAGGATTGAAAAAGAAAATATCTCAGAAATTATTCTAGCAACAAATCCAACAGTTGAAGGCCAAACAACTGCTTTTTATATTACCGACCTTATTGAAAATAAGAACATCAATATCACTAGGTTAGCACAAGGTGTTCCTCTTGGCTCTGAACTTGACTACTTAGATGAAGGCACAGTAAAAGCCGCTTTCGAATCAAGACTAAAATTTTAGCATTTTTAATATGTTTAGCTTCAAAACTCACTTTGCTAATCAAGTAGCAAAACCCAAAAAATTGTTTATTTTTGTTCATGGCTATTATGCAAATGGTCGTGATTTATTATCACTTTCGCCCTATTTTGAAGAATCATTAAAAGATACTTTATTTTTAGCGCCAGATGCACCTAATACTAATATCTTTATGCCAGAGTCATTTTTTTGGTATAATGTAGATAATCTAGATCCTGCTTATCTAACTAATGAACTAAAACCAATTCTTCCATTATTTTCAAAATATATCGAAGAGTTAAAAACAGAATATAAGGTTAACAATCAGGATATTTATTTATATGGATTCTCTCAAGGAGCACTTCTAATTTTACATTATGGCTTGAGTCAAAACAAAGATTTTGCTGGATTAATTGCCCATTCTGGTGGCTTAATTCCTGAAATTTTAGATAAGATAAAATTGAACAACTCACCAGTTTGCTTAATTCATGGAGATCAAGACATGGTAATTCCTCATCAATATTCAGATAATTCTGCAAAATTTTTAGATAGCAGAAATATAAAAAATGAAATACATTTACTGCAAAGTTTAGATCATTCGATTAATCAAGAATCTATAAATATCACAAATAATTTTTTAAAATAGCTAACAGAATGAGGAGAAGTGTAAGTAAGCTTGCAGGATTATGCGATGGAGATTTAAGTAATCAAAACACTGCAGAATTTAATTTAGATCAATTCATAAGTTTTTATAAACCATTATTAGAAAAATTTTTTGGCTGCTGTTTAGAAGAAATATTAAAAACAGTTAAGAAATTTGAGCTAGATGAGCAAGAAGCATGTTCAAACATTTGTTTAAAACTTTTTCAGGGCAATTCTTTATCTGATGAAGAAACCTCCCAAATTATAGCTATTTTAAAACAAACATATGAAATAATCTTTTCGCAAATTGATAGTTCTCAGAGCATTTCTTATATAGTTTGCTCTAGCGCAAATTTTGAAACATATAAATTTTCAATTCAGAAATTACCAAGATTATTATTTATATTTAGAGAACTAAATAAAGTTAGTAATGATAAACATATCATTTCAACCAGTATTGAATTATTAAAACTCATCTCAAATCATATAGTTTTGCCAGAATCTACAAGAGAACGACTTGAGAATTCAACACAAAATATGGGCGTTACCATAAACTCTGTTTATATTGACCAAACATTACCTAGTTCAAAACTTCTAGATATATTATTTTGCGGAAATTTACCTGGTCACATTGATAATTTTGCATCTTTCAAACCAATTCTTCACTCTAAAGCTGATGAATTATATTTGTTATTCTCGCCACTTATCGGATTAGATGCTGCTAATATTTATTATACTTCATCACCACTAGAATATGGAAAATTAGGAGTTTTTAAATATTTTGAATATTTTCAACACGAAGATCAATTAGTTGCTATATCAGCGCTTCGTCAACCACATTATGAAATTTTAGAACAAAGCGCTATAGAAACGATAAGTTTACCAGAAGAGTTTAAATTATCTTTAGCCAGAAAATACTCTACTCCCAATATTATTGTTAATAGAATTGAACGATATATTTCTCAAAACATTGGTAACTTATTATCCTTACCTATGACAAAATCATTGTTAGTACATGATAGTAAGACAATAACTCTTTACGAACTACCCGAAATTGATGATTTATTTTATGGGCATAGATTTACCCAGGAATTAATAGCTGAATGTATAGTCACCATAGAAAAAGATATGAATAAAAATGGTTTAGCAAGCCAACCGCTAATCATTAATTGTGAAAAAGGCACTAATCGTTCGAAAGCAATATATGAAGCTATGGTTGAGTTAAAACATCGAGACCAACCAGAACTTAAATGCACTGCTATTAAAACATCCTTACCAGAAATCATGACACATTTTAGTGAACATAATCTTTCAGAATATATCTATTTGGGATATGATGAAGAAGGATCAAAGATTTCACTAATTAAAGATTTGGTTTTAACATCAGCGCAAATAGGTCAACAATTTGAAAGGTAATTTGTAAAACTATTAAAAATTAACCAAATAATGCATTGGCTCTTTGCGTAAATGCACCAATCATTTTCTTATAAGCAAATTCAAAGAAAATTCTAAGCGCACTATCTAAAAATGGATTCTTAAGCTCACATTGGATATAAAAATCAATTAAAGTGCCATCTTGACTATCAGATAAGTTCCAAATAGTTAAAAGATTCTTAAATGGACCAGTTTTTTGTTTTACTTTTATTTCATAATTTTGACTAGATTTTTTACAAGTAATATCTGAGACATAGCTATAGGTAAAAGCTTTAAAATTAATTGTCAGCTCAGCTTCGGTAATCTCCTTATCATTGTTCAAAATTCTACCAGCATAACACCATGGTAGAAATTCTGGATATTTATCGATATCCATTATTAAATCGTAAAGCTGATCCTTAGAATATGGAGAAAAAACTTGTTCCTTGTGTCGATTCATTTTAATTTACAAAAAATTATTAATTATTAGCCGATGACTTATAAATTCCAATCAAAAGATGACTATATTGCTAAAACAAAACTTGCTGAATCAAGCCTAAGTGATTTCTGGTCAATTATTGCCAATGAATATGTATGGCGTAAAAAATGGGATCAAGTTTATTCATGTGATTATCAAAATGCTAATTTTCAATGGTTTAAAAACGCAAAATTAAACATTACAGAAAACTGTTTAGACCGACATTTAAAAAACAATGCCAATAAAACTGCTATTATTTTTGAACATAACGACATTAACAAACCATCTGAACAGATAACTTATCAAGAGCTGTATGAAAGGGTTAATCAATATGTAAATTTATACAAACAATATGGTATTGAAAAAGGCGATCGAATTTGTGTATATATGCCAATGATGATAGAAAGTGTCGCCGCCTGTCTGGCATCGGCCAAAATTGGCGCCATTCATTCTGTTGTCTTTGCAGGCTTCTCAGCAAAATCGCTAGAATCTAGAATTAAAGATTGTGAAGCAAGACTTATAATTACTAGTGATTTTACTTATAGAGGCGCAAAAAAAATCAACTTAATTGATATCGTAAGGGAAGCCACACAAGATACTAAATCAATTGAAAATATTTTTATATTTGCAAGAGAAGCTAACAATACACAAGGGCAAAAGGAAGTCGTAATTAACGATCTATTAGATAATAGTTCAAAAGAAGCTGAAATAGAAATAATGGATAGCGAAGATCCGTTATTTATTTTGTATACATCTGGATCAACCGGCCAACCAAAAGGAGTTATGCATAGCTGTGCTGGCTACATGACTTATGCAGGTTATAGCTTTGTAAATGTATTTGATTATCAAGATAGTGATATCTTTTTCTGTACTGCAGATATTGGCTGGATAACAGGTCATAGCTATATGATGTATGGACCTCTACTTGCTGGTTCAACGATTGTAATGTTTGAAGGCGTTCCAACATACCCCGGAGCTGATAGATTTTGGCAAGTAATTGAAAAACATAAAGTTACAACTTTCTATACCGCCCCTACTGCAATTAGAATGTTAATGAATTTTGGTGCTGATATTCCAAATCAATATAAAATGGACTCACTAAGAGTTATAGGGTCCGTGGGTGAACCTATCAATGAAGAGGCCTGGAAGTGGTTCTATGAGAATGTAGGAAAATCAAAATGTAACCTTGTGGACACATGGTGGCAAACTGAAACTGGCGGAATTATGATTTCAAACCTAGCAGCTTTTGATAACTCTAAAGCTAGTTTTGCTGGAACTCCACTGCCTGGAATTTTTCCAACATTAATCAGTGAAGAAGGTAATGAAGTAAAAGATTCAAACCAATCTGGTTATCTTTGTATCTCAACACCATGGCCATCAATGATTAGATCAATTTGGGGTAATCATGATCGTTGTATAAGCACATATTTTAATCAATTTCCTGGTAATTACCTTTGTGGTGACGGTGCTTTTTGTGATGAAAATGGTAATTTTAGAATCGTTGGTAGAATTGATGATGTAATTAATACCTCAGGCCATAGAATTGGTACAGCTGAAATTGAAAATGCTATAAATATGCATCCTGATGTTATTGAATCAGCAGTTATCGGCTACCCTCATCCAATCAAAGGTGAGGCTATAAAAGCATATGTCATTAGTAAAAATAATAAAATTACTGAAGAAATTAACGCAATTATCAAAGACCAAATCGGCAGTATTGCCAAACCTGAAATGATTTGTTTTGTTGATGACTTACCTAAAACAAGATCAGGTAAAATAATGCGAAGGATTTTAAAGAAAATCTCAGCTAATGATAATGATCTAGGTGACATTTCAACCCTTGTAAATCCTGAGATAATTGCTGTAATTCGTGATATATCTTAAATTATTAGGAAAAGTCTAGAACTAAAAAGGACAACTTGATATATCAATTGATGCAGATGCTAACAGACCGGGTTGTCTATGTTCGTAATATTCAAATGCTATTTTATCAAATTTCTCATTAATATTTTCTAATGAAATTTCATCATCTTGGAAGATATCAGTAACCATAGAAAAGATTATTGAATTATCTAATTGGAAAAGAAAACTACTATTTGTTTCATCTAATAGATGTTTTAACATTAAAATTTGAAACTCCATTTTACTTGAGACTAATTTATCTGGAAGTTCAATTTCAGATGATTGAGTTTTTATTTTTATCAAATACTCAATAACCAAATTATATAAATAATATAACCTTTTATCGATATTTTGTAATGAAGAATCAGGCTCTAAAACAGCTGATTCAAAAAACTCATTAGGTAAATTATCGGCAAAGAAATCAATCCATTTTGATATATTTTGTAATTTAAAACTGCCATTTGAAAGCGCATTCTTAAAAAAACATTCCATAACAAAATCATACTCAAAATTAAAGCCCTGAAATAACTGAGCAAAACTATGTTTGTCAGCTTTAATAATTCCAGCATGGAACGCTTGACCAATTATAAGATTTTTCATTGTGCAATCATCACTATGATCTGCACTGCATACGACAGTTATTAATCTTTGATTTTGCATCAATTTTATCAATGCATTTAAGCTATTGTTTTCTCTAAAATAGTTCTCGCAACCTTCTGATAAAACATCAGTTATTCTCTTTGAACCAATCCGTATTACTGCTGTTAACAATTGCGGAAAAGGTACCTTATTTTGTGCAAACAAAAAACTTTTCAGCTTGTCAATTTGCAAATCTAATTGACTTTGTTCTCGAATATCTATGCCAGATGATTGCTTAGATAAAAAATCCACAACTTGAGCTACTCTCATATGAATAAGAGATACTGGAAGATCATATTCGTGTCTAACTATTTTTAAGGCCTGAAATAGAATGGCCTTATCCGATACATCAATTTTTTTAACTTCCTTTAAAAGCTTAATTGCCAAATTATTAAAAAACACATCGATGTGAAAATGACATTTGTTAAAAAATAAAATCTTGCTAACATCCTCATCACAAAACCTCTCCCGCAAAGTTTTTCGAGATGAAACCTTGCTTAATTCATCATCGAGGATTTTGGGTATAAAAATATTCTGCGAGAATAAATTTTGGAAATCCATGACATCATTAACTTTATAGTTTTTGGAATTTTCACAAATGCCAATAAAACTATCATGAAACATTGTGACGAAAAAAAAGTAATCAAATTCACATTTTTTCACAGTATCTAACCATTCAGCAAGATTAGATTTATTTAAAATTCCTTTATTAAATCCATAATAATTTAATTTCAGAATCACTTTTTTATAAAGTTCAAATTCATGGGTTTTATTATCAGATTTTAATAAATAAACTATGTCAGCCAAAAGTTTTATTTGCGGATAAAACAACTCCGGATTTTGTTCTTTTTTAAAGCCATTAACAAGAAAATATGAAAAAATAATCGTTTTATAATGAACGTCAATTTTGTTTAAAATTGTAGCAATCATAAAATTAGACGATTCATCAATACTCTCTGCCTTAAAACAAGCAGCCAAACAATAATAAGCATGCTGTATTCTTAATGCTAAAGCTTCATTTGCAATAAACTTATCAATAAAATTTGCAAAAGTAACTTGCTCAATTTCAAAAAATTTAATCAATATTCCATTTACAAGCTGAGCACAAGTATCATCGCTTATAATCTCCACCCATTTAGAACAGCTAGGATTTTGTCTTAATTTTTCTATGATTATCTCTTGGTAAACCTCATCTATTAATAAAATATCATCAGATTTGTAATCTATTCCAAGCCTAGCAAGAATTTTATTACCAATATCAACAGGAAGTGAAAAATCATATTTTTCAAACCTTTCTAGTAAAAATTTAGCATTTATAATTTTTATATGCTGACTTTGATATAGAAATTGTGAAAATAATAACAACAGATATTCATGATCTAATTTATCATAACTTTTAAATGCATTAAACCAACTTTCAGCTTTATGAGTATCGGATAGGTTAAGTTCAAACATTGCTGGAAACAATGCATCGATTACAAAATGCTGTGTTAGTTTTGTATTTTTTGTCAGAGTCTTAAACCATTCGGCAAAATTTAGATGAGTGATATGTTGTTTCAAAAATAGAATATGAAAAAAATCTTGATAATCCCTTAATAAAAACTCACATTTGCTAAATACTTCATTATGCCATTTAGAAACATTAGCTGAGGTTACTAAACCATGATCTATGGCTCTATCAAACAAAACAAACATTCGTTTTGAAGTTTCTAATTTGATAACAGCAAGAGATTCAAGAGAATTAGAAGTCTTATTTATATACTCATCTAAATCAATGATTAGTAATTTTTGCAATTTTACAATTCGCAAAGAAAAATCAGATAATGTAGCAAGATTTACAGCACTAACCTCATCTAAAACCTCATCAAAAATTTTAAATTTAATCTCCTGAGGAATTTCTTTAAATTCTGTTATTGCTGATATCTTAGTAATTTTTTTTTCAAAACATGATAATAAACATAATTTAAAATCTGCATAAATAGCCTCTGGATCTCTAACAATTTTTTCTGATTTTGTTTTTTGTTTTTTTGCTACTAATTGAGATGGTTGCGCTTTCATTTCTGCTTTTGTGCTAACCTTATGCTTTTCAACATCTACTGAAGCTATTTGTTGAACCTCTTCAACTGAAGAACATTTCAATGCTTCTGGATTTGTTGCTTGAAAACCCTGTTCTTGAGCCTTGTCAAAACTTGGTTTATTAGCTTTGGATAAAACTACTTCTCGAGTTACTTCGTCTTTCTTAAGCTTTTGTTCTTTAACGACTCCTAATCCATCATCTTCTCTTGATACTTGAACAAGATCTTGCACCTTAATATCTTTAGGTTTTTTCTTTTTTACAGCAGATAATGGCTTTAGTTCAACTGCAATACTTCTAGATTTTTGACCTTCAACGATTCTTGATGCCTTAGCATCCTCGTTCCCCTTAATATCTTTAGGTTTTTTCTCAGTTATTATACTTTGTAACTCTTCTATACACTTAAACTCTTCCTCATCAATTATTCTAAAAATTGCCGCACCCATCTCTTCGATTTTTTGCTCTAATTCTGTGTCAAGTTTGTCTTGATTATCTCTTCTCATTTATTCTTTTCTTTAAGATATTAAGCATGATTTGTCCTTTACGGAAATTATTCTGTTTAACACGTGGAAATCATGTGTTTTCAATTCATTTAATGTAATATTAGGGTTTTTAGTAAGAAATCCCTCAAAGAACTCACTTATCCTTTTTACATCGATTTGAGTAAAAGATTCTGGTAAATCATTATCAGGTAATATAAATAATATTTTTAACATTTTATTCTGAGCTAAAACATCATCGATAAAATCTTTTACATTTGCAAATAGGCTTATTCTTTTCGCAAAGCTAACATCATCATAATCTTTTACCGTTTTAAAAAAAGCAATTTGCTGCTCCTGATATAATGCATTAGCATTTGCAACAGAATCATGTTCTGAACTCAAACCTTCCATTATTTTATCTTGACATTGTGAAAAACTCAAAAATGTTAGGCTCGGATCTTCAAGCAAATTTTTTGAAATCATATTAAAAATTTCGCGTTTTGAAAAATCAAGTCTCAGATAAAGCTTTTCAAGATTTGGCTCAAACAAGGTAACGAATCCTTTAATAAAAGCCTGCTTCAAGAACAATTGATTTATATCATCTCTCGAAAGACCATCAGAAATGCTTAAATATTGTTGTATTTGAATCAAAAACAAACTTCTGTGCCATAAGTCAAAAAAATCAAACTTAGTATTTGTAGATTTTGACTTCTTTTTAGCAGCAGGTTTTTTGGCTTTTTTATCAGCAAAATTATAATGTAAATTTTTCTCAATTAATGACAGAAATTCAGCTTTACTAATTTGATTTAGACCTTCAACAATTCTAGATAAATCATTAGCAGATTTACTCTTAAGAAATTTATCCAATTCCAACAAATGATCAGTTTCTTCAGATTCAAATAAAAATGATTCATAAAAACTAGCTTTAAATAATCTGTCTAAATAATATTTAGCATCAGAGAAAATAAAATCTGAATCCAACATCAATAGCCTAAGTGCTGGCTTAGCATCTTCATAAATTGTATAATTATGTATGGATAATAGATTATCCATAACAGTTTCATAAAAAGCCTCAAAACTATCAATATGATTAAATAAATCTGAAGCATCCATTGCACCAGTACTATCTCGAGAGAATCTTACTTTACTAAATTCAGTAACTAATAAATGATACCACTCTTTAAGATCAGCAACTGAAATACCATTTGTATTAATAAGTGAAATTATGATTCTATCATATAAGGACGAAACTTGATCAAAAGTTGATAAATTTTCAATTGCGATATCAAAATAATAGCTAAAATTATCAACAGTTATTTCGTTAAGTAAAATGCCTTGTTGAATAAAATTAAAAATAAATAGTTTTTTTAATTCTAAATCTGAATCTAAATTCAAAGCCTCACATATAGATTTATAATCATAAATACGATGAATTTCAAAAATAAATTTTACAAATTCTCCAATAGCTAAATCATTTGAATAGGACTTGTTTTCTAACAGAAGTTTTAAAAAAGCAATATTACCAGAAATATCATATGAAGGTGTTGAGCAGTTAAATGCCATAAAAGCATTTATAAAAGATTTATTCTCCTCAATAAACCTTTCAACAATTTTGATCAGATCTGGTTTTATATAGCCTCTCTTATCAAGTTCATTAATTGAAGATTCCAGAGTTGTTATTTGAGAAATATCCGTTGAAAAATTACTCAGAAAATCACAAATTTCTTGAGCAACATCAATTAAAGAAATAGATTTATCTATATCACGAACAAAATTTTTATTTGTCAAACCCTTCTGAACAACTGAAGAAACAATAAATTGTTTTGGATATTTATTACCTTCAAAATCTAAAATAATTTTTCTGATACTTTGCTCTAGTTGTTTGTCAGCATATTTTTGAAGCTCAAACATCATTATAATAAACAAAACCTCATCTCTGTCAGGATTATTTTTCCATTTCCTATGTACGGGCGGTAAGGATTCACCTCTAATTGCAAAAATAAATATATCAGCAATTATCGATTCTGTAACATCGAGCCTTTTAGTAAAAGCATCATAATATTCTGAGAGAGTAGAGAATTTAAAGCTACCCATTTCAGAAAGATTCCTAATAAACTCAAAAACAAATTTACGTTCATCAAATTCTAATTTTTTTACCCATAAATGAGCATTTGCTGGAGTAATAAATCCAAGGACGTAAGCATGTCGAAAAATCTGAACCTTAAATTTTTCTCTATCTCCTTTATTAATTTCTCGAGATCCTTTTAACCAACAATTACAATTAGCTAAGCTAACCTTATTATTTTGAAACAAACTTGAAGTAAAAATCTGGAATTTATCTATTTCAGAGACGTATAATTGAAAATGATATAACCATTCTAAGCAATTTTTACTAGTTACAATATTTTTGCTTATTAACAAATTTAACTGATAAATTAAATACTGATCAACCGATTTAGTATAATTAACAAAACTTGAACTCATAACCTCAGTCAATTTTTGCTTCTCCTTTATTAAAATTTCTGGAACTAGTCCAAACAATAAAGCTCCGATTGCTTTTGGTTCTAAATTAAGTAATTTCGAATCCGTAAGTTTTTCAATAATTTGAATTCTAACAGCAAAAGGTATCATAGTAAATTTCGGATTTAATTTTACAGCAGAACTAGAAGTAATATTAAAATATGTAAGAATTAAATCGATATATGACGCCTTTAATTGAATAACATCCTCACTGTCACCAAAATCTATATCATTTAACCCTCCAATGAAACTTGCTTTCTCTTGCTCACATAACCTAGCATCCAATCCTTCTAATCTAGAAGATTGTGCTTTTTTTTTCTTTAAACGTTTTTTTTGAGCTTTTGTTAAAGATTTGGTGGATTCTTCACATATTTTTGAATCGACAGAGCAAATTTTAACATCATCACTTAATACAGATTCCATACCAGAATCATCTCCATGACTAGTTAACAAAACATCTTCACTAGTTGAAGAATTTAAACTCTCATATGCTCGATCTAAATGATCTTGATTAGATCTATCAATACCTAAGACTTTATATTGCCCAGTGTTATATGTAGAATTTACATATAAAAAATTTTCAATGAAATCCTTTAATTCTTGTACGTCTGGATCAGACCAATTTTCAATTAATACATTAATATAATTAATAGAAATTCTTTGTTCACGCTCATCAGATCTTAATGAAATCAAACTTAAATAATTTGCGATTTCTTTTTCAGTAAAAATCTCATAAACTTTTTTTGAAAATTTAGGAGCAGCTCTCATATCACTTTAAAAACTTTTGAGAAATTTAAAATAAAGTGATAAATAAAAAACACCAGAAATTTTCTATCCTGAAATATCAATTATTTAAAAACTTAAGAACTGATTGTCTAATAACAATACCATTTGCGACTTGTTTTAAAATCATAGAAGCAATACTATCTGCGACTTCATCGCTAATTTCTACTCCACGATTAATTGGACCAGGATGAAGGATTATAAGATCAGTTTTGGCATTTTTTAAATTATCCTTATTTAAACCAAAGAATCTACCATACTCTTCTTCTGAAGTAATTACAGCATTCTTCATCCTTTCTTTTTGGATTCTTAATGTCATTAAAACATCTAGGCTTCCTATTACTGATTTCAAATCATAACAAAAATGCAAATTATCAATCCTTAATTTATTAGGCATCAAGCTATGAGGTGCAATTAGATATATCTCAGCTCCCATTTTTATTAAAAGCTTTATATTAGATCTTGCAACTCTTGAATTTATAATATCACCACATATACCTATTTTTAATCCATCAATTCTGTGCTTCTCCTGAAGAATTGTAAAACAATCAAGCAAAGCCTGAGTTGGATGCTCCCTTGCACCATCGCCAGAATTAACAACATGTGCATCTGTATATTTTGCAAGCCTTTCAACAAAACCCGCTACTGAATGTCTAATTGTAATAAAATCCGGATGCATTGCAGTTAAGGTTTTTATTGTATCAATTTCACTTTCACCTTTTTTTACAGCCGATGTAGAAACATCAATATTGATAACTTCAGCTCCCATATTTTTTGCAGCAATTTCAAAAGAAGATCTAGTTCTTGTAGAATTCTCAAAAAACAAATTAATTAATTTCTTATTTTGTAATTCCTGCGAGTTTGCGCTCTTTTTAAACTCTTCTGCATATTTAAAAATACTTAGACATTCAGAAAGACTAAGATCATCAATGGAAATAAGGTTATGAGGCATAATATTAATCTTTAGCCGGTTTTAGTATTGATAAGATTTCATCAGAGATAATACCTTTTGCTACTGCATTTTCTGCACTTTCATACATAGTTTGCATTCCTTTATTTCTACCAACTTGAATCATTGAGTAAATTTGCGGAATGTTACCTTCTCTGATTAAATTTCTAACGGCATTAGTTGCAATCAAAACTTCATGAATGGGATGTCTACCATTACCATCTTTAAGCGGTACTAATCTTTGCGAGATTACAGCAGATAATCCAGTTGATAGCAATGATGTAGCTAAACCTTTACTTTCCGCAGGAAACACATCTAAAATTCGATTTATAGATTCATAAGCATTATTAGTATGAAGCGTTGAAAACACTAAATGCCCAGTTTCAGCAGCTGTCAAAGCCAACTGAATCGTTTCTGGATCACGCATCTCTCCAACCAGTATTATATCAGGATCCTCACGCAGAGCTGCTTTAAGAGCATTTGGGAATGACTTAGTTGAATGATCAATTTGCCTCTGATTAATTAGACTTTGATCTGATTTATACACAAATTCAACTGGATCCTCGATTGTTAAAATATGCTTTTTTTTATTTTGGTTAATTCTGTTAATCATTGCCGCAAGAGTAGTTGATTTTCCCGATCCAGTTGGACCAGTAACCAAAACAAGACCTTGAGCCAAATTCACAAGATCATTAACAATCTCTGGAGCATTTAAAGTTGATAATTCTGGTATTTTGGCAGGTATTTTCCTAAAAACCGCACAAGATCCTGAAATATTACAAAATGCGTTTACTCGAAAACGGCAATAATCTCCAAAGCTGTATGAATAATCAAACTCCCAATGTTGTTTAAAAAAATCAAAATCTGCATTAGTTGGCATTGTAAGAGCAATAATTTTTTCAAGATCTTCAACTGATAAAATTGATGAACCGACAGCTACTAATTCACCATTTAAACGAACTCTAACAGGCTGATTGGGTGTGATATGAATATCTGAAACACCATCTTTTTTCGCACATGAAAGAATTTTATTAAGAACCTCCTGATGATTTTCCATTTATATTACCTCATTACTATCTTGCATCAATTGCTCTAAGACTTTATATCGTTTTTGAACAGAATCTCTTGGAATCATAAATTGATGGTTTCTATATTTAGAATTATATAAAATCTGTTGATATAAAAGATATGCACTTCTGGTATTGCCAGTAAGATCATAGCTAAGAGCAAGGTTATATGAAAGTTTCACATCATTATTATCAGCTTTAAATGCCTCCTCAAAAGCATCTTTTGCTTTAAAATAGTCTTGTTTAAGAGCGTATAAATAGCCTAATTGTGCTGAAATTATTTTGTTATTATGTAATTCATTAATTTTCCTTAATGTATCGATTCCTTCATCTGGATGATCTTCACCAATCAAGACAATGTAATTATTTAAGGCTGTCTCGTTTGCAGGATCTATATTAAGAACATCACTGTAATATTTTTTTGAAGTTTCTAGATCTCCTAACCTTTGATAGGCAGAACCCATTGCTGTTAACACATCAAGATCAGAACCAAAAACATCTAAACATTTCTGATAAAAGAAAATTGCTGACTCATAATCACCATCAATAAGATAAGTATATGCCTGATTAGTAAGATTATATCTATTAATCTCAGCTTCACTATTAGATGAAACCGATATTTCGAAATTATAATTTTTAGATTCTTCTTTTTGAGATTTCTTTGGCTCAATCTCAGTACGTTTATAATTAAAACGATTTAACTCATAATTTTTAGTTTTTTGGGCTTGTATAGCCTCACGTTTTTCATTAAGATAAACTTTTTCAAAAACCGAAAACTCAACAAGATCCTTAGCAAACAAGGGGTTAGACAATAAGAACAGCGAAATGGTTAAGTTGCGAATTTTGTTTTTTAAAATATATCTCATATAAAAGTTAAAAGACTAAAAAGTATTTATATTGGATTTATTTAATTAATGATATAACAATATAAACTTTAAATTAGCATAATTTTTCAATTAACACTAATTTTTTATTATATTTTTTAAATAAAAGATCAACGTAAATTAAATCATGAATTTCTATAAAATTTTAAGGCCATTTTTATTCATGTTGCCGGCCGAAAAAGCCCATGATATTAGTATTTTATTCTTAAAAACTTTAGCTAAAACACAAAGGCCAGATTTTGCGGAGAAGATACTAGTAAATCATCTTTTTGGTCTATATTTTACAAACCCTGTTGGATTGGCTGCTGGTTACGATAAAAATGCTGAAGTTTTTTCAAAACTATATAACTACAATTTTGGTTTTGTTGAATGCGGAACAGTGACACCAAAAGCCCAATCTGGTAATGATAAGCCTAGATTATTTCGATTGACTGAAGATAGAGCGGTAATCAATAGATTTGGCTTTAACAATGTCGGCATGGAGCAATTTACCAAAAATCTTGAGAATGGTAAATCTAGCTTACCATCTGGCTACCCTATTGGAGTTAATATTGGCAAAAACAAACTACAAGAGGATTTCCTAGCTGATTATCTAACCTTACTTGAACAATTTTACAACAAAGCTCATTACTTAACTATTAACATATCATCGCCTAACACACCAAACCTTCGCGACATTCAATCAAGCCATAACCTCGAAAATCTTATCAGTAATATCAATAATTTAGCTCTTGAGCTCGAAAAAAAACACGATACCAGAACTCCAATTTTATATAAAATTGCCCCAGACCAAACAGAAGAATCACTTCAAGATATTTGCGATATTAGCTTAAAGCATAATATTGATGGGTTAATAATTAGCAACACCACAATCACAAGACCTGATTCCTTAATAAGCAAACATAAACATGAAACTGGCGGTTTAAGTGGTGCTCCGCTTAAAACGTTAGCAAACAAGATTCTTGCTGATGTTTACAAAGCTACAAATGGTAAAATTAAAATAATTGGCGTTGGAGGCATTGAATCAGCTGATGATGCCTATTATAGAATTTTAAACGGTGCAAGCCTAATTCAAATCTATAGCAGCCTAGTATATCAAGGCTTTGGTTTAGCGCAAAAAATCAATATCGATCTTGCTGAAAAACTAAAAATGAATGGTTTTAAAAATATTAGTGAAGCAATAGGTGCTGGAATAAATAGTTAAAGAAAATCTATCGTAAATACTAAATTACAACCAACTTCTTTACTGGCCACATAATAAGAATCAGTTTCATTCGTACAGGCGAGTTCTGTAGAAGTTCCATAATTCCTATAAGTAACTCTTCCGAGCTTTGGTCTAGAATCATCGAATTTATAATCTAGATATTCAGCTTCCTCAGGAGTAAAAATAGCATTATCAGCATTATCCGCCTGTCCTAATTGCAATACATTAGCATTTGATATATAAAACCCCTCTAAATTACTCGTATAAATAAGTCTCATAACAGTTCCTGATTTAGCTTTAGCATGATAGGCATAATCAGCTTCATTTGCTTGATAATCACCAATTATCAAATCAGCAGCACCAAGATGCATCATAGCATTATAAACTTCATCCGTCATTTCAACTTTATCATCACCATCACCATTCACGACATCATCAAAAAATGAGGTGGCATTGTCAAGGTCACCAGGCAAACCATTATAGATATTGTAAAAACTCTTAATAGCCGTTTCAACATCATGAATTTCATACATTAGTTTTTTAAGTCTAGCATTAGTGATAAATTCTCTTGAAATGATAACCATACTTAGAAGAATGCTAATAACTCCAACTGCAATGGACAATTCAAGTAATGAAAATGCTTTTCTCATAAAACAATTTTATTTTTTTAATTAATATCGAGATAAAATAACAAATTACAAATAATATTAGTATTAGCTAAATCATAATTTCCAACCAAAACTAAATCACTACCATTACAACTACTTGCGTTAAAATATCTAATTTGGACAACACCATTCCACATCACTCCATCATCAATTTTACTATCAAGCCTTTTTGCTTGCTCAGACGTTAAAATTGGATCATATGGCATTTGATCACTATCAATTTTTCCAAACACTGTATAATGAAATTTGTCAAAACGGCCTCGATATTCAGCATCACTTATTGAACTTGAAATAATTGGCGCATAAAAACCAGATTCATAACTAGATTTAACAAAATGATCTTGGTAAGAACCAGAACTAGATTTTCCCGTATATTCTCCGTCAATTAAAGCTGCTAGAGATAAATGCAAATTCGCCATAAATGCTTCATCATAATTTTCAATTATACCATTACCATCACCATTACATCCAGAAAGCGATATATCTGTATCTAGACCACAATCAGAACCAAAAAAATCATAAGCGTTATCGATATCACCAGGTAAAGCATTATAGATCTTGTAAAAATCATGAAATGCTGCTTTGTATTTTTGATACTCACCAACAATCAGCAAGACTCTATTATTTTGATACAAATTTTTCGAATATAAAACTGCTGACAATAATAATGCGATTATACCAACCACAATAATCATTTCAATAATAGTAAAAGCTTTTCTATAATTGTGCATACAACATTAAAAGCTTAACAAATATTAGATTTATTTCAAAAATGAAGTTTATTTATTAACGACTAAAACCTTCAAGAGGAATTAATTCAAAAACGCTAGTTTCAACCTGTCGTGCAATTAATCTACCTACTTGACTATCATGCAAAATATTTAACAGATCTCTTTTATCCTCAAGATTTTCTCCCAAAGCTTTAGCAAGCGAAACTAAGGTTGAAAAATGAAAATGAATAGAATTAGCATTACCTTTTAATGTTTCCAAAGTTTCAGACAACATTTGAATACCATAGCTTAAAAAATTCTCTGATGAGACTTCGTTTCTTGCAAAAGACTTAAGCAGATCATCAATAGATTTAGGCCTCTCATTTAAAGTAATATTAGCACGAAGCCCAACTAGATTGTCATTAGCCAAATTTTGAACAACCCTTTGATTAACAGCAGCACCGAAAACACCAACTGGATCCATATTTAAAACCACACCATTCATTTGAGATGCTAATGCGATATTATCTTTATACTCAAGAACAAGATTCCTTGTTGCTAATGGCAACTCTTCATTTGCCAACAAAGTATTAGCTAATAACTCAATATCTTCATCTGATAAAATACTAGAAGAGCTAGATATCGCAGCACTAAAAATATTAGATAAATCTTCTAAAATCGCAGTTTTAAACTCAGGAGAAAGATTGACATTAGATTTAATAGCTTGAACGCAACTTAACTTATCTTTAATAGAATTAGTAACCTTAAAACCTCTAATTAAATTAGTCCAAACAGCATCAGAAAAAGCAGGATCAGAAGCCAGTGCAATTGATACATAATTTGCATGAAATATTCTTCGCGAAATTTTTTCAGCTAGATCTGGTCTTAGACGACCTGAACCAAGAGCAATAGCATAATCTTCTGAATTATTTATTTTCTGAAGCAAATCAATTTGAACCGGAGTAGAAATAACACCCTCATAATGACTAATAAAATACGTTGCTTCATCAGAGCTAATCTCATCAATATGTTTCTGACCAATTTGAATATATGGAATTAATTTATGATATAATTCTTGAGTACCAACCAATTGAGTTAATTGAAAAGCATGATTTGATTTATCGGCCTCAGACTCATTAGATTTTGCAAAAGCGTCAATAAGAGCTTTTTGAATATCATATGGCATAAAAGTACCATATTGTTGAAAGCATTTTAAAACTAATCTTGTATCCGATACTTTGTCAGCAATTTTCTTAGATATGTCTGGATCAACCTTACCTCCAGAAATGGCATGAATCGCATATGGTAAAGAATAAATATTGGCGAATAGTTGTTTTTGTTGAGAAAGAGACAAACTGCTTCTGCGCAAAATTTCTGCCGCTTGACCTTGTTCAAAAAACCCGCTCAATTTAGAGTTTATAATTGTTCTTATACCAAAAGAAAAAACCGGAAATTTCATATTAAACACCTTTATTAAATTGCGATTTACATTTTTATATTAAAATTACAACAATATATTTATCGGCTTATAACATCAATATTTCTGGAGTATTTATTTAATAATCCAGCATCAAGGTCACTTATATTTTTTACTTCACCAGAAAGCTCTCGAATAGAACTTACCAACTTATCTCCAATATTATATTTTGTGGAAAGCTCAGCTAAATCATCAGGACTTAAATTTAAAGCATGACATAATTTTGCGATCTTCTCAAAGCTAACATAATCTTCAAATTTATAGCAAAACTCTTGAAATTTATTAGAGTCAAAATTTGGATTCGTACCAGTAAGCTCACCCACTCTAAAAACAAGTCCATCCTTATCCAAATTATCCTTAAGTAAATTTAATTCAAAAACCGGAACATGATTTTTTACTTGATCATCTATAAAATCTTTAAAATCTTTTTTAAAATCACCCTTTTGATAATTTTTCAATGCTTGCTCAAGCTTTGAATTTGCAAGCTGTTCTAATTCAGATGCAAAACTTGCATTTTCTGTTTCATTAAGAAGTAAAATTATATTATCAAAAGAAATCTGATCAAGCAAAGGAACCGCTAGAGATTTTTGGATATCTCCTCTGATTAGAACCTTAACTAAATCAGTTTGATTATCAATTCTGTTGAGCAATTCTAATTGTAGATTGAAGTCACTAATTTTACCATGAGCTAAAATCTCAGCAATATCAGAGCTTGATAACTTCACAACATTCTGTGCTAATGTTTTGCCAAATTTAGTATTAGTAAAAAACTTACCATCAAGCAGTTTAGCAGCGGTATCAACAGGCACAAACCCACCTGAGATAGTAAGAACCACATCTTGATTATGAGCCAAATTTTCAATCAACCTAGTTCGATGTTCAGGCTTTAAAAACCTATAATGTAAAACTTCAGCGGCATCCTTAGAATTATCAATCACTTTGGATAAATAACTAATACTATCATCACATAATTCCCATTTATTAGCTTTTAAAATTGTTGCCGCATCATAAGAAAAGGTAACTTTTGTTATGTTAGATGTATCTAATCTACCATCTTGCAAAAATTTTTCCGCTAAATTTCTAGAAATTGAGGAACTAGATCGTGACAATTGGACAGCTTTAATAGAAACCGGACCTTTCCTTAAAACTGCCCCACTCATAATCGGAGAAAAAAATCTTCTCATAATTACCTCTAAGATAAATTAAAATAAAAATTTAAGAATATTTAATCTAATGTTACGATTACCATTCCAGATAGATTCTTCTAATTTGCAAATTACCGAGAAACTTTGATTTTGAATTTTATCCCAAATATCAAATTGATCAAAATTCCACAAAATCGATTCAACTTTATTGCCTAAAACTCCAGTATTTTTATCAACAATCATTAATTTCAAATGCTTTTCTTGCATGAAAAAATGCTTAGAAACAGATAAATCAGCAATTTTAAAGATTGGCTCTTCATTGTCTTTACCATATGGCTCCAAAATAGATAATTCATCATAAAGATTTAAATTAACATCACTAAGCTTGAGCTCTAAATCATATTCTGCATTATGAATTGATTGGTCAGAAATTGTCTGCATAAAATTAGAAAAGTCAGAAATTTTATCTTCTGCAATTGTAAAACCAGCTGCCATAGCATGTCCACCTCCAGCAATTAAAAGATCTTGAGATTTCGCTTTATGTATAAATGCTCCAAGATTGATTCCTTCAACTGATCGTGCAGATGCTTTACCAATGTTATTTTCAAGAGCTATAACGGCTGTTGGCTTTTGGTATTTATCTTTAATTCTAGATGCAACAATCCCAATTACGCCAGGATGCCAATTTTCATTAGCAACGATAATCACCTTATTTTCAGATAGATTTTGCTGATTTATTTGCTCAAATGCTTTTTCCAAAACTATTTGCTCAATCGCTCGTCGCTCTTTATTGAAGTAATCAAGTTTAACACTTAAATCATGAACATTTTCACTCTGTGATAATAATTCAGCAGCAATAGTTGATTTACCAACTCTACCTCCAGCATTTATCCTAGGGCCAATCATGAAACCAAGATGATAAGATTTTATCTTATTATTAACATCAATATTAGCAACAGAGAAGAGCTCACGCAAGCCAGGGTTCTCGGTTAGCTGCATTAATCTTAAACCATAATTAACAAAAGCTCTATTAAGCTCAACTAAAGGCACAACATCACAAACAGTCGCAAGCGCAACCAAGTCTAGTAATATCAGTATATTAGGAAGCTTTGATGTAAGCCCCAAAGATTCAGATCTGGACTTAAATAACTGATTTACCGCAACAACCAACATAAAACAAACACCAGCTCCACATAAAAAGCCAAGGCTTGAATCATCATCTTGCCTATTTGGATTTATTACTGCAATAGCCTCGGGAATTTTAGCTTCTGACAGATGATGATCAACAACCAATACATCAAGGCCTTCCTTACTTGCCTCTTCAAGAGCATCAAAAGCTGTAGTTCCACAATCAACAGTAATTATCAAATCATAACCTTCTGCTTTTAATGCTCTTAAAGCATTGATATTTGGACCATAACCTTCCATAATCCGATCAGGAATATAAATTTTAGCATCAATATCAAAATATTTTAGATACCGCGCTAAAATTGCAGAAGAGCATGCACCATCAACATCATAATCACCAAAAATAGCAATATTACGTTTTTGTTTTATGGCCTCAAAAAGATAATTCGCACCTTTATCCATATCTTTAATAGTTGATGGATTAGGCATTAAATTTTTAATTTTAGGATCTAGATAATTTTCTAATTTATTTACATCAGAAATTTTCTTTGACAGCAAATTCGCAACTATATCTGAGTAACCAAGATCAATGGCAGCTTTATATACATCATTACAACCAATTGCTTCAACCCATTCCATACTTTTCTTTTTAGAATTTTACTATATATTATCGCATACAAGATATATGTTATAATGAAAGCAAAAAATCAAAATTGGTATGAAAAAGGCATCAATAATATTTGGTTACCTTATACTCAAATGCAAAATCTGCCAGAGCAGCTTAAAGTAAAGAAAACTAAAGGCTCTAACATTTACTTAGATGATGGTAGAAAAATGATAGATGGTGTCAGTGCTTGGTGGTCAACGGCTCATGGTCACAACCACCCTCATATTACCAAAGCTATTAGAAGACAAACAAAAAAATTCCCTCACATTATGCTTGCAGGGTTTGCTCATCAGCCAGCATATGAACTTGCTAGCAAACTGATTGAATTTGTTAATAGAAAAACTGACAATCTATCAAGAGTGTTTTTTTCTGACTCAGGCTCGACTGCAGTTGAAGTAGCACTTAAAATGTCACTACAATATCATTACAATAAAAAATCTAAGAAAACCAAATTTATTGCATTTGAGAACTCATACCATGGTGATACTTTTGGTGCAATGTCACTTGCTACTCACTCAAGCTCAATGCATGAAAAATTTAAAGACTTCATGCCAAACCAAATCACAACAACAATACCTAACACAGAAAGAGAAAAATCTAGATTTATTGAATTACTTGATCACAACATCAATGATATCGCAGGATTAATTATTGAACCATTAATTCAATGTGCAGGAGGTATGAAATTCCATAGTATTGATACATTAGAATTTATTATAAGGGAATGTAAAAAAAGACAGATAATTACAATCTTTGATGAGTGCGCAACAGGCTTCTATAGAACAGGCAAAAAATTTGCATTTCATAATATAGCTCATACACCAGATATATTAATATTAGGAAAAGCACTTACTGGCGGTACAATTACCTTAAGCGCAACAATTACTAACGATAAGATCTATAATAGCTTTTTATCAGATTCTCTTGATAACGCATTAATGCATGGTCCAACATTTATGGCAAATCCAACAGCATGTGCTGCTGCAATAGCTTCAATAGAATTATTCGAAAAAATTGATTACGAAAACAACATATCCAACATTACTGAAATGTTTTCTGAACATTTAGAACATACTAACAAAAAAATTAAAGAGATCAGAATATTAGGAGCTGTTGCAGTAATTGAACTTAATGATTGCAATTGGCAGCTAATTACGAATTTAAGAGAGATAATAAAAGATAGTAATTTTTGGCTTAGACCATTTAGTAATGTAATTTACTTAATGCCACCTCTAAATATCAAAAACAAAGACTTAATAAAGTTAATTGATTTCAGTAACAAGCTAATTGATAGAATATAATTTTAACCTTACTTTTGAACCAATATCAAAATTATTCTGGTGCCAATACATCAATTTTAAATAAGAACAAACAGGAATCTTCTGTAACTGAAGTTTGAAAAACGCCTTCAGCATCACTGCAATTATTAGAAGCCTCATTAGACAGCTTTATAATCATTTTGCCAATATGAGCATTTCCATCATCTATTTTTGAATCAATAAGATACATCTCTGTTGGTGTAAAAATTTCATCATCATAATTTATACCGCCACCAAATTTAATATAATTACCATCATCAACTGCATAATCAAAGCCTTCTCTAACAACACCATCTTTATCTTCTTTACTTAACAAAATCGCTTTACCTTGCTCAAAAGACTCTAATAAAAATCCTTGATAAATTATTTCTGAATTCCAATCTTGACCTTGAACAATTTGTGCAGCTTGCATATGAATTAATGCATTGGCTGATTCATATTCCAATAATTCGATTTTATCATCTCCATCTCCATCACGAAGAGAATAATCAGGCCAATAGCTTGATGCATTATCCATATCACCAGGAAAAGTTTCATAAATTGAGACAAAAATACCAACTGCAGATTCAAGTTTGTTAACACCTGACACTAAATTACCAATCTCAGCTGAATATAATAATCTTCTAGCTGAAAAAGTAACAACAATTAACAATGACATAATTATCATTACCAGCGAGAGTTCTAGTAAAGAGAAACCTTTACAGTTTGTGCTAAAAATTGATCGTTGCAAATTATTTACCAATAAAATTTCATTTACTTTATCTTTAGTTTTCGCTAAATCAATCGCTTTATAAATTGATTAGGTCTTTTATAAAATTTTAATAATCTGAAATAATTGTAAATATGATTAATGCAAACTCAGTTCGAATTGGTAATATTATAAACTTCAAAAACAAATTATGTGTTGTTGTCAAAACAATGCATACTCAACCTGGAAAGGGCGGAGCATTTGTCCAAATGGAACTAAAAGATGTTTTAACTGGCACAAAATATAATGAAAGATTTAGATCTGAAGATAAAATTGAAGTAGTAAGAGTTGATGAAAATCAATTACAATTCATGTATGAAGATTCTGACAATTACTATTGTATGGATAATGAATCATTTGAGCAAATTTCAGTAAGCAAAGACTTAGTTAGTGACGAACACAAGCCTTTTTTAATTGAAGGAATGAATATTATTGCACAAATTCATGATAATAACATTTTATCAATATCCCTTCCTGATACAATTGAAGTAGAAATTGAAACAACTGAGTCAACTGTTAAAGGACAAACCGCAGCTTCATCAAGCAAACCGGCAATACTTACTAATGGATTTAGAATTAATGTTCCAAGCTTTATCAAAGATGGAGATAAAATCTTAATAAAAACTGAATCAATGTCATATTTAGAAAGGGTATCATAATGGGTTATGCAGGAAGAGAACCGGCAATTATTATAACATTAAACAAACTACTTGAGAAAATTCAGCATAAAATAATTCGAGATTTTTATGAAATAGAATATTTGCAAAAATCTGAATATTTTCCTCAAAAATTTGTCGATAATTTAACAAATACAACTCATAATTTTTTTATTGAAAATTTATTAAAACATTATCCAAATAATGGTTTAATAATTAATGGTGAAGTTATCAACGACGTCACTTCGGATAATGCAGAAGCAACCGATTATTTTATAGTTGATAGTTTAAGTGATCAAAGCAATCTATCTAGAAGCCTTCCATTTATAGCAAACACAATAACTTTAATAAATGACTTTTATAACAAAACACAAATAGTTGCAACTATTGTAAATTTCCCAATATTGGATATTACATTAAATTGCCATCAAAACACTGAGGTATTTTGTAATCAGAAAAGAGTACAAATTACAGCTAATAAAAATCCAGAATCGATGGTGATAATTTCAAATATTCCAAATCAGAATTTACCAGCTTATCATTTTAACTCACTTGCATATGAGGCACTTTTGATATTCCAAAACAAAGCTGACCTTTTAATTAAATCATATCATGATTCTCATCAATTATACGCTTTTGAATTTCTTGCTAAAAAAGCTAAATTTCATTTTTCGGTTGATGAAGATAAAAAAATATTCAAATTATCAAATAACAAATCCGTTGCAAACACATGAAGATATTTAACATATCAATTATAGGAGCTTCAGGTTACACAGCAGTTGAACTTATCAACCTTGCACTAAACCATCCTAATATCAAAATCACAAATCTTTTTGGTAATAGTAAAGCCGGAATAGAAATGTCAGAAATTTACCCGCATTTAAAATTTCAAAAGCTTCCAAAAATCAGCAAATTTGATATAAAAAAGCTTACTGACACTGATATTTTATTTTCATGTTTGCCTCATGGAGAATTACAAAAAATTATAAAATCAATTCCAGACAAGATTAAAATAATAGATGTATCTGCTGATTTTAGAATTCAAAATTTAAAACTATTTGAAGAATATTATAACTCAAAACATCTTGCCGAAGAATATCTAAAAGATGCAATTTACGCTTTACCAGAAATTACCAAAACTCAAATTTTAAAAAAAAGAATCATTGCCTGCCCTGGATGTTATCCAACCTCAATTTTGCTTCCATTAATTCCAATTATATCGAAAAAGCAAATCTGTAACAATTCAATTATAATAGATAGCAAATCAGGAATCAGTGGTAGCGGTAGGAAGCTATCAGAATCAAATTTATTTTGTGAATTAAACGAAAACATCAAACCATATAACATTCAAAAGCATCGTCACCTTGCTGAAATCATAGAAAATCTAGAGCAAATAAATGATGAAAAATTTGAAATTCAATTTACTCCACAAATAATCCCAATATCTCGAGGTATTCTTTCAACAATTTATATCCGCTCAAATGAAAGTGCAGTATCTCTAAAAAATACACTAAAAGAATTTTACAAAAATTCTAATTTTATCAACATCCATAGCGACAATACAATACCGGCTCTTCGTAACGTTACTGGAAGCAATAATTGTGAAATTAATATTTTTGACAAAGAAAATAGTGATCTCAAAATTATAATATCAATTATAGATAATCTTAATCGCGGATCTTCTGGGCAAGCTATACAGAATTTCAACATTTTATGTAACTTTCCAGAAACAACTGGCCTTACAACAGCTGTAAAATTTCCATAATGACTGAAAGGATTATTAAATATCGCGACATCTTACCCAAAATTGCTCCCTTGGCAATGATAGCAGACAATGCAACAATTACAGGAGATGTTGAAATTGGTAACAAAACTAACATTTGGTATGGTTGCGTTATAAGAGGTGACGTCGCACCTATCAGAATCGGTGACGGTACTAATATACAAGATAATAGCGTAATTCATGTTTCAAGGGCGAATCATCCAACCAATAAAACTGGTTCAGAAGTAGCCCCAACCATAATAGGAAAAGGTGTAACCGTCGGTCACAAAGCATTAATCCATGCTGCATTAATCGGTGATTATTGCTTTATTGGAATGGGTTCAATAATTATGGATTTAGCAAATATAGAAGATCATGCAATGATAGCAGCTGGTGCAGTTGTCACACCTAAAAAACAAGTTAAATATGGTGAGATTTACGCTGGAAATCCAGCTAAATTCTTACGCAAAATGAGCGAAGCAGAAATAAGATATATAAAAACTTCAGAAGAAAATTACATTAGACTAGCTGAAGAATATTTTAGTTATTTTTCTAACAAATAATTATTTCAACTTTCGTGGATCTTTTGGATGTTGAGTTTGTCTTTTAGTAGCAACTCTTCTTGGTTTTCTATCCGTTCTATCTGATATATCAGCCGAAAACTTCTTTTTAGGAGCTTCCTTACTTTTATCATCTGAAACAAATCTACCATTGAATTTTTGATTACTGGTTTTTGCTTTAGATCTATTTCTTAATGCAAAACCTGATCGTTTTTGAGTATTTTCACCTCTAACATCTCTACGTGATTCTACTGATGACCTTCTTACTTCAGATCGCTTATTATCACCT
>JAYOLW010000001.1:75644-91804 GCA_038120515.1 Rickettsiales bacterium | reverse complement strand
ATCTCTACGTGATTCTACTGATGACCTTCTTACTTCAGATCGCTTATTATCACCTAATCGTTTTTGAGTATTTTCACTTCTAACATCTCTACGTGATTTTGGTGATGTTTTCCTTGCATCATCTTTATTATTTCTAGCTTTAAGTTTTGCAGAAGATCCTCGCTTTGATGATCTAGATTTATCAGCAAACTTATTGTCAGACCTACCTCTTCTTGCAGCTCGACCACGAGAAGACTTATTATCATTAATAAAATTTCTTTTTTTCTCTGGATCTAAAAAAGCTTCAAGAGCATACCATTCCTTGCGTTCATTTGAGGATACAAAAGTAACAGCCTCTCCTTCTTCTCCAGCTCTTCCTGTTCTTCCAACTCTATGAACATAATCTTCAGGATTAGTAGGTAAATTATAATTAATTACATGTCTAATATGAGGTACATCTAGACCTCTTGATGCAACATCCGTTGCAACAATTATATCAAATTCACCTCTTCTCAATAATCTAATAATTTTATCTCTTTGATTTTGCCTTAAATCTCCATGAATTGCACGAGCTTTAAAATTATCATTGTAAAGCATATCAGCAATCTCATCTGCATTTCTTCTGGTTTTGACAAAAATAATAATCGTCCCTTTGCGCTCTGATAATTGTTTAACTAATTCAGGATATTTATCATCACGATTTAAATGAAGAAATTCTTGTTTAACACTATTGTTAACAATTTGGTTTGCTGCAATTGAAACAGAAACTGGTTCAGAAAGATATTTAGCCGATAACTTTCTTATTGCCGCAGAAATTGTTGCAGACAACATCATTGTCTGCCTTTTATATTGCATAAAGGTTAAGATTTCATCTATCTGAATTGAAAATCCCATATCAAGCATACGATCCATTTCATCTAAAACAACAAATTTTGTGTTATCTAAGACAAGGCGTCCTGCTTTTAAATGATCAGTAATTCTTCCTGGGGTTCCAACAATCAGTTGTGGATTTTGCCTCAAACTAGCAAATTGTGGTCCCATTGGTGCGCCACCAATCAAAAGCGCGGACTTGATTTCTTGATTGAAAAACAGAAGTGACTTTAAAACTTGAGATATCTGGGCTGCAAGCTCTCTTGTTGGAGTAATTACAATCACACCCAAATTTTTATTCTCAATTAATTTTGCAACAACAGGAATAGAAAATGCCAAAGTTTTTCCAGTTCCAGTTGGCGCTGACACTATCAAATCTTTACCATTTAAAGCTTCAGGTATGGCTTGAATTTGAACATCTGTAGGCTTATTCATTTCTAGCCTATCAAGAGCCTTATGAAGAGACTTAGGTAAATCGTAAGAATTAAAATTATCCATATAAAAAACACATTCAGTTAAGATCAGTCACTAATATGACTGATAAATCTTGAAACTTTATGCTTAAATAAATGATAATTTCCAAGATTTGGCAGTTTTATTACTGCGAAGCGGGAAATTATAGCCTGATAATTCTAATGTACTAGCAAAAATTTATCTCTGACTCTGTTTCGAAGAAATCAAAAAGGCTAACTCGAGCCCTTGCATTCCATTAAGCCTTGGATCACAATGTGTTTTATAACAGTTTTTTAAATCGTGATCATCGATTTCCTGAATTCCACCCAGGCATTCTGTAACATTTTGCCCTGTCATTTCGATATGAATACCTCCAGGATAAGATCCTATTGCATGATGGACAGCAAAGAACTCCTCAACTTCTTGAATGATATTATCAAAACGCCTTGTTTTATAACCTGAGCTTGAAGTTTCAGTATTACCATGCATTGGATCACATGACCATATCACATTTTTACCTTTTGCTTTTACATGCTGAACTATATCAGGGAGGATATCCTTAACTTTGCCTGCTCCCATTCTTGTAATTAGGGTAATTTTTCCAGCTTCATTATTTGGATTTAAAACATCAAGAATATCAATCAATTCATTTTTATCTGTAGATGGACCAACTTTCATACCAACTGGATTTTCAATTCCACGCATAAATTCGATATGGGCCTCATTTATAGATCTTGTTCTATCGCCAATCCAGAGCATATGAGAAGATAGACAATAAAACTTTCCATTTACTGGGTTTACTCTAGTTAAGGCCTCTTCATAATTAAGCAACAAGCCTTCATGCGAAATAAAGAAATCTGCACTATTAAAATGTGAGCTTGCTTCGATATCAAAATTACATGCTTTAATAAAAGCTATAGATCTATTCAATTGTTCAATGATAGCAAAAATTTTATCACTTGTATTTGATGACTTTAAATATTCATTAGCAAATGCATCAATCCAACTACCAACATTTTCAAGACTAGCAAAACCACCTGAAGCTAACGACCTTAGATAATTAAGAGTTGCAGCTGATTGTTTGTAACCATTAATTAAATTTTCAGGATTTGGATATCTTGCATCAATTGAAAGCTCAAGTGAATTAACCATATCGCCCCTATATGATGGATAAATATTACCATCAATTGTTTCAGTATCACTTGATCTTGGTTTAGCAAATTGTCCAGCAATTCGTCCAACCTTTACAACTGGTTTTCTAAGGCCCTGCATCAATATAAAAGTCATTTGTAAAATAACTTCAAAATAATTTGTTAAATTATCCTGATTAAATTCTTGAAAACTTTCAGCACAATCACCGCCCTGTAGCAAGAACCCTTTGCCATGACAAACATTTGCCAGCTGTCTCTTTAACCTATCACATTCAGCAAAATAAGTTAATGGAGGGACAGATTTAAGAACATTCTCAACTCTTTTCAAATCTTCCAAATTTGTATATGTTGGTTGTTGTTTTATCGGATAATCACGCCAACTATTTATTTGCCATTTTGATCTTTTTGCCATTATATATATATCATAGTTTTTAAGCAGTGATATTTAGTATATGAAAAAAAACATAGATTCAATAGCTTTTCAAGGTGATAGAGGCGCATATCAAGAATTAGTATGTATTGAATATTTCCCAAACCATGAGAAAGTTGCTTACAAAAACTTTGAAGATGTTTTTAAAGCTGTAGAGAATTCAGATGTTAGCATCGGAATTATACCTATAGAAAATAGTTATGTTGGCAGAGTTTCAGAAATACATAACTTGCTTCAACAAACAAAATTATCAATTACTGGTGAATATTTCATCAAAATTAATCACTGTTTAGCCACTGTTGCTAATAACACGTTAGAGCAAATTTCAACCGTAATTTCTCATCCAATGGCATTGATGCAATGTAAAAATAATATTTTAAAATATGGTTTTGAAGAAAAACAGGAGATCAACACAGCTGTAGCTGCAAAGAAGCTTGCTGAAAATCCAGCAAATAATGTTGCCGTGATATGTAGTAAAGCTGCATGCGATCTATATAAATTAAAAATTTTAAACAATAATTTCCAAGACAGTGATGACAATTACACTCACTTTGTTTCAATTGCGAAAGAACCAGCTTTAATAGAAAAAAATGTTATGGCTGTGGGCACTATTTTATTTGAACTAAAAAACCAAACTTCTGCACTTTATAATGCACTTGGTGTTTTCTCTAGAGCAAACATAAACATCACAAAAATTGAAAGCTATATTCCTGGGGGCATATCAAAAAATGCAAAATTCTTATTATCTTTTGAAGGCAACATTCATAATCAAAACATTAAAGACACATTAAACAAACTAAACAACCTTTGTAACTCACTAAGAATTCTAGGGTTTTATGAAGCAGCCAAAATCAGAACAAATAGTTTATAATTTTTAAAAAATTATAGATAAATTGTTTGCCTTTTCTCTAAAAAAATGAAAGCATTAATATTTGTTATAAATATTTGTATCTATGAATTATAAAAAACAATTTAAACAAGCTTTCTCATTAGTAGAATTATCAATTGTTATTATCATTCTAGGTCTATTAGTTGCATCAGTTACAGTTGGAAAAGATCTTATCAAAGCTGCTCAGGTAAGAGGTGTAATCACGCAAATAACTTCATTCGACACTTCTGCTAATACTTTTAATCTTAAATATGATTGTTTCCCTGGCGATTGTTCAAAAGCAAGTAGAAGAGGCCTGGGAGATAATGATGGTAATGGCAATGGTATTTATGAAGATTCAGATTTTACCACCGATAGCCTACCTGACCTTGAAGATTATGAAATTGTTTTCTTTTGGGAGCATTTATATTTAGCTGGTTTTACCAATGGCGCCTTTGATGGCGATGCCGCAAATGGCAAAATAGGTGAAACTTTTCCAAAACTTAAATCAGGTGGAGGACTTGGAATTTACGGTCTTGAAGGTATAAATTACTATCATCTATGTCTGGATGATTCAATTGGCGAATCTGCACAATTTTCAGATTGCTTTATACCTGAAGACGCATTTGCACTTGATAATAAACTTGATGACGGCTTTCCTCTAAAAGGGACAGTTATTGCAAGAAGCAGTAGCTGCGGCTCTGATCCTAATGCATTTTCTTGCGCTAATACACCAATTACAACAACGAGTGGTGGTGCTAGCACAGTAGCAGGTGAAGCATGTGTTTTTCAGGTAGATGCAGCAGCAGATATTGATCAAGATGAATATGACTTCGAAAGGACTTCTGCAAGCTGCAACCTTAGAATCAGGATGCAATAAGAATACCTCCTTGCTTATTTTATGCAAAACCTAAATGACAAATCCCAACTACCAACTTCAGAATTTTTACGACAAGTAGTAAGAAGTAAAAAAGCTGACTCAATCACAGTTGACGAGATAAAAGTTTCTTTAAATGAAAGAGGTTTTGGCATATTAATGACTATTTTTGCACTACCTTTATCTATTCCAATACCATATATACCTGGGTTGACAACCATCCTGGCTTTGCCATTACTAATATTCTCTGCTCAACTATTACTTGGTATAAAATATCCATGGCTACCAAAATGGATATTAAAAAAAACGATTAAGAGATCTTTCATAGCACTCTTAATAATCAAAAGCTCACCAATAATGAAAAAAATTGAAAAGGTTTTAAGTCATCGCCTTGAAGCAGTCACCGAAGATACTGGAGCCAGAATTATTGGCTTCTTTGCATTTTTATTTTCATTAGCAATTGCACTGCCATTACCACTTACCAACCTGTTACCATCATTTGGAATTTTACTTATGTCATTTGGAATGCTTGGAAAAGACGGGCTCGTTGCAATTATTGGAATTTTAACTGGAGTTATCGGCCTTATACTAACGGCTTTAGTTCTTTTACTTGGCACAAAAATTGTTTTTGGAATTTTTGCCTAAATTTACGCAAGCTTTAACTCTTTCTTGATTCTTTCAACCCAATCTTTAGCTTCCTGATCATTTTGATCTATCTTAACAAGTTTTTCTAGACATTCTAAAGCAATAGTTTTTTTATCCGCATAATATGCTGACAAACCCATATTAAATAATGTCTCAAGACTTTCTCCATAATATTTAATAGAAATTTTATAAAGCCTTACTGATTCAGCATAATTACCCAGACAATAATTTACCCTAGCAAGTTCAAAAATTGTATTTTCTTTGTTTGGAAGAAAAAAGTGATTTCGTTCAATCTTTTTAAGATTTGTCAAAATATTATGCTTCATTTTAACAGATATCGATGAAAGTTTTTGAACAAAGTGGTTAGCAATATCTAACAAAATTTTACTATCATAATTAGACAAACTAAGCAAAGCTACCATCTCACTTATCGACAATGTATCGATCTTATCCATGTAAAAATTCTTGAGATTCATAAAATTTTGCACATTAAATTCATTTGCATATTTCATAAATCTATTCTTAAACAACCCAAAATTATCATATGTTTCATTTGCCGCAAAACCAATAATACTCATGCCTTCACCATCATCTTGGACGATAACATCTGAATTTTTCTTTATATTATAATATAAATTCAAAGCATGAAAATTAACCATCAATGAGAAACTTCCATGAAAAGCAAAATGTGGTTTTTGTGACAATTGCAAAGATTCCAATCCAACATGACCTTTATCTGAGAAGAGAAAGAAAGCTTTATTTTCTTTGTTGGTTCTGGAGAAAAAATCGACAATCTTAAAGACAGTTGTAGGCATAATAACCGTACTATCTTTTATATGTTTTTTATAATAGGAGATAAGAGCCAAATAATCTTTATTAGCAATTTTACCTTCATTAAATTCAGAAAAACTATAGCTAATATCAAGAGCCTTTAGATCTTTAACCATGTTGTTTGAATAATTATCAACATTTGTTCTGATTGAAAGATCAGCTTGAGAAACTTCTCCATTATTAAAACGCAAAAGATCACAGGATATTGTATCTAGAAAATAATTACCAATAACGATCGGAGGATTTTTTAAAGATTTTCTACCAATAATTTTTTTTGCAAACTCAGTATTAATATCATTACAATAGTCAGCATCGAAAATACCCATATCTAGGATCCCATCAATAACCATATCCTTAAGCTGATTATGTTTTTTCCAGAAATCAACATTTTTGGGACATAAATCAGTCATGACATATCTTATATCTAATTCTACATCCTTAACATCCTTTCGGCATTGCATTAAATCATTTATTAAATGATAACCAAATTTACCACTTCCAGAGCCCAGTTCAAAAATATAAATAGGATGTTTAGGGTTAAAAGTTTTGTTCCTCAGACCATCAGATATTAAATTAATAAGCATTTCTGCATATTTCCTAGCCAAGAAACAGTTTGAAGTGATATAAAAAGGAACCTTTCCAACCCATGCAGAAATACCCTGATTCTTATAAAAGTCTTTTTGCAATTTCCAGATTTTAGAATTTATAAAAGCTTTCTTAGATTCGAGTTCAATTATAGTAGGGTCATTTAAATCACTCATATTGTTTAACCGTAATTTTATTTTGTATACTTCCTGAACAATTATCTAACACAGAAATGATATATTCGTCACCTATTTTCTCTTCGATATAGATATTTTTTTCAGAAAAACTAATCTTTACATTATCATGATCTTTAGCTAAAAAATCAAAATCTTCGCATTCTGATTTAGTGATTAGCCTTGCAGCTGTAACTATGAAGAAAACAATTCCTGCAATCAAAAGAAAATTTAAGAAGATAACCATAAATTTTAATGTTTTTAACGCCTTATCTTTCATAGTAAATATTATCAAAAATGGAAAATATCATAATAACAGTTTCAGAAATTCCAGAGGTTAGAACCGATTTGTTTATTTATGACTCAATAAAAGATCAATATCCAGAATTAACTCGAAGTAAATTAAAAAATTTATTAAACTCGAAATCCATTCTATTAAATAATGAAATTTTACTAAAATTTAATCACAAATTACAAATTGGTGATACAATAGAAATTACAATACCCGCACCAGAATGCTCTGATATTCTACCCCAAAACATCCCGATTGAAATAATATATTCTGATGATGACATCATTATAGTAAACAAGCCTAGAGGTCTTCAGACCCACCCAGGTGGAAATAACTATAATAATACTTTGGTAAATGCGCTACTTTATCAATTTAACGATCAACTTTCATCAATTGGCGGGGTGATAAGACCAGGAATTGTTCATAGGCTCGATAGACTTACTACAGGCCTTATGGTAGTTGCTAAAAATGACTATGCACATTTACATATAAGCAAACAGCTAGAGTCAAGAAGTCTAAAAAGAACATATTTAGCCCTTACTTTTGGTCACCCATTTCAAAAAACTGGCAAGATTGAAACATTTTTAAAAAAACATCCTATAAAAAGACAATTAATGAAAGTCTCAATGCATGATGGTAAAAAAGCTATTACTCATTACAATGTTATAAAAAATTATGATGAAAAAATTGCATTAATTGAATGTAACCTGGAAACTGGAAGAACTCATCAAATCAGAGTGCATCTTTCGCATATTGGGCATTCAATTATTGGCGATCAAGATTATGGCCATAATAGTAACAAAATCCTAAACATTAAAAATGACAAATTACGTGAAAAATTTACAAATCTTTCAGGCCAATTATTACATGCTCATAAAATTGAGTTAATTCATCCAAAAACTGAAGAATTAATAAAATTCGAAAAGGAGCCACCAGAAGATTTTAAGGAGATTCTACAACATCTCAATGAAGCAGAATTACCTTGAAAAACCATTAGAACATTCATTAGAAGACCGTTTTGCTAATCTATCAACATGACACTGGCTTGTTTTAGCTTGTTGCCTCTCATCAAAATCAAGAATCTGTGCTAAAGCATTTGCATATACCAAAATATTATCACCAAATGTGTTACCAAATGTTGCCGATAAAATCTCAGCTATAGCATATTTATCTTTTAAGCCAAATTTTTGTGAATCTTTAACAAGCTCTGCAGTATTAGAATGAAGTTCAGGATTATGAGTTTTTAACTCTCCATCATATCTTATAAACAAATCTAAAAACTTAGGACTAATGCTGTATTTATCTGAGATACTATTTGCATTAGCAATAGCATTAATCACCTGATCATGCTCAATTACGCTTGAGCAATTACTAGTCGTTAACTCTATAGACTCAGGTGTAGCACGAGAACATGTTACATCTTCAATCTTTCCTTTCTGTGACGTCGGAATGATAACAGCGCCAGTAAAACTTTTAAAAACTTCACATTCTAAACCAACATCTTGAATAATTTTTTTTATATTCAAAAAATTATGCATTCTTTCTAATTTTTGCGGGTTTGAAATAGAAGAATCTTGAAAATATGAAAAATTCCCTATCAATGTAAAATTTTCAATATTAGATTTTTGTTGAAGAAAAGGTTGAATCAACAAGGATTCTATTGACAACAAGGATGAACTAATATCAATATGAGCAAGATGAATATCTCCAGATTTTGTTTTTACTAAAACCGCACAACAGGTTCTTAAATCATAAGTAACTAATGTATCATAATTTGTATCACCACTCTTTACGAATCCATATTCATTTTGACCTATTACTAATGCTTTCATATCTTAAACCTAAAAAATCATACAACATAACAGGGCTGTTGTTAAGTAGCAACTAAAATGACACAGACGTTGCAAAGCTTAAGAAACATCTTAAAACTTTATCATCATCAATATTTGTGTAGCTATTTGTAGCTGAATCAAAGCAGTCCGTTATTATAGGAGCGCAACTGTCATTTTCTCCTGCAGCAATTTTACCACTAGGCAATCCATCATCAAATTTCTTATCCATTAAATACATTTGCTGTGCTGAAAATACTGGGCGCATATTACAAGAATCATCATTAGTCACCAGATATAATGTATTGTAACCATTAATAACAGCTGTACCATCCGTGTTATAATCAGATGTAAAACTTACCATACTATCATCAATCTGACCATATGGGACAGAAACTCCTCCATAAGATGTAGCTGATATTGTAAAATTTCCAGTTATTAACTCAGCAAGCTCAAGATGTTTCCACGCTGCATTTCGTTCTATATCTTGACCACTGCCACCAATTATTGAATCACCATTTCCATCACAGTCAGCACTAGTGCTTGCACAATCACTTCCCCAAATCTCGTAAGCTATATTTATATCTCCAGGAAGCGCTTCATATTTTTCATGAAAATTAACAATAGCTGAATCAAACTTCACTAATTGTGAATATTGAGCATTTAATTTTGACGACTGAATAATACCACCCGAAAACGCAACTATAGAAATAATGATTCCTAAAACTGCAATAGAAATAACGATTTCAATTAATGTAAAAGCCTGCCTTACTTTTAAACTCATAAAATAAAACAGCTAATTAAGAAATAAGTGATTTAAGGCTATTCTTAATTTCAAATAAACTATTTTTAACCTCTTGTAATGATATTTCACTAACATTATCATTACTGAATTTTTGTCCATCATTCTTAATATAATTTATTGCACCTGAGATTGTATAGCCCTCAATATATAATAGTTTTTTAATCAAACCAAGCATCTTAATATTTTCCTGAGAATATAAACGTCTATTTCCCTTACCTTTTATAAGATCAATTTGTGGGAATTTAGTTTCCCAAAATCTAAGAACATGCTGCTCTACCTCTAGCTCAAGAGCCACTTCATTTATTGTTTTAAGCGAATTTTGTTTTACCGCTTCTTCAAAAATACCGACCATTTTTAACCATTAATAAATTCCTTTAATACATCTGAGCAATTAAAGGTTAGCACCTCCCTTTCTTCTATTTTAAACTCCTCTTTTGTTTTTGGATTACGACCTGATCTGGCATTTTTTTTACGAACCTGAAACTTACCAAATTGTGGAATCACAAGCGAACCTTCTTCATCAGCAATCTCAACAATAAAATCAAAAAGATCGTCAACAATCAATGATGTTTGCGAATAAGAAATACCTGTTTGATTAGATATATTCTCAGCTAAATTTTTTTTCGTTACGTTTTCTACCATTTATATATTACAGACCCCCAAGTTAAACCAGCACCAAGCGCTTCAAAAACGACAATATCGTTATCACTAATTAAGTTTTTTTTGCAAGCATAATCTAGAGCAAGAGGAATTGAAGCAGCTGATGTATTAGCATGATTTTTCACTGTAGAAACCACTTTATCAGAATCTAAACCTAACTTTTTACCAACAGCAGAAATTATTCTCTGATTGGCCTGATGAGGAACTAAAAAATTAACATCTTCTAAAGTTAAATTAGCCTTAGCTAAGGCTTTTATTACAGCATCAGACATCTTGGCAACTGCATGTTTAAAGACTTCACGTCCAATCATAGTAATTTTACCTTCTCCACCAGTCATAGAAGGTCCGCCGTTAGTCTTTAAAATATCATAATATTCACCATCACTAAACAAAGCATGACTTATAATACCAGAATCATCTTTAGTATTTGCAGAAAGAATAACAGCACCGGCACCATCACCGAACAAAACACAACTTGAACGATCTTGCCAATCTACAATACGTGACAAGGTTTCCGAACCTACCAATAAAACATTTCTAGCAGAACCTGATTTTATCAAACCATCAGCAATAGTTAGACCATAAACAAAACCTGAACACACCGCTTGCATATCAAAAGCATAACAATTTTTAAGACCCAATTTATACTGTATTTTTGTAGCAGTTGAAGGGAAAATATTATCCGGTGTCGAAGTTGCAACAATTATAACATCTATTAACTCTTTATCGAAGCCAATATTATTTATAGCCGCAAGAGCAGCATGATAACCAAGATCTGAAGCATACTCACCTTCTGCAGCGATATGTCTCTGACTAATGCCTGATCTAGAAAAAATCCATTCATCAGAAGTATCAATTGTCCTAGCTAAATCATCATTAGTTACAATTTTTTTTGGCAAATAACTTCCACATGAAATAATTTTAGAAAAAATTTCGCTCATAGTAATATGTTAAAATTCTCCGTTTTTAAAGCTAGAATTATTCAGCTCTTCAATAATTTTTTCATTAATTTTATTTAAAATTAATTTCTGTGTTACCTTTATAGCATTTGCAACACCTATTGCATCAGAGCATCCATGACTTTTAATTGTAATTCCATTAAGACCAAGAAACATACCGCCATTATAATTTCTTGGATCTAAGTTTGAAAAAACTTTTTTTAGTGAAAAAGATGACAACAAACCACCCGCTATCGAAACTGGAGAAGATTTAAAACCTTTTTTTAGATAATGTTTACACATTACAGCAGTACCTTCTATTGCTTTTAAGGCTACATTACCTGTAAAACCATCAGTAACAACTACGTCTACTTTACCTGAAGTAATATCATTACCTTCTACATAACCTTGATAGTTTAAACCCTCTGATTCCTGAATCATTTGATTTGCAACCCTAACAACCTCATTACCTTTCATATCTTCAGAACCAATATTCAAAAGTCCAATTGATGGATTTTCTTTAGCAAATACTACCCTTGCATATGCATCACCCATAATTGCAAACTGCCAAATATTATTAGCATCACAGTGAGAATTGGCTCCCATATCAAGTAAAACAGAAGCTCCATTATTCATGGTTGGAATAATCGAGGCAATCGCAGGTCGATCAATACCATCAAGCGTTTTAAAACATATTTTAGACAGTGCCATCAATGCACCAGTATTTCCAGATGAAACAACAGCATCAGCATCACCATTTTTAACTGACTCAATAGCCATTCTCATGCTTGTCCCACGACTATTTTTAAGAGCTATAGTTATATTGTCTTCAGATGAAATATATTTTTTACAATCAATCAACTCACAATGTTTCTTCAAAAACTTAGTCTCTTCAATTAATGGCTGAACTTTACTTTCATCACCAAAAAGCAAGAACTTAACATCTTTGTTTTTTTTTAGGAACAAGTCTGCTCCTAAAACAGCTGCATCAGGAGCATTATCACCACCCATTACATCGATGGCTATTACAGCTTGTGAGGGTTGCATTATTTAGAATCCTTTTTGTCTTCTACTACAGCATCATTACCTTTTACTTCATCTCCTTTATTTTCATCACTAGCCTCTTTTACCTTAGGCTTAATTACCTGCCTACTACCATAATAGCCATCTACAGAAACACGATGAGGAAGTTGTGGCTCACCCGTTTCTTTGTTAAAAACAACATTTATTGATTTGATTTTGTCGTGAGCACGACGCATATTTCTTTTAGACGATGACGTCTTTTTTTTAGGAACTGCCATTTTGTAACCTTTATTATTCTTGAGAATATAAAAATGATGCGTATCTTAAAAACAATTTTAATTCAAGCATCTACTTATTCATGTTTAAAAAAAACATTTTATATACTAGCTATTTATTATTTGCAATTACTTTTACAAGCTGCACTTACAAAGACCAGAAGCATGGTGTTAACATTGAAAAAGAAATGCTTAATGAAACAAAACTCCTATTAAACCAACAAAAACTTAATACCGAAAATTTAAGACAAATCCTTGGTCCAGAATCATCAATATACCAGATTGAAAACCGAACTCACTTGTTATACATTACCTTTACAAGAGTAACTCCACCAATAAGAAAAGACTTTGTTAAAAATTTTACAACTTATGAATTTATCTCTGACAATAATGAAATTATTGCATTAAATGAATATAATTCATTAAATGAGATCAAAATAAACAAAAACCAAACTGAAATTGAGTCAAAAAAATTCAGTATTTTTAAACAAATAATTGGAAATATTGGTAAAATAGCAGGTACTAGTTATGGCGAATAATAAACTAAAAATTCTTTTTATTGGCTGCGGCAATATGGGAAAGGCAATTCTAGAAGCCTTTATAGCATCTGATGCAAATCTAGAATATCATGTTCTCGACCACAATATTTCAGATATCGACTCGATACAAACTTACCAGAATTTTGATGAAATTGAAATAAATCCAGATATAATTTTAATTGCTGTCAAACCTCAATCTTTAATTGAGATAAGCCAAAGCCTTAAAAAACTCACTAATACAAAAACACTAATAATATCTATCTTAGCCGGAACATCTATTAAAACCATAGCTGATATTGTAGGTAACGATCGAAAAATAATTAGAGTTATGCCAAATATTGCAGCCAAAAACAAAAACAGCACATCCAGCTGCTTTTTTAATAACAACATACCTAATGACGAGAAAAGCTTTATTATAAGCTTGATAAAAAAATTTGGCATTTGTACCGTCATAGAGTCTGAAGAAGATATGCATATATCAACCATAATAAATGGTGGAGCAATAGCTTACTTTGCACTTATAATTAAATATATAAAAGAATCTGCATTAACTCATGCTAAATCAATCAGCGAACAAGATATGAAAGAACTAATTTATAACACTTATAAAAATTTACTTGAACTTGACTTAGACGAAGATGAGATAATATCAAAAATCTGTAGTAAGGCAGGCACAACAGAAGCTGTAATCAAAGAATTAAAAAAACAAGAATTAGATAAAATAATAAAAAACGCCATTAAAAGCGGAGTAGAACGATCCAAAGAAATCGAAAAAAACAACTAATCTTTATTAGCTCTAAAGCTATCAAGAACTACAACATTTGCATCTTTAGTAGACTTTCCTCCATTTTTTTTCTTTGCAGATGCAGATGTTTGATCGCCAGATTTTGACTTAGAAGAATCTTTTCCATTTTCCTTAGTAGATTTAGATTTTTCAGTCTTAGACTCATCCAAATAAACCGCCTCATCAACAAGATTAAACTTAAGGCCAAACTTTACTCCAGGATCAGCAAATGATGTCAAAGCCAAAAAAGGCACTACTATCGATTCTTTTTTACCATCAAAACTCAGTGTAACACTAAAATACTCTTCACTAATAGTTAAATTTTCAAACTGATGCTGAATAACTATAGTCATTTCATTAGGGTATCTTTCTTTTAAAGTCTTTGGTATTTCAACACCTTCAGCATCAGTAACAAATGACAACAAAAAGTGATGATCACCTTTTAAACCAGCGTTACAAACTTCCTTAAGCGCCTCCTTCACAACAAAGCGCATGGCTGAATCAATTAATTTGTCGTATCTTATCAAATCTTCATACATAAGACGTTTATAAAAAATTACCTAACACACATTATGTTTATAAGTAAACATTTTGCAAGTGTCTAATTTTCATTTTATCATAAACAAAAATTATATCAAACCTGATTCTTATATTATTTTTATAATATTTTTTTTTATATATTTTAGCATTATTAACAAGACGCCGCAAATCCGAGCTATATATGGCTTTATAAAGATATTTATTATTTCGGACATACTTAACCTCTACAAAAATCAAAACATTTCCTTTTTTAACAATAAGATCAGTTTCACCATATTTTGTTTTAAACCGATGCTCAACAATAGCATAGCCACTTAAAAACAAAAAAAATAACGAATAATACTCTGCGAAAAGACCTTTAAATTTTTTTGAAAACACACTAAAAAAAATGGTGGGTCTGGGTGGATTTGAACCACCGACCTCACGCTTATCAGGCGTGCGCTCTAACCAACTGAGCTACAAACCCCCAAAAGGGAAATGTGCTTATATTATGTAATGATATTATTGTCAACCAACCAACCAAATCATTTTTAAAGGTCTATTGTTTAACAAAATTTTGATACATTGAATACAAAACCAGAAAATCTAGACCTGAAAATTCTATGTTACCATTTTGATTAAAGTTGCCATCAACTCTTCTTTGGTTTGCTTTCCACTCAAAATATACCATTGGCCTTTGATATATAGGCAATGGAAACTTAACTTCCGCTTCTTGCGAATTTTTCGTATATCTTGGAACTGATTCAAGATTTATATCTTCAAGGTATGAAGATATTATCTCACTATTATCAAAAGTAATTGGGAAAGTTTCTAAATAATATTTAATATCACTAATTTTGGTTGGACTAACTGTATCATGCAAATTCATATATAGAGCATCGAAAAATGGATTATTCTCTGTGCTTAAAACATCATATAGCTTATCAAAATTACGCAAGTAAACTTTTTTGTTAGTTAAATCAGCAAGAGTATACAACCTAAGCAAATTAAGCCAATTTGAAGAATGCGATGGAATCTGAAAATTAAATAATTTAAAATGAACTTTTTTCTTATATCTAATATACTTTTTACCAATTAAGTTATTAACTAATAACTCAAATTGACCTTGATCTTTTTTATCATGTGCTAGTTTTGCTGCCACCTCAAATACAACCAAAGCATCAAGCTCACGACTAAAATGCCTTGTCCTAAGATTACTAACATCGACTTCTTTCCCCTTATCATCTAACAGCTTTAAATCATTTTCTATATAACGCTTTGCTATCATTGTCACATGATCACTTACTAAAGAACGAATCTTTGGGTTTTCGGTATTTTGATAAACAGAAGAATAAGCAAACATCAAAACACTATAATTGTTACTATGGATTTCACCCTCTTCTAACTTAAGCTGATTTAAAACTGGATCAAAACTGACATTTTTTGGAAGAAAACCATCAAAACCGTTAACTTTATCCATTTTGTATATATCTAAAATCAAATTATAGATCTGACTTTCAACTTCATGACGATTTTCAACATTAATTATCTGACCTAAATAAAAAAGATATAAAGCCGTTTCATCAATTACAGCAATTTGAGAAACTGAATTTATATCATAAAACCTAATCACA
>JAYOLW010000001.1:47933-75634 GCA_038120515.1 Rickettsiales bacterium | reverse complement strand
ACAATTATAATGCTTTTTAATAAAAAAAATAAATTTACTAAAATTTATTTAAAAAAAACACAATCACAACAAGCTGGTTTTTTTTAAAAACCCCACGACTCTGAAAACGCTGTAAAACGAGATCATATTTAGCACCTAAATCATATAACTCAGCCTGATTCTTCCTAGATTCTATTAATAGTTCAATATTTTCAATTCTATCAAACTGGTTCTGATCATTCGGATCATATTTAAATTTTCTAGAACAAGAAAATAACAATAATATAACCAGAAAATATTTAAGCATTATTTACTCAATTATTGTTTTAAAATCTGTAAAACTTATCACACCTTCAAAACCAAGCTCAATTCCAAAACCTGAATTTTTTCTTCCACCAAATGGAAGTGATGGATCAGATTTTACAATTGAATTTAAACCAACAACACCATGATTTAAATCTCTTGCCGCATTTGCTAAAATAGACTGAGAACCACTCCAAACCGAAGCTCCAAGACCAAACTCACTATCATTAGCAAATGTTATAACCTCATCATAACTTTCAAAACTCTGACATAGCATTACTGGTCCAAAAACTTCTTCTTTGAACAAAAGATTTGCAGCATCAAGGTTTCTTGCATCAATAATCATAGGAGCGAAGAAGTAACCTTTTAAACCTGATATATCATATTTAAACAGAATTTGTTCATTTGCCAACTTGGCCTTTTTTATTTGCTTTTCTAATCTAACTAACAGATCTGTTCTAGCAATCGGACCGAGATTAACTTTCTTATCCATTGGGTCACCTAATCTTAAATATTTTTTTGTTTTCTCAACAATTTGATGAATCGTTTCCTCAAAAATATCTTCATGAATAAAAATCCTTTTTGGCGCTATACATGTTTGCCCGGCATTTAAGAATTTAGCAGTAACTAAATTACTTACAGCCTTCCTTTTATCAGCATCAGGAAAAATTATAAAAGGGTCAGAACCTCCTAACTCTAAAACATAATGTTTAAGCCGCTCTGCTGCTGCTAAAGCGACTTTCTTACCTGCAACTGTAGAACCCGTTAATGAAACACCTTTAACATTATCACACTTAATTAAGAGCTCAGTATTAGCATCATCTGTCATTATAAGATCACAAATAGACTCATCTAATTCTAAAAAGAATTTGTTTATAAATTCGGCAATTTGATAACAATTAAAAGCCGGCTTTATAGCACAACAATTACCCGCAAGCAGAGCCGGAATTAAAAATCTTACCATTTGCCAAACTGGAAAATTCCAAGGCATAATACCCAGAACCACGCCTATAGGTTCTCTAACATAGCCAATTCCTTCAAAGATTTTTGCAATTTCAGAGCTTTTATCAGCATAAAAATCACAGCAATCAATAGACTTCAAAACCTCCTGCTCAGATTGTGCTATTGGTTTACCCATATCGGATGAAATTAAAGTAGAAAGCACAGCTATATTTTTAGACAAGTAACTAGATAAATCTCTAATTAAATCAGCACGTATATCAAAATCAACATATCTCCAATTTTTGAAACCATATGACAATTTTTCAAGCTTTAGCTCAGCAGCCTCATAGCTATCATATTTATAACCTTTAACGACTTTGTTATTATATGGATTTACAATCTGGAAATTCACGCAAATATCTAAACTTTAACAAAAAAACTGACATAATTCTCTTAGAAATCTAGCGGAATTTTGGGTATAAGTTAAGTTTATTTAAATACCAAGAACCTCTTCTTTTGTTTCTTCGACTGATTTTTGTCTTGTAACAGCTTCCTCAAAACGATGACTTTTAGGCACAAATTCAGTATCCATAAAATCATCAAATATATTTTGTTTAATATTAAGCTTTACACTAGTTTCATCTGCTAGAAGAGCGCTAAATTTATCCATTAAATTTGGTGAAGATTTTTCATTTAAAGTTAAATCAAACTCAGATGCTTTAGCAGCAAGTAAAGTTTTTGCATCTTTTATTGCAGATTCAAATTCCGAGAAATCGTAAGGCTTAAAATAACTATCTAAAGGTACTATTTTATCTTGATCAATTTGCGATTTAAAAACTAACAACTCTTGTTCTAATCTATTAACACTTCCATTTAATCTTCTAATTTCATGATTTCTGTAATCAATATCTTCATGTTGAGATATCTGGTTTAAAACTTGTGAAAAATCATCAGTTAAATATCCAGTGGCTTTATCAAATACATTTGCTGCTAACATTTGCTGCATATCAGGGTCTTGATAAGATTTGTGATAAGCAACAATTTGTGGCGAAATATTTGTTTGCAGACTTGAAAATATTTCCAATCTATCATTAAAAGTAAATTGAGCTTGAACAGAATTAAAAATGTCTTTAATTTCAACTTCTAAATCCTGGACTTGGATTTGATTTTCTATTGTTTTAAATTGAGCAATAAGATCTATTTTGTTTTTAAGATCTGATTTGTCGGTTTCAGCCCCAAACAAAACAGCAAAAAAATTAGCAATATTTTGCATTATTATACCAAATAAACTCTTAGGCTTAGACATACCATCCAATCTGTTCGATTCTGATTCTATTTGTTTTCTTAATCCTTTTAACTCATCTCGTGTAACCATTAAAAGGTTAGCTTCATCATAAAATTTAGACTTTAGCTCATTAGCATCTCTACTATATGGATCAGAATTTGTTGATAAATATTCTACTAATTTAGCTGAGGCCTTATCAGCCTTTTCAATGGATTCTATAACTTCTTTTACAGATAAAGCCGAATTCATAATCAAAGTACCTAAAGCATCATCTTGCATAATAGTTGACTGAAGATCAGAACAAAAATCTTCAAGTTTGCTAAGCTTAGCTCCATTACTTAATTTAATTTCAGGTACAACTTGGCCTGATTCTCTATTAAATATTTTTCTAAACAATCTCATCTTTCTATAGTGTTTGGTTGATTTTTATTAAATAAGTATCTTTCCGCAAAAGTTGAAGGCTCTTTAACAATATTAACCTTACCCTCACAATAATTCTTATAATCATTTAAATGTGATAAATTTTCATTATAACGGTTATTAATTATATTAAGTTCCCTCCTAGAAAAAACATGATCCATACTAAGATTACATTCCTCCCTATAAATTATCTCTTCTTGAGCCAGGCCATTGCTAGAATATTCTTGATAGATAACCTCAGGATTTGTATTTGCAGGAGATATATTTGCAGTAAAAATAGTACCTTTTAATTCTGAGACTGGTGTATATATTGGTTTTTCTGACATTATTTTAATTTCATATATTATTAATAATAACACAAATTAACACCTTTGTCATAAATTATTTTTATGTTATTGAATTTTAAAGATTCCATATTATTAAGTTTGATAAATTTATCGAGAATCATAATGCTTAGAATTTCTTCACTAATAATTATTAGCTTACTAACTTTTTCTTGTGCTCAAAAAGAACAAAAGCCAAAATCAGAGCTAGACAATCTACCACAATGGGTTTTAAGCCCTAATGTGGAAGGCACTATAGCTGCAGTTGGTATAGCACCTCTAAGCAGTGGTGGATTACAATTTCAAATACCAAAAGCAGAAGCTGATGCGAGAGCAAATATAGCTGCACAAATCGAAACTGTTGTGTCTAGACTTACTAAAAACGCTTTAAGAGAAGCCAAAATTGGTGACCAAAATGATGTTGAATCAACTTTCTCGCAAGCCACAAAAAACCTTATTAAAGAAGTTCCTCTTTCTGGGGCAAAAAGAATAAATATGTTTAAAGATCCACAAGATGGAACACTATATATCCATATGTCACTTGATAATGAAATGATCGCTAATTACTTGAATAAAAACCAGAAAATGATTGATTCAACAATTGCTGCTTCTAATTTATCTAGAGCAAACATTAAAAAAGCCCAAGAAGCTACAAAAGATCTTTTTGATGATTTAGACAAAGAGCTTGCTAAGTAATAAAAATATACCAAATGAAATACCTTATTATATTAATTTTTCTTGTATCCTGCTCTGGAAAAAGCGAATCGCAAAGAGATTCTGGAAAAATTCTTGATAACAGAGTTGGTACTTTTAAAGATTTATTTAAAGAGATTGATGAATAAATTTTTATTATGTGCCTCAATATTGTTATTTGGATCATGTGCATCTCATGACTCCGTTGTTGCTAGCAGCGAAATTGATAGAAGGTATCTCTCAGAAACAAATGACAAAGGATCTAAAGAGCTTATTATAAACCTTCTCTTTCCTCAAAATTAACAAACTTGTTTTGCTAATTTTACGTTATGAACTCTTATATACTGAACCTTATTAATTAAGAATTTAGTAATTTCATGAGTTTTAAAATCTTTATCTGAAATATTGGCATCAGTATTTGTCATGAAATTTTGAAAAACAGAATTATCAAATTCTGACAAAAAAGACTTTCTTGAATGCCCAACATAAATTGGTAATTTAAACTTTTGCAATTTTATAATATTTTCAATAATTGAAAATGATTGTTTTGCGTTTTTACCAAAACCAATACCGACATCTAATATAATTTGATTTCTATCAATACCTGCATTTTGATATAAATGAACCTGTTTGGAAAACCAATCACTAAGATAATTTATCGGGTCACATTCAATTGGAATAATTTTATTTTTATTAACCGGAATACCTAAATTATGATTAATAACAATTTTAGCACCTGTGGTTGCAGCCAATTCTAAAATTGCTTTATTTTTTGCAGCAGAAACATCGTTTATATAATCAACGCCGAGATTAATACCCTTTGCTAAATTCTCAGGATGGTATGAGTCTAAACTAACTTCGACATTGTTTCTATGAGCAATATTAATAATGTCAGGCAGAATATTTTCAAGCCTTTGCCACTCTTCTTGATATGACAAAACATTAGCACCTGGCCTGGTTGATTCTGCACCAACATCTATGACATCAGCACCGTCTTGAATCATTGATTCTGTATGTTTAATAGCAGAATCTAAATCTGAATATTTACCACCATCAGAAAAAGAATCTGGGGTAATATTTAAAATACCAATTATTTTTGTCATGCCACAAGCTGCAAATCAACTGACTCTGAATTACTATCAAATAAATTACGTTTAATAATGTCACTAATAGTTTGCTTATAGAAAACTCCTTCTCTTGGGTAAATCCAATCCGGGGCTAAATCATTTATAGGCAGTAACGCAAAATCACGTTCGAGTAAAAACTTATGCGGAATCGTTAAATTCTCTGAAATAATATTTAAATCCCCATATAACAAAATATCGATATCAATTTCTCTTGGCGACCAGAAACCTCTATCAACACGACCTATTTCTACTTCAATCAACTTAACTTTTTCAAGAACATCACGCGGCGCCAAATCGCATTCACCCATAACCGCCATATTTAAAAAATTCATATCCCAATCTATAGGAGCACCATCAGGAAGTACGGCCTTAGATTTATATATTTTTGACACCATTATATTAGTAATAACATTATATTCCTCTAATTTAACAATTGCTTGTTTTAGATATGACTGCCTATTACCAACATTACTGCCTAAACCCAAAATAATCTTCATAAGCCTTAATTTAAATCACGATATTTCTATTAATATTTGCGAATATAAATCTCTTAATCTATATTGCTAGGTTTTAATACAAGATTCTAAAGCTATGTCGAGTAATTCATTTGGTGATTTTTACAAATTTACAAGCTGGGGGGAAAGCCACGGACCAGCAATTGGTTGTGTAATTGATGGCGTTCCCCCTCTAGTCGAGCTTGATGCAAAAGATATCCAACCTTTTTTAGATCAAAGAAAACCTGGACAATCTAGATTTACAACTCAAAGATCTGAAGAGGATAAAGTAGAAATTTTATCAGGAGTTTTTGAAGGCAAAACTACTGGAACTCCAATTAGTTTAATTATTTACAACCAAGATCAAAGATCAAAAGACTATGGAGACATTAAAGATAAATTTAGGCCAGGTCATGCTGATATAACTTATTTTCACAAATATGGCATTAGAGACTACCGAGGTGGTGGTAGATCTTCTGCACGAGAAACAGCAATGCGAGTAGCTGCAGGTGCTGTTGCTAGAAAAATACTTGGACCTAAAATTTTAATTAATGCTGCAGTTACAAAAATAGGAAAAATAAAATGCGATAAGAAAAACTGGGACTTCAACGATATTAAAAACAACCCTTTTTTCGCTGCTGATCCAGATAAAGAGAATGAACTTGCTAATTATGTCGATAAAATAAGAAAAGATGGACTTTCTATAGGAGCAGAGATTGAAATAAGAGCAGAAAATGTACCTATTGGTCTTGGCGACCCTATTTACGACAAAATCGATAGTAAAATTGCCAGTGCGATGATGAGTATTAATGCCGTAAAATCAGTTGAAATTGGAGCTGGTCAAAATGTTAGTGATTATGATGGCGCATTTAATGCAGATGAAATTTCTGTTGATGAAAACCAGAATATTAAATTTTCATCAAATAATGCTGGCGGTATCCTTGGTGGTATAACTTCAGGACAAGAGATAATCGCTAGAATCAACATTAAACCAACCAGTTCAATCCTTACGCCTAGAAAAACCATCACTAAAGACAACGAGAATACAACAATCATTACTAAAGGCAGACATGATCCATGTGTTGGTATTAGAGCCGTACCTGTTGCAGAAGCAATGATGGCATGCTGTATTTTAGATTCAATGCTTAAACAAAGAGCTTTAAGAGGTTAAAATGAAAACAATTGTTTTAATATTATCATCTATTTTATTTTTTAGCTGCTCATCAAAACAAGCAAAAGTTATTCCTTCATGGTATTTAAACCCACCGCAGAATGATTCACTAAATCTTTATGGTGTTGGCTATGGAAATGATAAACAAAATTCAGAAAAGAATGCTTTAGATAATTTAGCTCAAAAAATTATCGTCAACATTTCATCATCCATGGAAATATTAAAACAAGAAAGTTCTTATAATCAAAAATCCAATTTTAGCGAATCATCACAGCAAAAAATCAAAAGTGAAGTTGCTAAAATTTCATTTGTAGATTTTAAAAATGAAAAAACTGAATTCTATAATAACCAAATATACTCTTTAGTTAGTGTTGACCGTCAAAATTTAATTAATCAATACACCCAGAAAGTTGAAAATTGTAATGAAGAAATTAATCAGATTGTTGCTCAACAAAAGAACAAATCAATTATTGAACAGAAAGCAGGTTTTGTAAGAATAGATAAATTAATTGCAAAAGCTGAACCCAATATTGTTATTTTAGAATCAATTTCAATAAATTCTGAAGATGTAAAACAATATAAATCAAATTTTCAAAAACTAGGACTTGAGCATAAAGACTTAAATAACAAATTAAATGTTTATGTTAAAGCTGACAATAATAGCAAAAAAGTTGCTGATGTTATCAAGGCCGAGTTCGCTAAAAATGATATCAAAGTCAACTCACAAAACTCAATCAGCCAAGACCAAATCATTGTTGAAATCAAGTCAAACCAAACCAAACAATTTATATATGGAACCTATATCATTAAAAGCGAAATTAATATTGCTTTTACTTCAAATAACGGTCTAATTATTAAAAACAAACTGATACGAGAGAATGGTTCTTCAGCAATTAGCTACGATGAAGCGGAAACTAATCTAGCTCGAAAACTTGCTAAGATCTTTAACAAAAGTCCTGATATTTTTTCACAATTAGGCTTTAATTAAATTAAATTTTTTTATGAAACTACTAATTAAAAAAACTGTTATTTTATCTTCACTTTTAATTTCAGTCAGCTGTTCAACAAAAATTAAAAACTTTGATACTTATCATAGAGCATTAATGGAAGAATCTCCTTTTATCTCGGCAGAAAATATCAAAAACAATGATGTTAAAGTAATTATTTTAGACATTGACAATAATGAAATTACTGAAGCAAAAAATGCGAAAATAGGCAATACATCATCTGCTAAAATTGAAAGTATTTTAGCTGAATCAAAATTAGTAAAGATTGCTGAAAGAGATAATATTGAAAACCTACAAAAAGAGATTGCGCTTTCTGAATTAAATTCTGATCAAATTTATTCAGGCCCTGAAATTGCTGATTATGTTGTGACAGGAAAAATTATCTCAGCTGGTTTAGAACATAAATTTCAGTCAAGTTATTCATATTACAATGCTGCATCTGGGACATATGTCAGGGTTCCTGCAAAAAACAAATATGAGGCAAAAGTATCTGGCAATTTTAAAATATTGGAATTGCCCTCTTTAAAAGTTCTAGACATCATTGAATTTAATGGTGAAGAATACCGTTTTGAAGATGCAATTGAAAACAGAAGTTTTTTATCTAGTAAAATCGATCCTTCTAATATTAAAAGCGAGGACAATGAATTACTTAGAAAGGCTGCTATTGATGCAATCGAAGACAATTCTCATGAAATAAAAAACATCTTCGCTAACTTTAAGCGTGGTTATATTTTTGAAAAACGAAATAATGGAAAAAAGGACATATTCTTAATAAATTTAGGAAAAAATGACAATCTAAAAACTGGAATGAAATTAGATCTATATACTCTTGAAGAATATTCAGAACCATTTTCTGATTCAGTAACAATTGAAGAGATTAAAATTGGCGATGTTACTGTTACCGACAAAATTTTAGATGACAAAGCATGGATTATTATAAATGATAAAAAAATAGTTAACAAAATTAAGCTTGGTGACTTTGTAAAACTAAAGTTTAAGAAATCATTTGCAAAAACTTTTGATAGTATATCGGATAAAACCAAAAGCTTAGTTTATTAACTTTTGATACATTCATGTTTATATTGAACATCTTTCAAGATTGTATTAGAAAAATTTTTCTGACCGATATAAAAAGCCACAATTTCGGCTTGTTTAAATTGTGATAAATTTCTACCTCTATGCCATGAATTTACAAGCTCAAACACAACATCTCCTTTAGCAAATTGTTTTGACTCTCCATCTTCCTTTTCAACTTCGATTTTCCCAGAAATAACATAACCTACAGTAGGATATGGATGACAATGAAAAGGAAGTTTGGCATTAGGTGCTAACTTAATTCTCACGGCCGTAATTTCTTCATTTCCATCAGGATATTCAATCATAATACCATCCCATGACTCTGAAGATTTATGCAAGATTTCTAAACTTACCCTATTACTATCATTACATGATGAGATTACTAACAAGATAGAAATTAATCTAAAAAAACTTGCCATATTTTTAAGGGGTCATTATAGAAAGAGCTCTTGATCTAAATTCTCTTCTATAAATAATTAAAATAACAGCAGTTGTTAAAACAATAAAAACACATGGATTGATAAACCAAGATAAAGATACCAAACCTAGGTAATACGCTCTTATTCCCATACTAAAATGTCTTGCAGCATTTGAAAGTATTTTAGCATTTCTTTCAATTGCCTTTTTATCAGCTTTAGTTAAATTTTTTACAACTACAGGTGTTGATAATATAATTGCAAGAGCATAATTATATTGGCGAATTGACCAAGTATATTTAAAAAATGCATAAATAAATATTATTAACAAAAGTGAAGTTTTAATCTCCCAGAAATCATTAGTAACCTTTATAAAAGAATATTTGCTAAATATTAAAATAGCTTCATCAGCCATAGTAAATAAAGGTAAAAGGAAAGCTATTATAATGATTGAAGTTGAAGCAAAAAAAGCACCAGTTCGAACAAAACTTGCAATTGCATTTACATCTACACATCTATCATCTCTTTTTTGACAATCCTCCATCCAATTTATACGATATTGATGCATGATCTGATAAATGTTATTTTTGGATCTAACTGATTTATAATCAGCAAAAGCGTTGTAGCCAAACCATAAAAAAACAAGCCAAAACAGCGCAAATAAATCATAAAAATATATATTAATTATTTCTGACATTTTCTTATCTCCGTTGATGAGCTATTATCTTTTTTTATATTTTCAAAAAACCATAATATGTTTTTTGGATTAGCAATATTATTTTTACCATATCTTGCATTTTTAAAACTTAAAGCTGTTTTAGAGCGCACAGCCTTATGAATATATCGCTCTCTATCTCCAATTATAATATTTATTTCAGAAAAAATCTCTCTAAAAAAATCCCATTTATGAAAATCAAGCAAACTATCAGCACCCATAATCCAAAATAATTGATCATTATTAAATTTTTGTTTGAAATATCTAATAGTATTAATTGTTTTAAAATTATTTAATTTCTGGTCAATATCTGATACCTCAACAAATCTATATTGACTAGTAAGATTTACAGAAAGTCTATACCTTTCAGAAAAAGGCTTATAAATATTAACATCTTTTAGAGGGTTATGTGGAGTGATAATCCAAATAACTTTGTGTAAGTTATATTTTTTTTTAATTTGTAATGAGAGATTTAAATGACCAGAATGAGGTGGGTTAAAAGACCCACCAAGTAATCCTATTCTCATATTTTCAATCTCAAAGCTTTAACTTATTAAAGATATTATATTCCTGGAATAAAAGGAACATCTAAACAAGAAGTTAAAACTGTGCATGCAGCAATCGTTAATGTTGTTTTAAAAGTCATGACAACCTCATTAAATTAAATTTAATTTCTTTTGATAATATCTTTTAAATATTTTGCAACAAACTATAAAGTTTTATTGCTCTATGATCTTCCAGCCTTCTTACGTTCATGAGGACATAAATGCTTTTTACGAAGCCTAAGAGAAGTCGGTGTAACCTCCAATAATTCATCATCATTGATATATGACATTAATTGCTCTAAGCTCATTTTTTTTGGCGGAGTAAGTTTTATACCATCATCTTTACCAGAAGCTCTAAAATTAGTTAATTGCTTAGATTTTAAAATATTCACTTCTAAATCATTTTCACGATTATGCTCACCAATAATCATACCCTCATATACCTTATCACCAGATTTTATAAACATAATACCACGATCCTGCAGATTGTTAATCGCATATGTTACAGCCTCACCTTGTCCATTAGATATTAACACACCAGCTTTACGACTAGGCAGCTCACCTTTATAATCCTGATATTCATGAAAAACTCTATTAAAAATACCAGTTCCTCTTGTAAGACCTAAAAACTCACCTTGGAATCCTATCAGACCTCTTGAAGCAATGTGATAAATAATTCGAGTCCTTCCTGTACCCATTGGCTTCATATCAATCATTTGACCTTTACGCATGTTAAGCAAATCAACAATTGCACCACTATGTTCATCATCAACATCAATAATCGCTTCTTCAACTGGTTCTGTCACTTTACCAGATTCATCCTTTTGCAAAATGACTCTTGGCCTTGAAACTGAAAGCTCAAAACCCTCACGACGCATCGATTCTATCAGGACACCTAATTGTAATTCTCCTCGCCCTGATACTAAGAAGGCATCTTTATCACTTGACTCTTCAATTCTTATTGCAACATTAACTTCAGCTTCTTGCATTAATCTTTCACGAATCATTGTTGAAGTTACTTTAGATCCTTCCATACCAGCAAGAGGAGAGTCATTAACCGCAATATTAATAGACATTGTTGGAGGATCGATTTCAAGAGCCTTGATTGGCTCAGATACAGATATATCGCAAATTGTATCAGCAACATTTGTTTTTGCCATTCCAGCAATTGATATGATATCACCTGCCATAGCCTCTTCCACCGGAACTCTAGTGATACCAGAAAAAGACAATAATTTAGTAAGCCTTGCCCTTTCCATCTCAGATCCAGACAAATTTAAAGATTTTACATTTTGATTAATTTTTGCGAAACCTGATTCAATTCTACCGGTAAGCATTCTACCTAAATAAGGATCAGAATCCAATAATGTTGTTAGCATTTTAAAAGGACCATCACGATTAACATTAGGTTGTGGAAAATGTTCAACTATTTTTTCAAGTAATGGATCTAAACTAAGTTTCTCTTGATCCAAATCTTCAACACACCAGCCATTTTTTCCAGAAGCATATAAATACGGGAATTCTAATTGATCACTATCAGCATCAAGAGCAACAAATAGATCAAATATCTCATCCAATACTTCATCACATCTAGCATCTGGTTTGTCAGCTTTATTGATAATAACCATAGGCTTAAGCCCTAACTTCAATGCTTTTCCTAATACAAACTTAGTTTGAGGCATTGGTCCTTCACTACTATCAACCAAAAGTAACACTCCATCAACCATTGATAAAATTCTTTCAACTTCACCACCAAAATCAGCATGACCTGGAGTATCAACAATGTTGATCTTTACATCACCACGAATAATTGCTGTACATTTAGCAAGAATTGTAATGCCTCGCTCTTTTTCAAGCTCATTACTATCCATTACTCTTTCAGAAAATTCTTGATTTTCTCTAAATGTACCATTTTGTTTGAAAATAGAATCAATCAAAGTTGTTTTACCATGATCTACGTGCGCAATAATTGCTATATTTCTTAATTCTTTAAACATTTTTTCAATTAATTGATTTCCCAAAAACTAGTCTAGGGCGCAGCAATTATATAGAGAAAGACTGAAATGCCAAGCAATTAATTAGCCGCATATTTGATATAGCTCTTAGCAAAAACTTTATTTAAGCATATCTGACACAAAACCGTCAAAGTGATTAGGAGATATAATTTTATCTCTACCTTCAATTACATCAATAATTCCATTTAAAGTCTTTTCAAAATCATCATTTATTACAACATGATCATATTCATGATAATGACGTATTTCAGATTTAGCCTTTTCCATTCTTGCATCAATAACATCTGATGAATCCATAGCTCTATTTTCAAGCCTCTGCCTCAAAGCAGAAATTGAAGGAGGCAATATATATATCGAAAAGGACTGATATTCTTTTTTAGCTCTTATTAAATTAGCACCTTGCCAATCAATATCTAAAACAACATTTATGTTTTTTACTAATTGTTGAGAAATATAATCTTTTGGAGTGCCATATGAATTTCCAAACACAGTTGCATACTCCAAAAATTCATTTGCTCTAATCATATAATGGAACTCATCTTCACTTTTAAAAAAATAATCAACTGCTTCGGTTTCATTAGGTCTTTTTGGCCTTGTTGTTGCAGAAATAGACAATCGATATTTTTCAGAATTTTTTACCAACGCTCTTGAAATTGAAGTTTTACCTGCACCTGATGGCGACGAGATTATTATTAATTTTGCCTTATTCATTATTAAAATAAAAAATTCTCTCTTAAACTTTAAAACCAATAATATATAAAATAAATTTTTTTAAACTCCATATGAAACATCCAAAAAATATAATTATTACTGGTGCATCATCAGGAATTGGTAGATCACTAGCAATCGAGTATTCAAAACAGTCTAGTAATATTCTTCTAATCGGAAGGGATCAAACTAGATTAAACGAAACCATAAATTTATGCGATAACAAATGTAATGTATCTTCAGCAATTGTTAATGTAAAAGATACAGCATCATTAAAAATCACAATAATAAATTTTGACAAACAAAATCCTATAGATCTGTTAATTGCTAACGCTGGTATTTCTGCTGGCACCGGAACCAAAGGTGAGGGAATAGATCAGTTAAAAGAAATTTATGACATTAATATTTATGGAGTAATTAATAGTATTTACCCAGCTATTGAAACAATGAAAACCAGACAAAATGGTCAAATTGTAATTATGAGTTCAATGTCAGCCTTTACTCCGATCCCATCAGCACCAGCATACTCTTCATCAAAACAATGCATTAGTTTTTTAGGATTAGCGTTAAGAGAAAATCTTAAAAAATATAATATAAAATTATCAATTATTTACCCTGGCTTTATAAAAACACCAATGACTGATAAAAATAAGTTTAAAATGCCATTTTTAATATCAGCAGAAAAAGCAACAAAAAAAATAATCAAAGAAATTTCAAAAAATAAAACACAAATTATTTTTCCTAAAAAAACATATTATTTAACAATATTTTTCAATTTATTACCAAACACATTACGACAATTTATTTTTAACAAATCACCAGCGAAAGATAACCTATAGAACTGATATTAAAAATTTTCTTATTTGATAATAAGCAAAAAAAAAGGCGACTATAAAATATAGCCGCCATAGGGAAAGAACTTTTAGAAGGTGACGATAGTATATACTATCTTTTCGAGAATTGAAAGCGTTTTCTTGCTTTTTTTCTACCATATTTTTTTCTTTCTACAACTCTGTCGTCTCTAGTAAGAAGGCCATTGGCTCTCAACACACTATGATAAGCTTCTGGATTATGTACAGATAGTGCTTTACTAACTCCATGAGCAATAGCTTCAGCTTGCGCAGAAACACCACCACCAGTAACAGTACAGAAAACATCAAATTTATTGTCAGTATCAGTAGCAGAAAATGGACGATTAACTTCAACTTGATATTTATTAAGAGAAAAATATTTATCAATATCCTTGTTATTTACAGTAACTTTACCTTTACCTTTTTTTATCCAAACCCTGGCAACAGCTGTTTTTCTTTTTCCAGTACCATAAGATCTTCCTAATTTGTCAACATTAAGGGTTTTTAATACTGAAACAGTTTCAACTGAGCTTGTTAATGTTTTTTCTAATTCAAGATTTAATTCCATAATAATAAACTATTTATGATTTTTTCTATTTAGTGACGCAAAATCCAACTTAACAGGTTTTTGGCCTGAGTGAGGATGATCTTCACCAGAATAAATATATAAATTACTTAATCTTTTTCTACCCATAGGTTTATTACCTAACATTCTCTTAACAGCATTTCTAAGCAATTGATCAGGTTTTGTTTCCATCAATTTTTTTAAAGTAATTTCCTTTATTCCACCAATAAAACCTGTGTGCCAATAAAATTTTTCATTAGCTGCCTTTCTACCAGTAAGAACCAACTTATCAGCGTTTATAACAATTATATTATCACCAGAATCAAGGAACGGTGTATAGGTTGGTTTATGCTTTCCAATCAACATCAAAGCAACCCTTGAAGCTAACCTTCCAACAATCAGATCTTTTGCATCAATAAGAATCCAATCTTTTTTGATGTCATTATTAGATAAATTAAATGTTTTCATACCAATAAATTTTTAAGGAAAAATGTTTTTAACTATAAATATCAGAAAATGCAAGTCCTTATTAACAAATAAATTATCATATTATGTAAGAAACCTACAAAATTTTATTTACTTAATTATAATTACAAATATAAATTTAAAAAAAATTATCATAATTATGAAAAAACTTTTAACCGCCATTTTTTTATTTTCATTTTTAATTTCATGTTCTTCCCAAGATGAAGATTTAAAAAGCCCTTGCGTTTCATTAGATGATGGCCCTTGCGGACCAAGAAAACCTGTAAATTCTTTTATATCTTAAGATTTTTCCGTTTTAACTTAGTTAAATTTACATAATTTTAGTTGATTAGTTTAAGCAATAAAACTATAAGCTTTTAAAATCAAATTTAGCTATGTTACTATGTCTGACAACAACACAAAAATACATGTCCAAAAATTAACAGACAAGGACGCCCTTGACTTTCATGAAAAAGGTAGGCCTGGAAAAATCGCCATTGCGCCATCAAAACCTTTACTAACACAAAGAGATTTATCTTTGGCATATTCACCAGGTGTTGCAATACCTTGTTTGCATATTAAAGATAACCCTCAAGATGCTTATAGATACACCTCAAAAGGAAACATAGTTGCAGTTATCAGCAATGGTACTGCGGTGCTAGGCCTAGGCAACCTTGGTGCACTAGCTTCAAAGCCGGTTATGGAAGGAAAATCCGTTTTATTTAAAAGGTTTGCAGATATTGATTCAGTTGATATTGAGGTTGATACTGAGGATTCAGAAGAATTTATTAACTCTGTAAAATATTTAGCTCCTTCATGGGGAGGTATAAATCTTGAAGATATCAAGGCACCAGAATGCTTTATCATTGAAGATAGATTAAAAGAACTTTTAGATATCCCCGTATTTCACGATGATCAACATGGAACTGCAGTTATAACTCTTGCAGGAATAATCAATGCAGCACATTTAACAAATCGAAAAGTTGAAGATTTGAAAATTGTAGTTAATGGCGCTGGATCCGCAGGAATAGCTTGCCTTGAGCTTATAAAATCAATGGGAGTACCAGATCAAAACTGCTACCTGTGTGACACAAGGGGAGTAATTTACAAAGGTCGTTCTGAAGGCATGAATAAATGGAAAGAAAAACATGCAAACGACACCGATAAAAGGACACTTGCAGACGCATTAAATGGGGCAGATGTTTTTTTAGGCCTTTCAGTAAAAGGAGCTGTTACAAAAGATATGGTCAAATCAATGGCAAAACAACCAATCATATTTGCTATGGCTAATCCTGACCCAGAAATATTACCAGAAGACGCAAGAGAAGTATGCCCTGATGCAATTATTGCAACAGGTAGATCAGATTACCAAAATCAGATTAACAATGTTATGGGATTCCCATATATTTTTCGTGGAGCATTGGATGTTCAAGCTAAATCCATTAACGAAGAAATGAAAATCGCAGCAGCTAAAGCATTAGCTGAGCTCGCTCGCGAACCTGTCCCTGAAGAAGTTTCCAATGCATATTCAGGCAGAAAAATGAAATATGGACCTGATTACATAATACCAGTTCCTTTTGACCCAAGACTTATTCATACCATTCCTGTTAAAGTAGCAGAAGCTGCAATCAGGACTGGTGTTGCAAGAAAAGAAATAAAAAGCATCGATGAATATAGAAATAAATTAGCAAGCCATCTAAATCCAGCCGCTAATAATTTAAACCTTATTTATGGAAAAATAAGAAACAAACCAACTAAAGTTATATTTGCAGAAGGTGAAAATCTTCAGGTTCTTGGCGCAGCTAAAGAATGGCAAGATTCATGCTATGGAACCTCTATAATTCTTACAAGAAGTGACAGATCAGAAGAATTAGAACATAATCTTAAAGAGCTTGGCATTAACAGAAACTCGTTAGAAATAATCAACATTTCAGATTCTGAATATAATAAAAAATTTGCTGAACATTTATATAAAAAACTACAAAGACAAGGTTATCTATACAGAGATTGTGAAAGAATGGTTCGAGATGATAGAAATATTTTCGCATCATGCGCAGTAGAAATCGGTCTTGCCAAAATTGCGATTACTGGCGCTACAAGAAACTATAAAAATATTTTAGATGATGTTGAGAAAGTAATTTCAGTTGCTGACGACAAAAGATTATATGGATATTCAATGATTTGCAACAAAGACAGATCTGTCTTTATTGCTGATACTGCAATTACAGAACTTTCATCATCAGAAGAAATGGCAGAAGTAGCTATACAATTATCAGAAGTTGTAAAAAAGCTTGGTCATACTCCAAGAGTTGCTTTTGTTTCCTTCTCAAATTTTGGTAACCAAATTAGATCTGAATCACAAAGAATTAAAAAAGCTAAGGAGATACTCGATTCTGCGAATGTAGATTTTGAGTATGATGGCGAAATGTCTCCTGATGTAGCATTAAATTCAGATTTATTAAAACTATATCCCTTTGCTAATCTTACACAACCAGCAAATATATTAATAATGCCCGGCTTACATTCAGCAATAATTTCATCAAAATTATACGCATCATTAGGAGAGGGAACTGTAATTGGACCAGTTTTAGATGGATTATCAAAAACCGTCCAAATCATTCCTTTAGGATCGAATACAAAAGAAATTGTAAATATAGCTGCAATAGCCGCAAGTTTAAACGATTAAAAGTATGAATCAAAAAGCTAAAATTCTATTATGTACTAATAATCCAGAAGCATCTGATAATGCTATTACATATGCATGTCTTTTAGCACAAAAATATGACAACATCATCGAATTATTAACAATACTTGATAACAGCCTTGACAATTATCAAGGCTTGTTTTCTGTTGGTAAAAAACTATCTTCAGACAGACGAAACTTCGCTGAAGAATGGCTGGCAAAACTTGCAGATGACATTTTTGAGAAATATTCAATTAACTCTGTAATTAATATCAAAGAAGGACTTGTTTCGGATCAAATTGAAACCACAATTAAAAATGACAAAACCATCAAAATGCTTGTTTTGTCTTCATCTCCTGACTCATCATCAAAAGGCAAATTTATTCCACATTTAACTGAAAAAATACTAGATTCATCAGTTCCAATAGTAATCATACCTTCAAGTTTAACAAAAACTGAGATAAAGAACTTAATTTAGCATGAATATATTAATTGTTTTTATTGGCGGTGGAATTGGCGCAACATTACGATATGCAACAATTAATTTTATCAAATATTTATCCACAAAAACTTCTCTAATAAGCTTTTATGACTCTGTAATTATTGTCAATTTAATTGGAAGTATCTTGTTTGCAGTTATTTTATCAATTCATAGTAAATTTAATATTGAGAATGATAATATTAAATTGTTTTTTTTTACCGGGATAATTGCCTCTTATACAACCTTTTCAACATTTGTATTCGAGTCATTTGAGATATATTTTGAAAAAGGCCTATTACAGTCACTTTACTATTTCTCATCATCTATTCTAATCAGCTTTATTAGCTTTTATATTATTTACAAAATGTATGTCCAAAACTGAATATTCAATTAAAAATATCGAGTTAATAATGGATCATAAAGACTTTATAGTTATTAACAAACCTTATGGACTGGCCTGCCAAGGAGGAAATAAAGTGTCTCAATCAATAGACGAAATTTTTCTTAAAAAAAATGGAGCCGATTTTGATTATAAACTTGTCCATAGATTGGATATGCATACATCAGGTGCTCTTATCTTGGCAAAATATAAAAATGCGGCACAAAAATTATGCAAATTATTTGAAGATCACAAAATAATTAAAAACTATCTGGCAATTGTATTAGGTAACCCCTATCCCGAAAACGGAATAATTGATGCAGCATTAATCAAAACCTCAAAACTTGGTAAAGAAATGATTTGTATATCATCATCACAAAAACGAGATTTTAAAAATTATAAACAAGCATTAACAAAATATAAAACAACAGATTTACTTTATAAACATTTAGCCGTTGTAAATATAACTCCAATAACAGGCAGAAAACATCAAATAAGGGCTCATTTTAATTATATAGGTAACCCAATAATTGGCGATGGTAAATACGGAGGTAAAAGAGCCTTCTTAAACAAAGCTTCAAATAAACTTCATCTACATTGCCACAAACTAGAATTTAACTTTAAAGGAAAGTTAATATCAGTAAAAGCTAGCCTGCCAAATCATATGAAAGAAACAGCTAGAAACTACGACCTAAATTTATAATTTTTTTATTCAGCGCTTTGAGCCTCAGAAGTGTCACCTGATTCAATAGCAGATTCTTGTTCCAATGAAGCATCAGAAGTTTTAGACTTTTCTAGTGATACAGACTTTTGATCAGAAAGCATTTTTTTAATAGCAGCATCACTTTGTCCGATACATAAAGATATAACAGCATTATATTCAGGATGAACTCTTACTTTAACATCATAAATACCAATCTCTCTTACAGCATTACCCATTATGATAGAGCTTTTTTTAAATTCGTTAGCATATTTAGCTGTTAAAGCCTCTGCAACGTCCTTAGTTGTCACAGAACCATAAAGCTTACCTTCATCACTAGACATTCTAATAACGTTAACAGGAAAGCCATTTATTTGATCAAATATCTTTTTTGCTTCAGCTTTTTTAGTCTCATTCTTCTTAACTAATTCAGCTTTTTGAGTTTCAAAATATTCAGTATTTTGCTTAGTAGCTCTTAGAGCTAAAGAATTAGGTAATAGATAATTTCTTGCATAACCACTTTTAACATTAACTGTGTCACCAACAGTACCTAATTTATCAACTTGTTCAATTAATATAACTTTCATTTTATATATATTACATACTTTCATAAGGAAGCAATGCCAGAGCCCTAGCATTTGCAATTGCAGACCGAAGCAGCCTTTGTTTCTTAGCTGAAACCCCAGTAATTCTACTTGGTAAAATTTTACCACGCTCAGAAACAAATTGCTCAAGTAACTTTAAATTTTTATAATCAAGAAGTTCTTCACCTACACTATTCAAAGGACAAATCCTTTTTTTTGTAGTCATGTTATTTCTTCTCATGTAAAGAACTGAAGCAGCGTTTTGAATCATCTTCAAACCGTCATCATTTCTTTCTTCAAAATTCTGTGTATTTTCTTTAGACACTTAAAACCTCTTAAAACTAGACACTGCCTTCTTTTTCCTGTTTACCCAAATATGAAAGCTCAGCTCCAAATGAGTTAACTTTAATCGTTAGGTATTTCAAAACTTCTTCCAATTGAGAAAGTTTATACTCAAACTCTTTAAGAGCCTCAATATTTGCTTCAATAGCAAACATCATATAATGACCTCTTTTGTGTTTTTTAATTGGATAAGCAAATGTTCTTACACCCCAATATTCTTTTCTTACCACTTTACTATTCTTAGATTGAAGAATTTCTTCAAAAGAATCAGCCAACATATCAATTTGTTTTTTAGTAAGCTCTTGATTTGCGATAAAAGTTGTTTCGTATAGCCTCATAGTACTTTATAATAAAGCGAAGCAGGATAGGGAATATATTTAGTTTGGCAAGAGCTTTTTTGCCATTTTGACGAAATTATTTTAAATATAATTGCAAAACTTGCTCATGCTTCTGATTTATTTCAGTTCTCCATTTTGATGCCATCCCTGAAGAAACAGTTCTCTTAGAGATTCCATCCCTTAGGATTTTATTATTAGAAATAAAAACAAATATAATGCTATTATTTATATCATAATAATATCCAGCAATCGAAGAAATAAAATCCATCCCCCCTGTTTTAGCAAAAACTTTTATTGAATTACCATTAAACCTATCTTTCATAGTACCAGAATAATCAGACAATGGTAACATTGTTACAAAGAAATCTTGTCCATATTTTTTTTCACTTGCAATTTTTAACAATTCCAAAACTGAATCAGGCGATATCTTGATATTTTCATCAAGACCAGAACCATTAAAAAATCTTGCATCTTTTAAATTTATTTCTGGATAATTTTTTTGATACCATTCTTTTAGACAGATTGCCGCGGTTTCAAGTTCATTATAATTACATTCAATAGCTTTAGCGACATGAACCAATAATGCCTCACTATATAAATTATTACTGTAAACCAAACCGTCTTTTACTATTTCTTTTACTGTTTTTGAATTATATTCAGCAATCAATTCAGCTTTTAATGGCAATACAGAGCTTCTTTTTACTTTCTCGACCTTAATCCCTACATTTTCAAATACAGTTTTTAAAGTCGATGCAAAGAAATATGAACTTTGCTTTACTGGTAAAGATATATCTTGATCAATATTACTAATAAACCAAGTGTTTGATTTGTAATACGGAGAATGATATTTTCTCTTTGAACTTTGTATCGTAACTGCTTCATTATTAGGAAATAATTTTATTTCATCATCGGTTTTATTAACTCTAACACTATTAAAATTCAAATTTAGACCTGATAGACTTGGATTATATAATGCATTTACTGTTTGTTTTTCGTTAATTTCAGCAAGGTTTAAAAAGTCATGATCATAATATAATAAGTCACCATTTACCTTTGTTATACCTTTTTGCTTTAAGGCAAATGCAAAATTATATAAATTTTCTATAAAGAAAGTTGGATCACCATCACCTTTAATTAAAACATCACCTTCCAGAACATCGTTGTTATACTTACCGACGATATATAGTTTTGTAGTAAATTTTTTATCATATCCTAAAATTTCAAGAGCTGCAAAATTAGTGAAAAGTTTAAAGAGTGAAGCAGGTACTAAGTTTTTATGGCTATTTTCACTTGCAACAATTTTATCATTTTTAACATCATAAATTATATAAGCAAAATCATCAGCATACTGTTTTAGCTTATAATCATCAGAATTTATCTTTTGAATTTTGCTACATGAAATTAATAATAATGCTAAAAAAATATATTTCACAGGAAACCTTTCAATTAATGATTCAATGATATTTAAATTATTGAACCAAGTCACTAATTAATTTCTAGATAATAAAATTTCAATCACAGGATTTTTATTAATAGATTTCGAAATTAAAGAACGAATATTTGACCTTATAGAATTTATCAAGGCTTCTTCTTTCGATTTATTATCTTTTATTTTTGCATTTGACTTCTTGCAAGTTTTAAAAACATGATCCGCCATATAATCAAGTATATCCTTATCTTTCTGACTGCAAAACAAACCAGGAGCAGAAATATGAAGTACTTTCCTAACCTCTTTTCTGGCATTAATTTCAACATTAATTATTATAACACCAGAATCACATAATTTCCTTCTAGTTCTGATAATATTGCTATCAACAGCTAACAAACTATTTCCATCGACCGCTACATAACCAGAGTTAACTTTAAAAACAGATTCGCCTTTTTCAGACACTTCAAAACAATTACCATTTGAAATATTGATAACAGTTTTAACGCCCAAATTCTCTGCAAATTTACAATGTTCTCGTAAATGATATCTTTCACCATGAACGGGAATTGCAATATTAGGTTTAATCAAATCATACATTAATGATAATTCATCACGATTTGGATGGCCAGAAACATGAACGAAATGATCGCGTTCGGTGATTACATTAATATCACGTTTAGCAAAAATATTAAATAACTCAATAATTTGCTTATCATTACCAGGAATGATTTTTGAAGAGAAAATAACAGTATCCCCTTTAATTAATTTAACATTTGGATATGAATTATGCGCCATTCTTTTAAGAGCCGCTTTTGGCTCACCTTGAGAACCAGTTGCAAGAACAACCAATTCAGACCTTTTATATTTTGTAAACTTTTCATGAGGTATAATTTCTATAGAATCATCTAGAATATCGGCCTTTTTAGCAACCGTTATAATTCGATCCAACGAGGCTCCACAGATCATTAATTTTTTATTTGCTAATTTAGCAGCCTTAGCAATTGATATTATTCTTGCCACATTTGAAGCAAAACAACCTATAACAGTAAGAGATTTTTGTTTTGCTATTAAATCAATAAGGCTTTTTTGCAGCTCTCCTTCTGAGCCTGATTTGCCTTCACTCAAAACATTTGTAGAATCACACACCATGGCATCAATTCCAAGATCACCAATAGCTTTTAACTGATCCAAATCATTGCTCTTGCCAAGCACTGGATTATCATCAAACTTCCAGTCGCCTGTGTGAAAAATTTTCTTACCACCTACTTCAATTAATACAGCGTTCATATCTGGAACTGAGTGACATAATTGAATAAAATTAAGCTTAAAATCACCTATTTGGAAAGCCTCACCGGACTTCTTAATTTTGTATTTTACATTATTCTTAAAACTAGATCTTGATAATTTTGCTTTTATAAATTCTACGTTAAATAAGGTTGTGTATATATCAACTGGAAAAAACTCCCAAAGATATGGTATAGCGCCTAGATGATCTTCATGAGCATGTGTAATCACTATAGCTAAAATATCATCTTTGATTGACTCAAGAAACTCAGTTTCTGGAACAATTATGTCAACACCAGGTATAGTTCCTGATGCGAAACCTATTCCCATATCAATAATTAACCATTTACCATTATAATGATAAAGATTTAAATTCATCCCTATTTCACCAGATCCACCAAGAGGTAGAAAAAGCAATTTATTTTTATGTACTTTTTTGTTGTATGTCATTTTAATTTTTCTACGGCCATTAAGAACAGGCCTTTAAGAGTTAAATCTGGGTCATAATGATTTATAATGGTTTTTTTTTGCATAACAACTTCACCAAAACCTCCAGTTGCAATCATCACGACCTTTTGCCCAAAAAGTTCACAACTTTTATTATAGATATATTCAATAGCTCCTAAATTACTATATAAAATTCCTGCACAAATTGCATCATTTGTATTCATTCCTATTAAATTATCTATATTGTAAAACTTTATGTTAGATAAATTTTCTGTTTTTTCAGCTAAGGATTCAATACTTAGCCTTATACCAGGCATAATCATACCACCAAGATATTGCTTTTTACCATTTATAAAATCATATGTTGTTGCTGTACCAAAATCTACCACCACAACATGACTGTTATAATTTTTTATTGCATAAAAACTATTAGCAATTCTATCATCACCAAGCTGCTTTATATCATCAATTTTATAAGAAATACCTAAAGAATCACGTAAATCGCTGACAAAATATACATTCTGTGTAATTTTCCTAAATATTACATTTAATAGCTTATTTTTACTTGGGATTACCGAACTTATGATAACAATTTTTATCTCGCCAAGAAATTTTATATTTTGAATTATTTGATCAAATGAATTCTCACTATTTATTTCAGCTGATGATATATCATAAACTGTATATTCAGACTTTGATTTAAAATAAGCTAACTTTGAGTATGTGTTTCCACAATCAACAACTAAAATCATTATAAAATATTAATTATATCAGCTGAGTAAATAACTTCCTTTTTTTTACCATTCGTAAGAATAAGATTACCGTCAAAATCAATATCTTCACAGATTCCAACTTTGATGTCATCACCACTATGAACAGAAATTTGTTTTCCCATAAGATTTGAATTTTGTTTCAAAAAATTTATAATTCTAGAAATATCCTGACTATCCATGGTAGTTAAATATTCCGCTTCAAATTTTTTAAGAATTGTAAATAACAACTCATTCTTATCAACAATCATCTGAAGCTCATGAAACAAATCTGTGCTTTCAATAAAGCTTGGATGATGCCTTAAATTTATACCTAAACCACAAACAATTGATTCACAAATTTTGCCATTTGAACTTAGAAGTGTCTGAATCAAAATCCCAGCTAATTTTTTATCATTCAACAATATATCATTTGGCCATTTATATGTTACTTTCTCTTGTCCGATAATAAGATTATTAATCACCTCTATAATATTTTTCGCAAGCAGAAAGCCAACAAATATTATTTCTTTTAATGGAACATTTGGTTGAAGTAAAAATGATGCAAATAAATTTCCCTTTTGAGAATCCCAACTTCTGCCACTTCTTCCATGACCATCAGTTTGCATATCAGCAATTACAATATCACCCTCAAAACCAAAACCATTATCAATCATTCTATGAATTTCTTTTGATGTTGAATCTATTTTATCAAAAATTAATAAATTAGGAATCTCATCAAAAGAAAACAATGATTTAATCATAAATTAAAAAATAAAACTTGTAGATGATTCAATTAAGCTAACTAAAATTATCGGATTTAAAAATAAAAATAAATTAAACAATACCGTAATTAACAAAACTATAATTGTCGCTATTGTAGTTTTTTTTGTATATTCTTGTACTGGTTTATCAAAATATATAATTTTAATTACTCTAAGATAATAATATGCTGCTATTACTGTCGAAACTGCCCCAAAAAATGCAAGCAGATAAAATTCATTTTTTAATGCAATCATAAACATAAAGAATTTTGCAAAAAAACCAGCAAATGGAGGCAAACCAGCCATCGACAACATCAACACAGTAATTCCAAAAGCAAGATAAGGAGAAGTACTTGATAACCCTGCTAATGCTGAAAGTTCTTCTAAAGGTTTTTTATCAGCTACCTCATTAGAAAAATGACTTTGCTTTATGGCCATTAGAAATGCAAATGCGCCAATTATTATTGCGCTATATATCACTAGATATAAGATCAGAGATCTTTGCGAATCTGCATCAATATTAATTAACGCAATTAGCATAAAACCAACATGATTCATTCCACTATAAGCAAGTAATCTCTTAAAATTGATTTGATTAATTGCTCCTAATGCACCAACAAGCATCGACAATATAGCCACAATATATATTATTTTATCATAATGTATGAAAAAAATTTCAAACGGCTCTGATAAGATTCTCGCAAATATTATAAATACAGCAACTTTTGGAACAGAAGCTATAAAAACAGTGACAGGTGTTGGCGAACCTTGATAAACATCAGGAGCCCACATATGAAATGGCACAGCAGTAACTTTAAATAATAAACCTATAACTATAAAAACTGTAGGCAGCACAAACATAACATTATTTACTCCAGATTGAGAAACTAGCAGCCCAAGGTTAGAAGCAATTTCATCAAAATAGATAGACCCTGATACACCATATAAAATACTTATGCCGAAAAGAAGAAATCCAGATGATAGGCAACCTAAAATAAAATATTTTAATGCGGCTTCTTGTGATTTAATATTTTCTCTATTAATTGCGGTAAGAATATATAAGGCAAAACTCATTAGTTCTAGCCCAAGATAAAACATTAAAAAATCATTAGCAGAAATAAGTATTAGAGCACCTACCACAGAGAATAAAATCAACACAGGAAATTCTGCTCTACTATTTCTAATATTATATTTAGAATGACCAATAAATAATAGAAGACATAATGCTGATAATACACAGATAATTTGTTTAAGTGGTAATAGATAGCCAAATAAATTAGGTCCTTGACCACTGGTTTCTTGCAATAAAAACGCAGCAATCATCAAGACAATTACTCCAAACAAACTTATTGTATTACTACTTTTATCACCTTTAAAAACAGCTACAACAAGAAGCAGTAACGCTGAAAGAGATATAAACAATTCGGCTGATAAAAAATGCTCAAATGGTAATAATAAAATGTTTTCTAGATTTGATAGCATAATTACATGTTATAAATTTGATAAATCTTTGGTAATTCAACACTGGTTAATTTAACTACATCTAAAATAATAGATGGATATATACCTATTAAAATTGTAAAAAAAGCTAGAATCACCAAGACAACAAATTGAGAGAGATTTATATCTGAAATAGTTTTAATATTAGGGTTTATAATATTTCCCATAATGGTTCTTTTAACAAGCCACAACATATATGCAGCTCCTAATACTACACCTAATGCTGCAAATATAGCTGCCAATTCATTTACCTGATACATAGCAAGTAGCACTAAAAATTCGCCAACAAAACCACTGGTGCCAGGTAATGCCACAGAACCTAATACAAAAATTATAAACAAAATTGAAAATTTAGGCATCATTGATGCAAGTCCATTAATATCTTTGATTTTTTTGGTTTTTAGTAAATCATAAATAATACCGACATGTATAAACAAAGCTGCAGAGATAAGGCCATGACTTATCATCTGAAAAATTGCACCATTTATTCCATAATCATTGAAAGAAAATATACCTATCACAACATATCCCATATGTGCCACTGATGAATATGCTATTAATTTTTTCATATCATCTTGGACTAAAGCTACAATTGATGTATAAATAATTGCAATAATACCAAGAATTATAACAAAATCTTGAAAATATAATGATGCTTCAGGAAGCAATGGTAACATAAATCTTATCATTGCGTATGCGCCTAATTTAATTAATACACCGGCAAGCATTACAGATCCAGCTGTTGGCGCCTGTACGTGCGCATCAGGAAGCCATGTATGGACAGGCCACATTGGTATTTTTATTGCAAATGCAAAAAATAAAGCAATCCATAAATATTTTTCGGTCGAAAAATCAATTGCTTTGGGTAAAACAATTAATAAATTTGCTATGTCAGCCGTATTTGCAATATTAATGATAAA
>JAYOLW010000001.1:0-47923 GCA_038120515.1 Rickettsiales bacterium | reverse complement strand
TCTATTTTATGGAATTGGCTATGATATTCACAAATTGCAATTAAAAAGAAAATTGAACCAGCAAGAGTATATAAAAAGAACTTAAAAGTTGCATAAATCCTATTTTCACCACCCCAAATTCCAATTATCAGAAACATTGGAATTAGTGTAAGCTCAAAGAACAAGTAAAACAGTATTAAATCCTGTGCAACAAAAGCGCCAATAATAAAACTTTCCAGTATCAAAAACAAAATAATATATTCTTTTAATCTTTCTGAGATTGAATATTTTGAGATTACTATACATAAGGGCGTTAAAATAGTAGTAAGTAAAACAAAGAAAATAGATAAGCCATCTATACCAACTTTATAAGAGATGTCATATTGAGTTATCCAGCTATATTTTTCAACAAACTGTATATCTGAAACATCAAAATTATAATTAAGTAACATTAAAATGCTTAATAAAGCTGTAATACCACTAATCCATAAACCCATTATGAATAGATTTTGATCAGCAGCTTTGTGATCTTTTTTAATAAAAGCAAAAATCAGAAAAGCCCCAAATAATGGTACCAAAATTAATGATGACAAAATTGGAAATGAATTAAACATAAAGTTCTAAATATAAATATATGCAGTTATTAAAACAATGCCTGTCACCATGACAAATGCATAACGATAAATATAACCATTTTGAATTCTGACTATAATATTTGAGATATTTTTTGATAACCTTGCAAAACCATTTGGCCCCATATTATCAATAAAATTTATATCTATTTCTTTCCATAATATCCTAGATAATTTTCTATATGGAAATACTATAAGATTGTTATAAATATCATCAAAATACCATTTGTTTTTTAAGAACTTATATAGAACTGGTGAATTCGATACAAAAGATTTAGCAATATTAGTTCTTCCAAGAAAATATATTATAAAAGCAATAATTGTTCCAATAGCTGATAATATCAATGGTAAATATTTAAAGAATAATGGAACATGATGTAAATCTTCAAAATATTTCTCATTATTATTTATTACTATCTCACCCGCAAAAATATTTAGACTATACGCAATATCAAAATTGTGATAAACAAAATATCCACTAATAACACTTCCAACTACTAGAATTACTAGCGGCAGAAAAACAACATTATCAATCTTAACTAATTTTTCATTTGGATGCTCTTGGTTATTTGGACCGTGAAATACAATAAAAAACAACCTAAAACTATAAAAGGCAGTTAGCATTGCTACAAAAGAACCAATCATATATGCAAGATTTGAAAATCTTCCCTCTGAAATAAATGCTGATTCTAATACTAAATCTTTTGAATAAAAACCTGCAAATGGAGGAAATCCTGATATCGCAATAGTTCCAATTAGAAACATAAGATATGTTATTGGTAACTTGCGCCATAAAGCACCCATTTTCTTAATATTTTGCTCATGATGTAATGCCACTATAATATTACCAGCTACAAGAAACAATAAGGCCTTAAAAAAAGCATGGGTAAATAAATGGAAAATACCAGCATTATATGCTGAAACACCACATGCTAAAAACATATATCCAAGTTGTGAACAAGTAGAATATGCAATAACTTTTTTAATATCATCCTGAACTACAGCAACAGTAGCAGCAAATAAACAAGTGATCATGCCAACAAAAGTCATTATATCAAGACTTAGCGGCGATAATTCATATAATGCTGAGCATCTAACCACTAAAAAAACACCAGCTGTTACCATTGTCGCGGCATGTATTAATGCTGATACTGGAGTAGGCCCTTCCATTGCGTCAGGAAGCCATGTGTGAAGTCCTAATTGAGCAGATTTACCCATACAGCCTATAAAGAGCATGATACAGATAAAATCAATATAACTAAAACTGAAGTTAAATATTGTTAAGGTGTCACTAACTTTTGATGAAGCATTAGCAAATATTATATCAAAAGATGTTGTGCCAAATAATTTATATATAGCTATTATTCCAATTAAGAAAGCAAAGTCTCCAACTCTATTTACTATAAATGCTTTCATAGCTGCCAAATTAGCAGACTCTTTTTTATACCAGAAACCAATTAATAAATAAGAACATAATCCAACACCTTCCCATCCGACAAATAACTGCACTAATGAATTAGAAGCAATTAGAACAAGCATAAAAAAGGTGAATAATGATAAATAAGCCATAAATCTATTCACTTTTTTATCATCATACATATAGCCAATTGAATAAAAATGCACAACTGCAGATACTGTAGTCACAACTAAATTCATTATAACAGTTAAACTATCTCGTTTGACGTGCCAGAATAATTCAAGATCATTAATTGCTATCCATTTTAAAACTAAAATGTTTTTAGCAACTAACGTTCCTGAAGCTAAAATAAAAAAATCATATAAGGCAAGAATTGCCGCAACTAATAATATTGCAGAGCATAAATAATGAAGAATTTTTTTGTTATCTTTAATTGCAAATATTGATGCAACACAAAAACTTAATAGTGGAAGTGTAATAATTAATATAGAGCTCATTTTACCCTTTCAAAACATTTAGTTTATCAATCTCAATTTCACCAGATTGTCTAAAATAAACTATTAATATAGCTAAACCTATTGCAATCTCAGCTGCAGCAACAGTTAAAACAAACATTACAAAGATTTGACCGCTTAATTCATGCAGCATATTTGAAAAAATCACAAAATTGAAATTAACAGAAATTAGCATAACTTCTATAGACATTAATAACGTGATTATGTTCTTTCTATTAAGAAAGATGCCACATACTCCTATTGTAAAAACAATAGTACTAACCAACAAAAAATGACTATTTGGAATTATGTTCATTATTAATGTTTCCTGTAAATCCATAACTAAATACCTTTATGAGATAAAACCTTAACAATTTTTACACTGTCTTTTCTTTTTCTTGAAACCTGTTTAGTAATATTTTGTCTCTTTAAATCTTCTTTATGCCTATGAGCTAAAACAACAGATCCTATCATACCTACTAAAAGAACCAATCCTGCTAATTGAAAATGCAAGAAAAAGTCTGTATATAATATTTTACCAATTTGAGCCGTATTAGTTTCGTTTGTCATCATGTGAGTTTTAGATATATCTACTAATTCATTAGCAGATATAGATATATCTATTGAGTTAACTACTAACAAAATTTCTACAAATAGAATTATTGCAACAACCAAACCTGTTATAAGATACTTAGTTTTTAATATAGATTTAGATTTAAACTCAATGTTAAGCATCATTATTACAAACAAAAATAATAATGCTACTGCACCAACATAGACTATCACCAATAACATTGCTAAGAACTCAGCATTGGACAGGAGAAATAATGCCGCACTATTAAAAAATGCTAATATTAAAAACAATACCGAATAAATTGGATTTCTAGATGAAATCACAATTAATGCTGATAAAATTAAAACAGATGAAAAAATATAAAACGCTAAATTTACTATCATTATCTATATGTAGAATCAATTTCAATATTTTGACTTAAAGCCTCTTCCCATCTATCACCATTATCAAGTAGCTTTTCTTTATTATACAAAAGTTCTTCTCTTGTTTCAGTGGCATATTCAAAATTAGGTCCCTCAACAATTGCGTCAACAGGACAAGCTTCCTGACACAATCCACAAAATATACATTTGGTCATGTCAATGTCATATTGGCTAGTTTTTCTAGCTCCATCACTTCGTTTTTCAACTTTTATCGTGATAGCCTGTGCTGGGCATATTGCCTCACATAATTTACAAGCAATGCATCTTTCTTCACCATTAGGATATCTTCTAAGAGCATGCTCACCTCTAAATCTTGGACTTATTGGGCCTTTTTCAAAAGGATAATTAATTGTAGCCTTTTTCTTAAATAGAAAAATATAGGTTTTAATCAATCCTGAAACAATTTCTTTCAATAAAAAGCTTTTTATAAATAACTTCATTTTAATATGGTAATTTTTCAAAAATAACTAAATAGCTAGCAGTTAAAACTAACCAAATTAATGACAAAGGTAGGAAAACTTTCCAGCCTAACCTCATTAACTGATCATACCTATATCTAGGAATGGTAGCTCTAACCCAAACAAATACAAATATCAAGATTGAAACTTTAAGAAACAACCAGAATTGTCCTGGAAGGACTTCAAACATAGGTATATCTATAATTGGTAACCACCCACCTAAAAACAATATTGATGTTAATGTACACATTAATATCATATTTGCATATTCACCAAGAAAAAACAGAGCAAAAGGCATAGAAGAATATTCAACATTATAACCAGCTACAAGCTCAGCTTCAGCTTCAGGCAAATCAAATGGATGTCTATTTGTTTCAGCAAGTGTAGAAATAAAGAACAAAATAAACATTGGAAATAATGGCACTATATACCAACCATTTTGCTGAGACATTACTATTTCAGATAGGTTAAATGATCCTGAAAGTAAAATAACATTCGCAATAATTATACCAATTGACACCTCATAAGAAATCATTTGAGCTGAAGATCTAATGGCACCAAGTAATGCATATTTAGAATTACTTGCCCAACCGGCCATAATAATTCCATATACCCCTAATGATGAAATAGCCAAAATATACAAAACACCTACATTGATATCTGCAATCACAAAATTCTCAGAAAATGGTATAACCGCCCAACCAATTAGTGCCAAGCTGTATGTTATTACTGGAGCAAGTAGGAAAATTATTTTATTAGCGCCATAAGGAACAATAGGCTCTTTAAAAAGAAGCTTCATCCCATCTGCAAGAGGTTGAAACAAACCAAAAGGACCAACAACATTAGGGCCTTTTCTAAGTTGCATTGCCGCAATCACCTTTCTTTCAAAATAAGTTAAAAAAGCAACTATTCCAATTAATGGTAAAACTATAAATAGAATCTTTAAGAAATTAGTTATTAAAAAATCAAAATTAATCATTTGCTTTATTGTAAATAAATTCTTTTGAGCATTCTGCCATTATTTTTGATGCTCTATTAATTGGGTTTGTCATATAATAATTATTAACAAAATTTGACATTTTTTTGCTAGATAATTGACCAACATATTCGGAAAGATTAGACTCTTTAACAATAATTGATCTATTTGATAAATGCGGAAATTCAGAATATAATTTTTTCAAAAGATGATTTTTATTATTAAAATTTTCATCAGCTACTAATGCTAGGATTTGGTTTAAAATTTCCCAATCTTCTTTTGCCTCTCCAACTGATGGAGCCGCTTTTAATGTTGATTGAACCCTACCCTCAGCATTAACATAAGTTGCTGTTTTTTCGGTGTAAGCTGTTGCTGGTAATATGATATCAGCAATTTGAGCACCGTTATCACCATGAGAACCAATATAAATAGTTATAGCATTTTTGATATTTTTAATATCGGCATTATCATAGCCTAAAAGAATTAGTAAATCTAAGCCACCCGATTCACCCTTTCTAATTATTTCTGCAGTATCCATGTTAGATTTAGTTGGATAGAAACCAAGATCTAATCCACCAACTCTACTTGCAGCATTTTGTAAAATATTAAAATTAAACTTTTCATCACTTATAACTTTATATTTCTCTGCAATTATTTTTGCATATTTCATAATAGCATTAGAATCGGCACGACACAAAGCTCCTTCCCCTAATATAATTACTGGATTTTTAGCAGTAGAAAGTTTTTTTGAAAAATCATGTTTTCCATCAGCTATTAATTCTAATGTCGTTGTATTAGCTCCAAGATTTTCAAAAGGATAATTTAAATTTATCTCTGCTCCTAAATAGCCAACAACACATGAATTATGATTTACAGCTTTAAGGATTCTATTGTTAACTATCGCAGCCTCTGATCTTGGATTTACTCCTATCAATAATATTAAATCAGCATTTTCTAGATTTTGAATTTCAGTATTGAAAATATAATCAGACCTAAAATTAGCTTGTTGCACAGAGCCCTTTGGTCTACAATCATAGTTTGCACTACCTAATTTTCGCATTAATGTTTTAAGCAAATATATCGACTCAACATCAGCCATATCACCAGCAAGAGCTGCAACATTTTTACCAATATTAGCTTTTAAGTTTTCTGCAACAATATCAATGACCTGATCCCATGAAACTTCTTCGAATTGGCCATTAACTTTGACATATGGTCTATCTAATCTTTGCTGTAATAAACCATCATAGGAAAATCTTGTTTTGTCACCAATCCATTCTTCATTAATTTGTTCATTTAGAACTGGTAGAATTCTAACCACCTCTCTTCCTCTAACATCAATACGAATATTTGATCCACAAGCATCATGAACATCGATTGATTCTGTTTTAGTTAACTCCCAAGGTCGTGCTGTAAACGCATAAGGTTTTGATGTCAAAGCCCCTACTGGACATAAATCAACAAGGTTTCCTGACATTTCAGAATTTATTGTTTTACCGACATAGGTTGAGACCTCCATATCTTCTCCACGACCAATAGATCCAAGCACAGGAGTACCAGCAACTTCTTCAGCAAATCTAATACATCGGGTACAATGAATACATCTTGTCATCGTGGTACTAATGAGCGGTCCAAACTCTTTGTTTGATACTGCACGTTTTTTCTCCGAATAACAGCTTACATTTTTACCATAGTTCATCGCTTGATCTTGTAAGTCACATTCGCCACCTTGATCACAAATAGGGCAATCTAACGGATGATTAATTAACAAGAATTCCATTACCCCTTCCCTTGCTTTCTTAACCATTTCAGAATCAGTGATAATTTTCATACCTTCAAAAACCGACGTAGCACATGATGCTATTGGTTTTGGAGGACCACCAATCATTTCAACCAAGCACATTCTACAATTACCTGCGATAGACAATCTATCATGATAGCAAAATCTTGGTATTTCATGACCTACAAGTTCTAATGCTTGAATAAGCGTTATACCAACTGGAACCTGACAATCTTTACCATTAACATTTATATTAACTTGATTTTCCATATTTATGTTCTTGCTTTGTTATTAATTCTATCCAAAATTAATGGTTTAAAATGCCTTATTAAACCTTGGACAGGCCAAGCTGCAGCATCACCCAATGCACAAATTGTATGACCTTCGATTTGTTTTGTAATACCAAGAAGCTGTTCAACTTCTGCTTCATTTGCATCTCCTGTTACTAATCTACGCATTATTCTTGCAATCCATCCAGTACCTTCACGACATGGTGTACATTGACCACATGATTCTACTTTATAAAACTCAGATAATCTTGCTATTGCAGCAATAACATCTGTTTGCTTATTCATGACAATAACTCCAGCAGTTCCAAGACCTGATTGATGACTTCTTAATGTATCAAAATCCATAGTTACTGTATCACAAATATCTTTTGGTAGTAACGGTACAGAAGAACCTCCAGGTATAACAGCAAGTAAATTATCCCAACCCCCAATAACACCACCAGCATGAGTTTCAATTAATTCTTTAAGTGAAATACCCATTTCTTCTTCGACATTACAAGGCTTGTTAACATGACCTGAAATACAAAATACTTTGGTACCAGTGTTATTTTCTTTACCTATGCTTGCAAACCACTTAGCTCCTCGTCTTAGAATCGTAGGAACCACTGCAATTGTTTCAATATTGTTAATAGTTGTTGGCATTCCATAAAGACCTGCCATGGCTGGAAATGGAGGTTTTAATCTTGGCTGACCAATTTTACCCTCCAAACTATTAAGCATGGCTGTCTCCTCACCACATATATATGCACCAGCGCCTCTTTGTATATAAAGATCAAAATCCCAACCAGTTCCACATGCGTTTTTACCAATCAAGCCATCTGCATAAGCTTCATCTACAGCTTGTTGTAACGCCATATATTCGTGATAATATTCACCCCTGATATATATATAACATGTATGAGCACCTATGGCTCTAGCTGCGATAAAAGATCCTTCGATAATTTTATGAGGCTCATGCCTAATAATATCTCTATCTTTACATGTTCCTGGCTCTGATTCATCAGCGTTAACTACTAAATAAGAAGGCTTGTCACTATTTTTGGGCATAAATGACCACTTCATTCCAGCAGAAAATCCAGCACCACCTCGTCCCCTTAAACCAGAAGCCTTAACCTCTTCAATTAGCCACTCAGGTCCTTTATCAATAAACTTCTTAGTTTGATTCCAATCACCACGTTTTTTTGCAGCCTCCAATTGGATACTTTCTTCCCCGTAGAGATTAGTAAAAATTCTGTCTTCATGCTTAAGTGGCATTATAGTACCTCAGCTAATGGTTTAGATGCAATTCTACCGATTTGTGATCCTGTTTTTAACGGCTTACCCTCAGCTAAATTCTTCAGTATATTTTCTAATGATTCAACAGTAAGATCTTCAAAATAATCATTATTAATTTGAACAACAGGAGCATTTGCACAAGCCCCTAAACACTCAACTTGTTTAATTGTAAACAATTTATCAATTGTAGTTTTGCCAATATTTACATTTAATTTTTTTAAACAATGCTCTACCAAATCATCAGCACCTCTAAGCATACAAGGTGTAGTCCTACACACTTTGACCAAAAATTTTCCAACAGGTTTTAAATTAAACATAGTATAAAATGACGCAACTTCATAGACTTTTATAGGTGGAACCCCTATAAGCTCAGCAATATAATTCATAGCCTCAATTGATAGCCAGCCACCATTCTGATCCTGCGCCAAATATAATAAGGCTTTGACATTGCTTAATCTCTTATCTTTGGGATATTTAAGAAATTGAGCATTTGCTTTAGCTAAATTTTCTTCTGTAAAACAAAAATTTTGTGATTCCATAATAAAACTATCTATCTATTTCACCAAATACAATATCCATAGTACTAATAACAGTTACAACATCAGCAATCATATGACCATGTGTCATAAAATCTATACCTTGAAGATGTGCAAAACCAGGAGCTCTAATATAACATCTATATGGTTTACTTGAACCATCAGATTTCAAAAAAACACCAAATTCACCCTTTGGAGCTTCAACAGGAAAATAAACCTCACCAGCTGGAACTTTATAGCCTTCGGTGAAAAGCTTAAAATGGTTAATAAGCGCTTCCATTGATGTCTTCATCAAATCTCTTGATGGCTTAGAAATTTTTGGATCAAGTGTTGTAACCGGACCATCTGGCATATCTTCACAGCATTGTTTTATTATGTTAATAGATTGATACATCTCTTCAACACGCACAAGATAACGATCATAACTATCACCATTTAAACCAACTGGAACATCAAAATTTAATTTATCATATACATCATAAGGCTGAGCTTTACGAAGGTCCCAAGCAATACCAGAACCTCGCAACATAGGCCCTGTAAAGCCCCAATCTAAAGCTTGTGATTTTGATACTACCCCAATATCAACCAACCTCTGTTTGAAAATTCTATTTTCTGTTAATAGATCTTCCATATCATTAATTTTCGAAACGAAAGAAGAGAAATATCTATAGATATCTTCAGTTAATCCCTTCGGCATATCCTGAGCAACACCTCCAGGCCTAAAGTAATTTGCATGCAGCCTAGCACCACAAACTCTTTCGTAGAACTCCATCATTTTTTCACGCTCTTCAAACAACCATAGGAATGGAGTCATAGCCCCAACATCAATACCTTGAGTTGTAATATTTAATATGTGATTTAAAATTCTAGAAATTTCAGCAAACAAAACTCTTATATACTTAGCTCGAAGAGGGACTTCACAGCCTAATAATTTTTCAACCGCCAATGCAAATGCATGCTCTTGAGACATTGGCGCAACATAATCCAAACGATCAAAATAAGGCACAGCTTGCATATAAGTTTTATGCTCAATTAACTTTTCAGTACCACGATGAAGCAAACCAATATGAGCATCAGCCTTTTCAACAACCTCACCATCTAATTCAAGCATAAGACGCAAAACTCCATGAGCAGCAGGATGCTGAGGCCCAAAGTTTAAAGTCATATTTTTGATATTTTTTTTCTCAGCTTGAGTCATTAACTTTTCTTACTATCAATATTATTTTCAGCAATTTTATCAAAATGATATTGAGCAGATGTCCAGCCGCTGTCAAAATCAAAATTTCTAAATTCTTGATCAAGTTTTACAGGCTTATAAACAACAGCTTTTTTTTCAGCATCATACTCAACCTCTTCATAACCAGTTAGAGGAAAATCTTTTCTTAATGGATGACCTTTAAAACCATAATCCGTCAATATACGCCTAATATCCTTAGCGCCTTTAAACTTAACTCCATATAGATCATAAACTTCTCTTTGGTACCATGTTGCCGAACTATACAAATCTTCAACAGATGTAATTTCAGTTTTTTCATCAACTCTTACTTTTACAACCAGCCTATTATTATTTTTTAAACTCAATAAGTTATAATTTACTTCGAAACGCTCGTCATCCTTATAATAATCAACAGCATGGATGCTTACAAGCATAACAAACAAACATTTTGGCTCATCTCTGAGAAAAAGTAATGTTTGATTTAAATTCTCAGGACTTACTTTTAAAACTATCAAATCATTATCAATATATGGAGCTTCTAAAAGCGAAGATTGAATATTATTTCCTATAAAATTAACAACCGAATCCATAACTTAGCCTATTCTTTTTAGTGATCCTGTACGCTTAATTTTATTTTGAAGCTGCATTACACCATAAAGTAAAGCTTCAGCTGTTGGCGGACATCCAGGGACATAAACATCTACAGGAACAACTCGATCACAGCCCCTAACAACAGAATATGAATAATGATAATAACCTCCACCATTTGCACAAGAACCCATAGAAATTACATATCTTGGCTCTGGCATTTGATCATATACTTTACGGAAAGCTGGTGCCATTTTATTTGTTAGCGTACCAGCAACTATCATTACATCAGATTGTCTTGGTGAAGGCCTAAAAACAAGACCAAAACGATCCATATCATAACGCGATGCCGCAGCATGCATCATTTCAACTGCACAACAAGCTAACCCAAATGTCATAGGCCACAAGGAACCACTTCGAGCCCAATTGACAAGGCTATCAAGTTTTGCAGTCACAAACCCCTGATTGCTAACTTGCTTCATTGCTTCTTTCAGGATAAGGTCCTGATTTGCATAAAATTCTTCTTGCTGATTTCTATTAATATTCATAACCAACTATTAATTACTCCCAATTCAAAGCTCCTTTTTTCCATTCATAAACAAAACCTATTGTTAACACAAACAGGAAAATCATCATAGACAAATACCCAAGGAAGCCAATTTTACTAAGTGTTAAAGCCCAAGGGAATAGAAAAGCTATTTCAAGATCAAATATTATAAACAAAATACCAACTAAGTAAAATCTCACATCAAACTTACTTCTTGCATCCCCTGTTGGTTCAAAACCACATTCATATGGAGAAAGTTTTGCTTTATCAGGACTTTGCGGAGATATAACAAAAGGCAATATAATCATAGCTAGGGCAATACCTGTAGCAATAATTACAAACAGCAAAACTGAAGCATATGGTGCAAGAAATTCTAGATCAATCATAGTATAATTTTGATGCGAGTTTATAAATTAAGCATAGTTATATTCAAGCTTTTTTATATTGGCCATATTGCAGACCTATCGAAGCAGACTCACTAAAGACTCAATCATAGAATTTGTATGATTAGCTGAAATAGAAACACGAATCCTTGGAGTTTCTGAAGTTGGAGGCCTTATTTTTGAAACCAAAATACCTGACTCATAAATTTCATTATATTTAAGTTCCATTGCCTCGATTGAACCAAATTCAATAATTTTAATTGGTGACCCTTTGTTAATTACCCCAAATAACTTTTCAAAATAACGGATATTACGCAAAAGAGTATCTTGATAAAAATCTTTCCTTGAGATTAACTCATTTATTGAAGACAAACTTGCCCTTAGAACAATCTCTGGCAAGGCCGTGGTATATATCAAAGCTCTAGCATCTGACTTTAAAAAATCACATATATTTTTGGATGCAGAGATATACCCACCATATGACCCTAAGGCCTTAGAACAAGTACCCATAATGATTAAATTGTCTCTTGATATCTTGCCAAGATCATTATTAACCATAAAGCCATGGGCATCATCAAACATAAGGTAAGAATCGTATAATCTCGATAACTCGGCAAGCTTTTCGACATCAGCAAAATCTCCATGCATCGAAAACAATGTCTCAGATACAATTAAGCATTTTTTTGAGTCTTTTCTATATTTTCGCAAAATAGCTTCTAAATGATTACAATCATTATGCTTAAACCTTTTAAACCTAGCCCCAGAAAGCTTAATACCATCAATATGACAAGCATGAATATTTTTATCAGTGACAATTAAGTCATATTTATCAAAAAAAGAATCATAAAAGCTAATAGCTGCTAAATAACCTGAGCCAAATACTACAGAACTGGCAATATTATGATAAGAAGATAAAGCAAACTCTAACTCCTCATACAAAGGTGAAGACCCTGATATCAACCTAGAGCTCCCAGAACCAAAACAGCTTTGAACATTGCCAATACTATTTAGAACCGAGGGGTTATAACCCATAGCAAAATAATCATTCGAGGTAAAATCATATAATTTATTTCCCAACTCATCAACTTTAAAAACACCCTCGCTTTTATAAGATTTAACAACTCTTAATAATTTTTGATTTTCTTTATTATTTAACTGTTGTATAGAAAAGCTTTCCAAATCTAACATAAAAAAAAATGTGGAACAAAAATAACATTATTGAGCTATATAAATTACCATTTAGTGACTTAATTCACAAAGCTCACACAGTTCATAGAGAAAATTTTGAAGTTAATCAAGTACAAGTATCAACTTTACTTAGCATAAAAACTGGATCATGCCCTGAAAACTGCAAATACTGTCCACAATCAGCACATTATAACACAAATATCGAGAAAACACCACTGCTTGACACAAAAGAAGTTATAAAAAGTGCCAAAGCAGCAAAAGCTAAAGGCTCATCAAGATTTTGCATGGGAGCAGCATGGAGAAACCTTCATGACAGAGACCTTAACCAGATGTGTGAAATAGTTTCAGAAGTAAAAAAACTTGGTCTTGAAACATGCTTAACACTTGGAATGATTACATCTAATCAGGCACACAAACTAAAAGAGTCCGGATTAGATTTCTACAACCACAATATTGACAGCTCAAAAGAATTTTACGAAAAAATAATTACCACTAGAAATTATCAGGATCGAATTGATACAATTCAAAATGTTGCTAATGCAAATATTCATATTTGCTCAGGCGGAATAGTTGGCATGGGCGAAACAATTGAAGATAGAGCAGAGATGATTGCAACACTTGCAAATTTTAATCCTGCCCCAAAAAGCATCCCTATAAACTTACTAGAAAAAGTAGCGGGAACACCACTTGAAAACGAAGCTGATATTGACATATTTGAATTCATTAGAACAATTGCAGTAACAAGAATTGCCAACCCTAAATCTTATGTAAGACTTTCAGCAGGCAGAAAAAACATATCTAAAGAAGGACAAGCCTTATGTTTCCATGCTGGAGCTAATTCAATCTTTTATGGAGAAACCCTACTTACTCAAGACAATCCTGACGAAAATACCGACCAACAGCTATTTCAAGAGCTTGGTATAAAGGCGGTTTAGACCTGATCCTTAATGACAAATTCATGAAAATATTCTATAGATGATCTTGATCCAGTAAACCCTTCAACAAATAGTTTGATTCTATCTATAGGTTTAACACAATCACCCACCTCAGAAGAATTTTCAAAATCACAATCATTATCCAAAATATTGAATTTTTCAAAATTCATAGCACACCTCAAAAAACACGATGAGGTTGTTAACTGTTAAAATTTATTTTTCTAGTAAATTTTGAAAAACTTTTAACTTTAATAAATTTTTCTAAAGTTACTAAGCTTTGGCAAGATTTAAGCAGCAGGAGATAGAATTTTGCCATGCTTTAATAAGATCATCTTTAATAAAAGCAATATTACCATTCGGACTAAACTCTTGATCAATATTATAAGTACTTTTTATTTGTGCAAATGAATCAAAAACACCAAGGCTCATAAGAGCAAGATAAGCAGCGCCTATACTGGTAAGCTCAACAGTTTTTGGTTTAATTACCTTCAAACCTAAAATATTACTAAGATGCTGACTAAACCAAGAATTATTGGCCATACCTCCATCAATTTTAATATCATCAAGAATTATCGATTTATTTTGTAAAATTTTATACAAATCATAAGTTTGATATACTATAGATTCAAAAACTGATCTAATTAAATGAGATTTATTAGTATTATTAGACATCCCAACAAAAACAGCCCTAGCATTATCTTGCCAATAAGGGGCTCCAAGACCAGATAAAGCAGGAACACAATAGACCCCTCCATTATCTTCAAGATCGGCAATAAGCTTCTCTGCCTCAACATAATCTGCAAACAAACCCAAATTATCTCGCGCCCAATTAATCGCAGATCCTGCATAAAAAATTGACCCTTCAACCGCATAAACAACCTTGCCTTTAATACTATACAGAATCGTCGTGAGCAAACTTTCATCTATTAATTTGAAATCATCTCCGATATTAACCATCATAAATCCGCCAGTTCCATATGTAAATTTGCCTTGATTGACATCAAAACAACAATGACCGATTGTCGCAGCCTGTTGATCTCCAATTACAGCAACTATTGGAACCTCATAACCAAAATAACTCGCATCAATACTACCAAAATCATCTTGTGAATTTTTAACCTCAGGCAGTATAGAATGATCAACCGAAAACAAGTTAAGCAACCTTTCATCATAATTTTGTGATCTAATATCATATAATAAAGTTCTAGAGATATTACTACTATCCGAATAATGACAGACTCCTTTTGTTAATCTATATATTAAATAACTATCAATTGTACCAGCAGCATAATTTGAAACATCCCGCCCCACCAAATGATTTTCATATAACCATTTAAATTTTGAGCCAGAAAAATAAGGATTTAAAATTAGCCCAGTTTTATCACGTATATAATATCGATCATCTTTATTAAAATCAGAGCATATTTGCGCTGTCCTACTATCTTGCCAACTTATAACATTATACAAGGGTTTAGCATCCGCCCTATCCCAAATTACAGTCGACTCTCTTTGGTTAGTAATAGCACAAGCCGATATTTTAACATTTATTGCTTCAGCATAATTAAAAGCTTCTTTCATGCAATTAAAAACCGATTGCCATAGTTGCTCAGGATCCTGCTCGACATATGAAGCCTTTGGAAAAATTCTTGATATCTCTTGACCTGATGTAAAAACAATTTCAGCACTGTCATTTACTAAATGCACTCTCGTGCTTGTTGTGCCTTGATCTATTACAGCTATTAAACTCATTTTATGCAAACCTTAATTAAATTAAGCACAGCATATTTCTAGTTAAGAAGCTATTTTCTGCTCATTATATTTTTTAGCTTATCAAATGACTCAAATAATTGAGAAAATCTTTTAAAAGATTTAAATTCGATAGCATTAAAAGAAGGGTCATAAAAAAACATTGTTGCCTGCTCTCCAACCTGTCCTTTGAATCTAATGTGAGGGTCAGTAATAAAAGAAATTTTTTTTGCCTCTAGACGATCTTTCAGATCATGCCAATTTTCCCAACTCAAAACAATACCAAAATGCCTTACAGGAAGTGGTACACCATCAACAATATTAGAATCAACTTTCTTAATTTCATCAGGACTTACATGAGCAGTTAACTGATGACCAAAAAAATTAAAATCACACCACATTTCAGAACTTCGACCAATCTTAGAACCTAAAACATCAGTATAAAAGTTTTTTGTAACCTCTAAATCCTCAACAGGAATCGCAAGGTGAAATGGCATCAGCATAATTTCTTATTAAATCAATTAAATATTAGAAACAGAAGTATCCTTAACTTTACCAGAGTCATTCCTTTTAAATAGATTATTACTGTCTTTAAATGCTTTTAACTCTAGTACATTATTAGATGGATCAAGAAAGAACATAGAAGCTTGCTCACCAGGCATATCTTTAAATCTAATATGCGGTTTTACAACAAATGTAACATCTCTAACGAATAATCTTTCTTTAATATCATGCCAAACATCCCAATCAAGAACAAGACCAAAATGCCTAACCGGAATATTATGACCATCTACATTATTTGACCTAAAGTCATCTTGCGGTAATTCAGCAAGATGCAGTGTTAATTGATGACCAAAAAAATCAAAATCAACCCAACGATCACTCGAACGGCCAATATGACACTGAAATACATTTGAATAGAAATCTTTAGCGACATCTATATCTGAAACAGGAACAGAAAGGTGAAAAGGATACATATCAAAAAAATTTTTTATACATTAATCAATTTTATCTTTTAAAACAAGATAAATATTAATAGAGATAAAATGGATCAATACAATAATTATTTATTGATAAAATGACACAAAATTATTCTGCAATAACCTCATCTTTAATTAAGCATGTTTTTGTGTTTTACATTTGTGCAAAACATTTAAATTTCACTGAGGCCGGATTAGAGCTAAATCTTACCCCAAGCGCAATTAGTAAATCAATCAAAAAGCTTGAAGACTCTATAGCAATAAAACTATTTATTAGAAAAAAAAATCATATTATTTTGTCAAATGAAGGAAAAAAATTTTTTCAAAAAATCAAATATTTATGTTTTGAACTTAATGAACAAATAACCAAAACATCTACACAGAACCCACACAATTCTATAAACTTTTCAACCTTACCATCCTTCAGTAATTATTGGCTCAATAATATCATTAGTGAATTTGCGCAAAAAAATAAAAACATAAAATTTAAAATAAATATTTTTAACGATCTGCTTACCGACCCAATAGAAGAAAACTCTATCGTCATTTGCTGTGAAAAAAACACATACAGGATTGAGGAAAACTATAATTTTATCAAAATTTTTGATGAAAATATAGTTGCAATTTGTAGACCAGAGCTAATCAATCAACATGCCAATACTAAAAATCTTATTACAAATTCAGAGCTAATTATTCACTCATCAAGAGAAAACCCTTGGCCTATCGTTCTTAAAAAGTTTAGCATTGATTACAAAAATTTACAAAGCCATCTGGAATTAGAACATTTTTATATGATTATTGAATCAGCCCTTCAAAATGACTCAATAGGATTAGTTCCATATCACTATGTATCCAAACTTATCAAGGAAAAAAAATTAATCATTCCTTTTAAAATTAATTTCAAAAGTAACTTTAGCTATTATCTGTGTTTACCTAAAAACAACAATACAAGCTCTGCTAGCCTAAAATTTTTTAATTGGTATAAAAAAAATTATAGTTATCAAAATATATAATTAAGCATTTAATACCAATCATTTCACGATAGTATTTTGCTAATTAAATATTTCCAAAACAAAATACTTATTTAAATTTGGTGGCTATGACCATTACCTGGATTGTTAGCTCCATTTAATATTCTTGCTATCGTATTTTGGGGTTCTCTATCAGCAAATTTTGTTGCATAATGAAAATATTCTAGATCATTATAAGCTTCTAGACTATAAGCACCTAATTGTGCACATCGCATTGACTGAGATTCATTTAAATTATTAGGATATTGTCTTTCTGCCCCATAAACTGCTACAAGAGCAAGAATACTCTCAGGTAATTCAAGAAGCTTTTTTTCATGCACTTGACTAAGAGCTGCTTCTCTACATGGGTGGTTTTGCATTATTGTGACTCTTTGTAGTTCTCGACCTATATTTGCTAAAGCAAGTGCTGAACTTCTGGTATTTCTATTTAAAATGCCTTCAGCAATTTCTTTAGCATATTGAGCTTTCCTTTCTTCAGTTAGTAATGTTACATCTGCGCCATAAGCTATCAATTTTGATATTATATTTTTATGTCCTTTAAATATTGCAGTATCTATTGGGGTTGTTCCAAAACGTTCAGCAATACGAACATTAGAACCAGCATCAAATAATTTCTCTACTACCTCTATAAAACCATAAAATGCTGCAATATATAAGGGCGTTGTCCCCTCAGAATCAGCAATGTTAACATCAGCACCAGCTGCTAGCAATTGTGTTACTATTTCTACACGACCATTTGATGCTGCCCAATATAAAGCTGTCTGTCCATATTCATTGGCCTGATTTATATCTTCTATTCCTGAAATAATCTGTCTAATTTCTGCAATATTTCTATTTTCTTGTATGGCTGATATTAATTCTTCTATTGTGTGTGTTATTTGTCTTGAAGTTCTCATATTGTAAATCTCTATAAATTTTATTTCCGAATGTTACATCCTATTTATTCTATCGTGTCAATACTTCTTGGCTCTACACAAGGCTTTTCAAAGATACATTTGCGGGAATATTGTTATGCGTTATCTTTATTCTACAAAATGCTTAATATGAGGCTTTAGCCTCTATTTACTTCTCCTCCATTTAGATTTTGGTTTCCATTTAATATATTCTGTATTGTATTTTTTGGGTCTCTTGCCACAAAGAATTTATTTTCATCAGTACTTGCTAAACTCTCAGTACCAACATTTGCACATTGTTCAATTTGCTCTTGTGTTAAACTATTAGGCCTTGGTATGTCTGTTGCAAAAGCTGCTATTTGCGCTAGAATGCTCTCAGGTAATTCAGGAAGCTTGTTTTCATGCTCCTGACTTACAGCTTGTTCTCTACATGGGTGGTTTTGTATTATTGACACTCTTTGTAGTTCTTGCCCTATATCTGCTAACGCACATGCTGAGTTTTTGGTATTTCTAATTAAAATGGCTTTTCCCTCAGCAATTGATTCAGCATATCGTGCTTGCTGTGCTTCAGTTAGTAATGTTTCATCTGCTCCATATGCTATCAAATGTGATATTATTTCAGCATGACCTTTGTATGCTGCAATATGTAAAGCTGTCCATCCATCATTATCAGCCTTATTTACATCTGCTCCGGCTACTAGCAATTGTCTTACTGCTTGAGCATGACCTTTTTGTGCTGCAACATATAAAGCTGTCCTTCCATATTCATTGGCCTCATTAACATCTGCTCCGGCTGCTAGCAATTGTCTTACTGCTTGAGCATGACCTTTGTATGCTGCCCGATATATAGCTGTCGTTCCATAATTATTAGCATTGTTAACATCTGCTCCTGCTGCTAGCAATTGTGCTACTATTTTTACATGACCTTTTTGTGCTGCAATATGTAAAGCTGTCATTCCTTGTTCATCAGCCTGATTTACATCTGCACCGGCTGCTAGCAATTGTGCTACTCTTTCAGCATAACCATTGTATGCTGCCATATGTAAAGCTGTCCATCCATCTGGTCTGGCTTGAATTATATCCCCGATTCCTGAAATAATCTGTCTACCATATTCTTGTATTGCTGATATTAATTCTTCTATTGTGTGTATTATTTGTCCTGAATTTCTCATATCTATTCTCTATAAATTATTTATCGCGATATTATACATCATGAGCGATATTATGTCAATCTATGCTTTCTCTATAAATTATTTATCGCAATATATACATCATGAGCGATATTATATCGACAAACGCATACTATACTTACTTCTTAACTTATATCATCGCTTTATTAATACAACCTGCTCTACTTTCTCATCTATCTCTTTAGCTACTTTTAATATCTCTTCTTCAAAATTATCTTTTATATATTGTGTTACAAACTGACTCGGAAACGATAAATGTAACTCCCCTACTCCACCTCCATTACCATGATAATGCACTTTTGAAAACCACGACTTAAATGTATCATCTCCTAACTCCTTCTCTATCTTCTCAAGTAAAATCCTAAAGGTTTTAGATTCTGCTTTTTAAATCATTAAAATTAAAATCTTGAAATAATTCTTATTAAGAATTGCCTTAATAAAATATATTAGCTAACTCCTGATAAGACAGATTTGACTATCTCTTCAAGATCACCATCAAGTACTGCCTGAACATTTGATGTCGCATAATTTGAACGCAAATCTTTAACTTGTTGATAAGGCTGTAACACATAAGATCGGATCTGATTACCCCAACTATTATCTGTTTTTTCGGCATTTTGTTGATCAATCTTATCTTGCTGTTTTTGAAGCTCTGATTCGTATAGACGCGACTTTAACATTTTCATCGCCTCTTCGCGATTTCTATGCTGAGACCTCGAATTTTGACATTGAACCACAATATTTGTTGGCAAATGAGTAATTCTAATTGCTGAATCAGTTTTATTAATATGCTGACCTCCAGCACCAGAAGCTCTATAAGTATCAACACGCAAATCTTTAGCTTCAATATTAATTTCTATCGAATCATCAACTTCTGGATACACCCAAACCGATGCAAAACTCGTCATTCTTTTGCCCGCTGAATTAAAAGGAGATATTCTAACTAGCCTATGAACACCAGATTCAGTCTTTAACCAACCATATGAATTTAAACCTGATATTTTTACAGTAAAAGTTTTCAAACCAGCTTCATCGCCTTTTTGCTCATCTAAAACTTCTAGATTAAACCCCTCTCTTTCAGCAAACCTAATATACATTCTAGAAAGAATCTCTGCCCAATCATGAGATTCAGTACCTCCAGCACCAGGATGAATCTCTAGAAAACAATTTAATCTGTCCTCTGGTTTGTTAAAAAGAGTAGCAAATTTAGCCTTTTCAATCGACTTAAACAAAACATTCAAAGACTTTACAGCGTCATTAAATGACTCATCATCCTTTTCAGATTCTGATATTTCAATCAAATCCCTTAAATACTGATATTCGCTGTCAAAGACATCAATTAATTTAAGATTGTTTTCAATTAAAGATTTTGACTGCAGCAACTTTTGAGCATTTTCAGGATCATTCCACAAATCCGGATCTTGGACTTTGTCATCCAAATCCTTTAATTGAATTTTAAGTGTCGATATGTCAAAGACACCTCCTGAGCAAATCTAATGACAGCTCGATATTGTGAAAGATATTATTTAGATCTGAATTCATTTTATAAATTATTATTTTTACTTAAGCTTTATATAAAAAAACCAACTTAAATCACAAAAAGTAATATTTGCAATTTATAATATAGCATTTATATCATGTTCGCTGAACGGGGCATAGCGCAGTCCGGTAGCGCACCTGGTTTGGGACCAGGTGGTCGGGAGTTCAAATCTCTCTGCCCCGACCATCAAATCTTCTAAAGCTGAGCCACTACAGATCCAATTATCTTATTTTGCTCTATATCTTTTAAAGCTTTTGGTATTTCTTTAAATTTATAACTATTAATTTTCGGTTTTATTCTACCAGATTTTATATAATCATATAATAAAACTGACGACAACACCATCTCAACTCTATTTGAGAATTTATAAAGGAAAAGATTTGGCCTCACAAAATACAAAGATTTTTTCCACAATTTCAAAACATCTAAATTATCAATACTACCTAGAACATCTCCGTAATTTACAATTGATCCAAAAGGAGCTGTCATTTGTATGGTTTTAGCAAGAAAACCTTTACCATAACAATCATAAACACAATTTGCACCAAGCCCAAGATTTGCAGCCTTAATTTTTTTGATTAAATCCGGATCATTATGGTTTAGAATCAAATCAGCGCCAATTTTTCCAACAAAAGCAGCCTTTTCTTCAGATCCAACAACAGCAATAATTTTACACCCAGATGCCTTCAATGTCTGACAAAGTATATAACCAATACCTCCTGCTGCACCCAAAACCACAACAGTTGATTTCGCTTGAGCAAAATATACTTGCCTCGCTAAACATTGAGCAAACAATCCCTTAGCATATAAAGCTACAAGAACATCCTCTGGAAAGTCTTTCTCAACAATCATTGCATATTTTGCGTTAATAACACACTCTTCTGAATAAGAACCCTTTAATCCAGAAGCATAAACAACTTTATCTCCTTTCTTAAAATCTTTAACATCTGAGGCTACCTCAACTATAGTACCTAAAGCTTCAATTCCAACTACCTCATTAGGATTAGAATCTCCATAATCATTTTTTACATCATGCAAATCATATCTGTTAATGCCAATAGTACTATTTTTAACCCTAATTTCATTCGTCTTAAGATTGGGCAATTCAACATCAGTCAATTTCAAACTAGAAAAATCTCCAGGAGTTTTAAGAGTAAAAGCTTTTGTCATTATTATCTCTTGATAAAGTGTGGGTTAGCTATATTATTGTTGAACATTTATAATTTTTTTTAAAACAAAACGTTTACAATCAGCAAAGTTATATACTAATGAAGACTAATCAAGCAATATTTTTTGCCATTCCAAAAGGACGAATTCAAAAACAGATTATGCCAATTTTTGAAAAAATAGGTCTAACAATCGAACCAGAATTTTTTGATCCAAATACCAGAAAATTGATTTTTGATACTAATAACAACAATTTAAAAGTTGTACAAACAAGAAGCTTTGATGTGGCAACATTTATTGCTTCTGGAAAAGTTGATATTGGCATTTGTGGACTTGATGTAATTGAAGAATTTCCAAGCAAATCACTTTTAAGACTTAAAAATTTAAATATTGGCAAATGCAGATTATCGCTTGCTGGAAAACAAGAGTTTAAAATTTCTGATTATAATACTCATTTAAAAATTGCGACAAAATATCCAAAACTGACCAATAATTTAATCAAACAGAAAGGATATCAAGTAGAAACATTTAAACTTAATGGCGCAATCGAATTAGCCTCTCATCTAGGCATGGCTGATTTTATCGTTGATTTAGTCTCTACTGGAGAAACTTTGAAAGCTAACAAATTAGAAGAAAAGGAAATATTGATGCAAATATCCTCATTTTTAATTGCTAACAAAACAAGTTATCAAACCAAATATGAACAAATGAGAAAATTAATTGAAAAATTTGACGAAACCATCAATGCAAAAGATTAAATATTCAAATATAACAGAAATAGAAACATTACTAAAAACAAAAAGTTTTGATAACGCCTTTGATCCAAATTTGCAAAAAAATGTTTTTGAGATCATAACAAACGTTAAATCAAAAGGTGATGAAGCATTAAAAGAATATAACCTTAAATTTGATAACAACTCATCAGAACATTTAAGATTTTCAGAATCAGAAATAATTGATAGTTACAACAAAACTGACCCTAAAATTGTTAATGCTCTTGAACACTCATATCGAAGGGTTTGCAGTTATCATGAGAAACAACTTCCTAAAGACTACATATATAACGACTCAGATGGAACAGAGCTTGGCTGGACCTGGCATCCGTTAGAATCTGTTGGCTTGTATATACCTGGTGGCCTTGCCTCATACCCAAGCACTGTAATCATGACTGCCGCCATCGCCAAAACTGCTGGCGTTAAAAGAGTCATAGCCTGCTCGCCAACCCCAAACAACCAATATAATCACGCTACACTTGCCGCATGTAAAATCTGCGGAATTTCTGAAATATACCGGTTTGGTGGAGCCCATGGCATTGCGGCACTAGCATATGGTTCAGAATCAATAAAACCAATTAATAAAATTTTTGGACCTGGCAACAAATATGTTGCTGAAGCAAAAAGACAAGTATTTGGAAAAGTAGGAATTGATATGATTGCTGGCCCCTCTGAAATTCTTGTCATTACCGACAACACCGCAAACCCAGAATGGCTAGCGATAGACCTTCTATCTCAAGCTGAGCACGATCCTGATGCTTCTGTATACTTAATTTGTGATGATAATAAATTTATCGACAAAATAATTAATTATGCATGGAACTATATCGAAACAAGTCCAAGAAAAGAAATACTGAAAGCTTCATTTACCGAAAACTCATACAGCTTTGAGGTTAAAGATTTATTAACTGAAGCTGGAGCTATTGCAAATTTAATAGCGCCTGAACATTTAGAAATAACAACTCAAAATCCTAAACAATTCTTAGGCAAAATTTACAATGCTGGAGCGATTTTTCTTGGTAATTATACTCCAGAAGCAATTGGTGATTATATCGCTGGACCCTCACATGTTTTACCAACTTCACAAACTGCAAAATTTAGCTCAGGAATTACAGTTACAGACTTTATGAGAAGAAATTCATTAATTAATTGTAGTAAGGAATCTTTTGCCAAATTAGCAGAAGATACCAAAGCGCTAGCAGAGACTGAAGGTTTGTTCGCTCATGCAGCTTCAATCAGAGTCAGACATGAAAAATAAAAACCCAAATATCAACGGTCTGCTTCTTGTCAACAAACCTAAAGATATCACTTCATTTAAAGTTACTAAAACTGTTGAAAAAATTCTAAATGTCAAAACCGGCCATGCTGGAACTTTAGATCCATTTGCTGAAGGCCTAATGATTATTGGCATCAATAAAGCTACTAAGACGCTCGAATATTTTACAAATTTCAACAAAGAATATCTAGCCAAATGTCAATGGGGGCAAGAAACTGACACGCTTGATAGGGATGGAAAAACCATCAAAACAACAGAAACAAACATTAATTTTGACAAAATTTCTGAAATATTAAAAATTTTCACCGGCGAAATTTCACAAATCCCACCTCAATATAGCGCATTAAAAATAGACGGAAAACGCTGCTATGAGCTTGCTCGAAAAGGTAAAGAAATAGCAATAACGCCCCGACAAATCACAATATACCAAATAGAAAACACAGCAAATGACCTTAATAACAACTCAAGTAGTTTTTATATCAAATGTAGCAAAGGAACATATATTAGAAGCTTAATTAGGGATATCGGTTATGCTCTCAACAATCTTGCATACACTTCTGAACTAATACGAACCAAAATTGGAGAATTCAACCTCAATGATTCTATTAATTTTGCAGACTTAGATAAAAGCTCAATTCAAGAAATTTTGTCATCAAAAGCATTTATAGACATCAGTGACATAAGAATTAATCACAATATAATATCATTAAATGCAGAAGAATATGAAGCATTTTCACATGGAAAACAAATAACTAGAAATAATTTGCACTTTTTAGAAACCGATGTTATAAACACTCTCTTTCAAGGAAAGTTAATAGGATTTAGCAAGATATCTTGTATTCAGAAAGAGGCTATATCCCCTATAAAAGTTTTTATTTAATTTAATTTATAGCTATAATATGTCTATTTTACCAAACGTTAAAAAAGAAGTTATCGAAAAATTCGCAACTAAAAAAGGCGACACTGGTTCACCAGAAGTTCAATGCGCCATCCTGACAACAAGAATCAAGAACCTTACTGAGCATTTTAAAAACCATGCTAAAGACTTCAATTCTAGAAGAGGATTATTAATGTTGATTGGTCAAAGAAAAAGATTGCTAAGTTATGTTAAAAGAAAAGATGTGAATAGATATAATACGTTAATATCAAGTTTAGGTTTAAGAAAATAATTAATATGTTTAAAATTGTAAAAAAAGAAATTGAATGGGCAGGTAAAAAATTAACATTAGAAACTGGTAGAATTGCTAGACAATCAAACTCTGTGCTTGTTACATATGGAGAAACAGTTGTCCTATGTAATGTAACAGCTTCCCAAGACTCATCTCCCTTAGACTACTTCCCTCTATCAGTACACTATCAAGAAAAAGCTTATGCTAATGGTAAAATACCAGGTGGTTTTTTCAAAAGAGAAGGAAGAAGCACTGAAAAAGAAACATTAGTTTCAAGATTAATTGACAGACCAATTAGACCTTTATTTCCTGAAGGTTATCACAATGAAGTACAAATCATTTGTACGGTTATATCTCACGATATGGAAAATGATGCAGATATAGTAGCATTAGTTGGTGCAAGCGCAGCATTGTCGATTTCAGAAGTGCCATTTCAAGGACCTATAGCAGCTGCTAAAATTGGAATCATTGGTGAAGATTTTGTGATAAATCCTTCAATTGAAGAATTAAAATCATCTGTTCTGGATTTGACTGTATCTGGAACTAAAGACTCAATTCTAATGGTTGAATCTGAAGTAAAAGAACTTTCAGAAGACGAAATGATAGAAGCTCTTCAGGTTGCTCAAAATTCTTTTGGTCCAGTAATTGATTTAATCAACGAATTTCAAGCTGAAGCTGGAAAAGAAAAAACAAAAGTTGAAGTCATTATTGATGAAAGAACAACTGAGCTAACCAAGATAATCTCCGACAAATTCTCAAAGGACATTGAGGCTGCTTATCAAATTAAAACAAAAGTTGAAAGAGCTAATAAAATCAAAGAACTTTCTGAACAAGCTGCTGAGATTACTGATGAAGAAACAGAGCATGATTCAATAAAGAAAATATTTCATGATCTAGAGAAAAAAATTGTAAGAACATTAACTTTGAACAAGCAAAGAATTGACCACAGAAAATTAGATGAAGTTCGTCAAATTGAAAGTGAAGTATCAATTTTACCAAGAGTTCATGGTTCTAGTCTATTTACAAGAGGAGAAACTCAGGCATTAGCAGTGGTAACTCTTGGAACTGAAGAAGACGAACAAATTGTTGATGCAATTGGCCAAGATTCACGTGATAGATTTTTACTACATTATAACTTTCCAGGCTACTCAGTGGGTGAGGTATATCCATTAAGAGGTCCAGGAAGAAGAGAAATTGGTCACGGAAAACTTGCAAAGAAAGCTGTTGCTTATGCAATCCCAGATAAAGAAGATTTTAATTATACAATAAGAATAGTTTCAGAAATTACTGAATCTAACGGCTCATCTTCTATGGCCACAGTTTGCGCTTCAACATTAGCACTTTTAGATGCTGGAGTCCCAGTTAAAAAACTTGTTGCAGGTATTGCAATGGGCTTAGTGAAAGAAGATGATAATTATGTTGTCTTATCTGATATCATAGGTGATGAAGATCATCTTGGTGATATGGATTTTAAAGTTGCTGGAACAGAAGATGGTATTACAGCTCTACAAATGGATATTAAAATTGGGGGTATTAATTTTGACATTATAAAAACTGCTCTCGCTCAAGCTAAACAAGGTAGACTTCACATATTAGAAAGAATGAAAGCTACGATAAACACTCCTAAAGAAGAGCTAAGTCAATATGCTCCACTTACTGAACAAATGGTAATTTCTGAATCAAAAATCAGAGAAGTTATAGGTCAAGGTGGAAAAGTTATCAAGAAGCTATGCGAAACATTTGATGCAAAAATTTCAATCGATGACAATGGTACAGTTACAATCTCAAGTGTTGGTGCAGAAAATGTAAAAGCTGCTATTGAACATATTAGAAACTTAGTCGCAGAGCCAGAAATCGGTAAAATTTATGAAGCTAAAGTTGATAAAATTACTGAATATGGTGCATTTGTTAATTACATGAATGGCGCTTCTGGATTAGTGCACATAAGTGAATTTTCTGAAGAAAAAATAGATTCCGTTAGAGAATTTGTAAACGAATCAGATGATATAAAAATTAAAGTAATTGGTAAGGACGGAGATAAATATAGGCTTTCATACAAAGCAGTAGCTGACGGTGAAGGAATAGATCCTAAATATGAAAACTCTAAACCTTCTAGATCAAAAACATCACGAAAATCATCTCATCGTGACAAAAAACCTCATAGTCGTGGCAATTCACATAAAAGCTCTAATAAGCAAAATGATTCTGCTTTTAATGATAATGAAACACAACAGCCTAAAAAGAAAAAAATATTTTTTTGGCAATAGATTTTAGAGGTAAAAATGAAACAAACGGCACTTTTTGAGTCACATAAAGAATCTAAAGCTAAATTTGTTAACTTTGCAGGATTTGAGCTACCGATTTTATATCAAGACTCAGGTATTATAAAAGAACATTTAAGCGTGAGAGAATCCTGTGGCATTTTCGACGTATCTCATATGGGACAAGCCTTGATAACTGGTGCTAAATCTGAAGAATTATTATCTTACATTACACCTACAAATTTCATTAACACTGAAATTGGCAAAGCTAAATATACCGTCCTATTAAATGAAAATGCTAGTATTATTGATGATTTAATTTTCTACAAACTAGCTAATGACAAGTTTTTAGTTATTTTTAACGCAGCTAGAAAAGATGTCGATATTAATTGGATTTCTAAAAAATCAGAAGATTTTAATTGTGTATTTACATTTCTTGAAAATCAACAATTAATAGCCTTGCAAGGTCCTAAATCTGAAGAAGTAATTAAAAATGTTTTAGATATAAATTTAACCGGTGTTTCATTTATGTCTGTAAGAGAAATTAATTATAACGGCGAAACCTTATATATTTCTCGAAGTGGATATACTGGTGAAGATGGTTTTGAAATTAGCGCTTCAAGTAAAAACATTAAACCTATTTGGAATGATATATTAAAACAAGGCGTCAAACCGATTGGACTTGGAGCTAGAGATAGTCTAAGAATGGAAATGGGTTTTCCATTATATGGATCAGATTTATCAGAACAAATTAATATAGGTAATTCAAATTTAAAATGGATAATCTCTAGTAACGATAATTTTATCGGTAAAAATCAAATTGATAATGACCCAAAAACTAAGAGACTTGCTATTAAACTTGATGACAAAGGTATTTTAAGGGAGAAAATGGATCTATATGCAGCTGATCAGAAAACCAAGATTGGCTCTACAACAAGTGGTTGTTTTGCTCCATCCTTGAATTATTCAATTGGTCAGGGCTACATTAATACTGAGTTTGCTCAAATTGGCTCTGATATTTATGTTGATATCAGAGGGAAATTAAAAAAAGCAACAATTGTTGGATTAAACTTTTTTAAAAAAGAAATAAGCGCGAAAACTTAACTATCACTTGATATTTAAAAAGTAAATTATAGTTAAAATTTATATCTAAATTAAAAAAATATTTTTTATATACATAAAATGACTGATTTTGATAAAATTCCTGAAAATTACAAATATACTAGAAATCATGAATGGGCGTTAGAAGACGATAACGGTGAAGAAGATGTTTATATTGTTGGTATCACTGATCATGCACAAGAGGCTCTAGGTGATATAGTGCATGTTGAACTTCCTTCAATTGGCTCAGAGTTTAAAGAAGGGGATGAAATGGCTGTTGTAGAATCTGCAAAATCTGCAAGTGAAGTTTACGCTCCATTTGATGGTGTAATTGTAGCAGTTAACGATCAACTAGACTCAAATCCAGAACAAATAAATGAATCACCATATGAAAATGGTTGGATGGTAAAAATAAAAATTGATAATCCAGAAGATATATATGAAACATTGAGTTCTGACGGTTATCAGAATTTTCTAGAAGAGGAAGCATAAATGAGATACCTTGCACTAACAGAGAGAGATAGAGAAGAGATGGTAAAAGAACTAGGTTTAACTAGTCAATCAGAAATCTACAACGAGATTCCTTCTATATTAATCAAAAAAGATAATTTTAAACTGCCAAAGCATAAAACTGAGCAGGAAGTTGAGGCAAATCTTAAAAAACTTGCTAATAAAAATATTAATACGAACGATTATTCTTGTTTTATTGGAGCTGGTTCGTACAAACACCATGTTCCATCATCAGTTGATCATATAATTCAAAGGGCTGAATTTTTAACTTCATATACTCCTTACCAACCAGAAATTTCACAAGGTACATTAATATCTATTTTTGAATTTCAATCATATATAGCAAACCTGACTGGTCAAGATGTTGCTAATGCATCAATGTATGATGGAGCAACTGCTTTAGTCGAAGCAATAGCAATGGCTAAAAGAATTAATAAAAAATCAAAATTCATTATAGCTAATGACTTAAATGAAGATTATTTAAGAGTAATTTCAGGATATTATAATGATGATGAAATAATTAAAGATAGCAACTATGATAATGAAGACGTTACAGCAATTATAGTTCAAACTCCAGATTTCAACGGAACACCGCATTCTCTTGAGCAATATAAAGAAATAGCTAACAAGCTAAATGCATTACTTATTGTTTCAATAACGGAAATTGTATCGCTTGGTTTATTACCTGCACCTAAACTTGCAGATATTGTAACTGGTGAAGCTGCATCTCTTGGAGTATCTTTAAATTATGGAGGTCCACATTTAGGATTTTTCGCCTGCAAGAAAGAATATACCCGTCAGATTCCTGGAAGAATTTGTGGTAAGACTGTAGACAAAGAAAATAAAAGAGCCTTTGTGTTAACACTAAATGCAAGAGAGCAACATATTAGAAGACATAAAGCTACTTCAAATATTTGCTCTAACCAAGGTCTAAACATGCTAGCCTTTACAATTCATTTATCATTGTTAGGTGAAAAAGGTTTTAAAGATTTAGCAAAATTGAATCATTTTAAAGCTACATTACTATATAAAGGCTTAAATAAGATCCCTGGTATTGAAATTGAGAACAGCAATTATTTTAATGAATTTACTTTCAAATTAAAAAACATATCAGCTGAGGATTTCATTCAAAAGATGCTAGATAAAAAAATCTTTGCTGGCTTTGCAATCTCTGAAGATAAAGTTCTCGTTGCCGCAACTGAAGCATTAACAAATCAAGAAATTGAAAATTACATTAAATGCGCAGAGGAGTTATGCTAGAAAAAATACAACAAGATAATATGACAAATATTTTTAAATTCAGACATAGTAAAACAGGTATTGATTTTGATACACCATTATTGTTTGAAACTTCTGATGAAACTCATACCAAAGTTGGTGTTGATCTTGAAGAATTTGATAATTTTGAATTAAATACAGGATTGGAATCTAGAGCTGAGATTAATTTACCATCACATAGCGAACCTGAAGTTATTCGTCATTTTACCAGATTATCGCAGAAAAACTTTTCGATTGATACAGGTTTTTATCCGCTTGGCTCATGTACAATGAAACATAATCCAAGAATAAATGAAAAAGTTGCACGTTTTGAAGGCTTTTCTCAGATACATCCTTTGCAACCTACTTCAACCACACAAGGAGCATTAGAGTTAATGCATGAACTACAAAACTGGCTTAAAGAATTAAGTGGTTTATCAGCAGTAAGTCTATTGCCTGCAGCAGGTGCTCATGGTGAATATACTGGTATGAGAGTTATAAAACAGGCGCATATTGTTAAAGAAGGATCTCCTCGTAAATATGTTCTGATTCCAGATTCAGCTCATGGAACAAATCCATCAACTACAGCTGCTATTGGTTACGATATTATTACCATTAAAACTGGTCCTGATGGTTCATGTATTCTTCAAGATATTGAAGATGCTGTTGCTAAATATGGTAAAGAAATTGCTGGTATTATGATTACAAATCCTAATACCTGTGGTAAATTTGAAAAAGACATTATTGAAATATCAAAATTAATTCACTCAGTTGGTGCTTATTTTTATTGTGATGGTGCTAATTTTAATGCAATTGTTGGTAATATTAAGCCAGCTGATTTTGGTGTTGATGTAATGCATTTTAATTTACATAAGACCTTTTCCACTCCACATGGTGGTGGTGGACCTGGTTGTGGACCGATTGCAGTATCTGAAGAATTAGCAGAATTTTTACCTACACCTTTAATAACTAAAAAAGATGGTGTTTTTGAACTTCAAAGAGAGAGTAAAAATTCTATTGGTCAAATTAAAGGTTTTTATGGTCAATTTACATTAATGGTAAGAGCATATTCATATATGACATCATTAGGTGTGGATGGCTTAAAACAAGTTGGTCAAGATGCAGTTTTAAGTGCAAATTATATCTTAAGCAAATTAAAAGACCATTATCACGTTCCTTATCCAGGAAGATGCATGCATGAATGCTTAATTACTGACAAGAAACAAAAAGCACATGGTGTTACCACTCTTGATATTGCGAAAACTCTTATTGATTTTGGCTTTCATCCTATGACAGTATATTTTCCATTAGTTGTTCCTGGAACAATGCTAATAGAACCAACTGAAACAGAAACTAAGGCAACCATTGATCATTTTATTGAAGCAATGATTGAAATTGCTGAGGATGTCGAAGATGGCAATACCAAAGATATCTTAAATGCACCATTAATGACTAAATATGATCGTTTAGATGAAACTGGAGCAGCAAGAAATCCAATCTTAACATATAATGATTTATTGGCTGATAATAACTAATTATTGGCCAATAATTTTATAAAAAAACAGGATTTGTTAGATTAATTAATATTTTCAAAATATATTAATTTATCTTTAGCCAATTGTTTAAAAGACATTTTGTCTTGTTGTGATAGCATAAAGCTTATAATTCCCCATATAACTAATGAAAAAACAATAGCAATCTCTAGATTGCTAGCTGATGGTCTTATTGACTGCTCTAAATCCTTAATAATATCATCTTCATCTTTTATATAATTTTCACTGATACGATCAAAATTTTCATCATCATTAATTTCCAAAAAATCCTGATAAATTTTGCAATATCGAATAAACAGCAACTTTCTATCTTGGTAAAATTTCTGATCAAATGACTCAATTTGCTTAATTCTACGAACTGGAATATGGGTTGCATTATATACATCTATAATAGTAAGATTTTTCTTCTTTCTAATTTTCTTAAGAATAATTGATATTTGTTTTAATATATCCAAATCTTCCATTATAGCTAATAACTAAGCATTCTATCTAATGATGCCTTAGCTTTTAAATATATAGAAGCATCAACACTAATCTGAGGTGTTAATGTATCTAATGCATAATAAAGCTTCTCCATAGTATTTAAACGCATAAATGAACAGGTATTACAATGAATACATTCAGCTTTTTCTTTGCTTAAACCTTTTACATCATAAAAATTACTTTTAGGTGCTAATTTTTTCATTTGATGAATAATTCCAGCCTCTGTTAAGACAATAAAATCCTTATCCTGATTATCATTCACGTGATTAAGTAAAGATGATGTAGAACCAATATGATGAGCATGATTCAAAAGATGTTCTGGGCATTCTGGATGGGCTATAACAATTGATTCAGGATATCTAATTTTTAATTTAACCAACTCTTTTTCTGAGAATTGCTCATGAACCATACAAGAGCCATTCCAAAGAATCATATCACGTCCAGTTTTTTTGATCAGATAACCACCAAGATATTTATCTGGAGCAAAAATAATTTCTTGGCTTGGATCAATTGACTTAATAATTCGTTCAGCATTTGAAGATGTTACAATAATATCTGATAATGCTTTAATTTCTGCAGAACAGTTAATATAGGAAATGACGATAGCATCAGGATGTTTTTTAGTAAATTCTCGAAAAACGTCAGGTTGGCATGATTGCTCTAAATAACAACAACAAATCATATCATGAAAAATAACAGATTTATATGTACTTAAAATTTTAGCAACCTCAGCCATGAAAACCACACCACAAAAAACGATAACATCCGCATCAGTAGCTTGGGCTTTTTTTGACAATTCTAGGGAATCACCGATAAAATCTGCAATATCTTGAATATCATCTTCTTGATAATAATGTGCAAGTATCACAGCGTTTTTTTCTTTTTTTAATCGATGAATTTCTTGTTCTAAATTTATTATTTTATTCATAGCAAATCTCACTTTTACTTTCTAAGACCTATAATTTTTTTAATGTCATTCATATTTTGTTGTGACAATTCTATAGCTCTGTCTCTCCCCTTTTTTAAACAATCATTTATATATGACTCATCATTTACAAGATCGTTTATTTTATCTCTAATGGGCCCAATAGAATATATTAGAGCATCCGTAAGCGAGGCTTTAAATTCTGCTGAACTTTTACCAATATTATCATTTAAACTTTGCTGAAAAGATATATCTAAACAACCAGCATAAATACTAAGCAAGTTTTTGATTTCAGCCCTATCATCTAAATCTTCAGAAATTTCAGGATAAGCATCAGTTTTAGCTTTTTTAATTTTTTGAATGATCAAATCATCGCTATCTGATAAGTTAATTCTTGTCATATCAGAAAGATCAGATTTACTCATTTTATTAGCAGCATTACGAAGCGACATTATTCTTTGGGTTTTCTCTGATAAAATCGGTGTAATTTTATTAAAATGATCAACTTTATATTTCGCATTAAATGATGCAGCAATATCATTAGTTAGTTCAAGATGCTGCAGCTGATCATGCCCTACAGGAACTGAAGTAGCTTTATATAATAAAATATCAGCAGCCATTAAAACCGGATATGTAAATAAACCGACTAAAGCTGACTCTTTGTTTTTACCCTTATCTTTAAATTGGGTCATTCTATTTAATTTACCAAATTGAGCAATATTAGATAAAATCCACATAAGCTCAGAATGATAGCTTACATCCGATTGACGAAATACAATTGATTTTTCTAGATCAACACCTGAGGCGATATAAGCTGCAAAAGTTGTAATGACATTTTTGTAAATATCAGCATCAGCAGCATCACCAGAAAGAGCGTGTAAATCAACAATAGGAAATACGCATAAGGCATCATCTTGCAAATTTTGCCAATTTTTAAGTGATCCTAAATAATTTCCTATGTGCAAATTTCCAGTTGGCTGTATACCAGAAACAACAATTTTCATTCTTGGTTTGTAATTTAGATTTTTTTACTTAAAATTTTATTTGGCTAAACCAGCAAATACAAGCTATCAAAGCCAAAACAAGAATAATCTTTTAAGCAAAAATTATGAAATTGCAAATAAAACAGTTAAAAACAGACATCAACACCCCCAAATATGCTACAACTGACAGTGCAGGTTTTGATTTAGAAGCAGCATGTGATCAAGATATCACAATTGCACCAGGTGCAACTGCTTTAATTCCAACTGGAATTGCAATGGCATTACCAAAAGGTTATGAAGCTCAAGTAAGACCAAGGTCTGGTTTAGCGCTTAAAAACTCAATTACAGTTTTAAACACACCAGGAACTATAGATGCCGATTATAGAGGCGAAGTTGGTGTCATCTTAATTAATCATAGTAAAGAAAATTTTGTTGTTAATAAAGGCATGAGAATTGCTCAAATTATTATTAACAAATATGAAAAAGCTGAGATCGAAATTGTTGACAATTTAGATGAAACTGAAAGAGGTGCTGGCGGTTTTGGATCTACTGGAACTAAATCTGTTGCTTAAGCAGAAATTTTAAGCTTTCCTTCCATCAGGCTTGTCCCGATAAGGAAAGCTTTTGCACCATGTTTTTTCAAATACGAAATATCATCATCAGTTTTAATACCACTTTCAGATATTAAAATTTTATTATTAGGAATCAGATGCGCAAGATCTTTAGTGGTTTTAAGATTTATCTCCAAGCTTCTAAGATCTCTATTATTTATGCCAATTAAAGGCGTCTTTAGCTCTAAAGCCTGTAATAGCTCAGATTCATTATGGCTTTCAACTAAAACATCTAAACCAAGAGCAAAAGCAAGCTCTTCAAACTCTTGCGCCTGACTTAGTGTCAAACTAGCCATTATTAGTAAAATAGCATCAGCTCCAATAATTTTTGCTTCATAAATTTGATATGGATCAATAATAAAATCTTTACGAAGTACAGGAAGATTTGAAGCTTTCTTAGCAATAATCACATCAATATCACTACCTTTAAAATATTTTTCATCTGTAAGTACCGAAAGACATGTTGCGCCCATTTTTTTATAAAGACTTGCCTGCTCTGCAACATCGATATTCACATTGATATCACCTTGTGATGGCGATGCTTTTTTGATCTCACAAATAAATGCAGATTTTGCATTATTAACCTGCTCTTTAATAGCTGAGCAGAAATTACCTTTGTAATTTAAATCAAGACATAAAGCTCGTACCTCTGCTAGAGGTTTTCTAAGCTTTCTTTGGTTTACAAATTCTTGTTTATAATTATTTATTTCAAGTAATTTAGACATTAGAGCAAAGTTTCTAAATATGAGTTAAAATAGCTACAAAAAGCATATGTGAGGATTGGAGTAATCAACGTAGTAATTAATAATTTTAACTTCAGATGAGTTTTTTTAGGCGGAGATCCTTCAATGCCAATTTTCTCATTTGACTCCACACCAATAGGCAAAGATATATAAAATAACAGCCACCAAATACATACAAATGTAACAATATAGCTTACAATCATAAGAAATGTTAACTTGCATTAAAAATAACATTACCAGCAAGCACAGTCATTAAATTCTTACCTTTTACTTTTCGACCATGGAAAGGAGTGTTGTTAGATTTTGAATGAAACTTATCTTTATCAATCACCCATTCATAATCCAAATCAACAAGAGCAAGATCCGCATCGGCGCCCTTGGCAATAACACCTTTATCAAGACCTAAAACATCTGATGGTTTATATGTAAGCAATGCAAGAACTTCCATTAGATCTATATTATGCTGATATGCAAGTTCAAGACTTACAGGTAGCATTGTCTCTAAACCGACAATACCAAAAGGTGCTTTTTCAATTGGCAACTCTTTAGACGAAGCTTCATGCGGAGCATGATCCGTTGCAATAGCATCAACATGACCATCTTTAATTGCTTGAATTAAAAAATCTCTATCTTGTTTTGATCTAAGCGGAGGATTCATTTTAGCATTAGCAGCATGCTCAATAATCGCCTCATCAGTTAAAGAAAAATGATGCGGTGAAACTTCACATGTGATATTTAAACCATCTTGTTTAGCTCTTATAATAAGCTCCATCGATTCCTTAGTTGAGACATGAAGAACATGGTATTTAGAACCTGTCTCTCTTAAAATTTCGATATCACGTGCAACCACTGCAGATTCAGAAGCATTACAAATTCCAGGAATACCAAGACTTTGTGAAACCTCGCCTTCATTCATAGCCCCACCATTGGTGAGACTTAAATCTTCTGCATGCTGAGCAATTGTTGTATTATAGGTCTTTGCATATTCAAATGCTCTTCGCATTAAATATGAATTTGCAACCGGTAAACCATCATCAGTAAAACCAACAGCTCCCTTATCTTTCATAAGCCCCATATTAGCGAGCTCTTCTCCTTTCATACCAACAGTTACAGCACCGTAAAAATATATATTACATTTAGCTTCAGCTTTGGCTTTTAAATTGATGTAATCAATTACCAAATCATTATCGATCACAGGCTTTGTATTCGGCTGACACACAACCGATGTAACCCCTCCTGCTGCAGCCGAAGTTGACCCCGTCACAATATCTTCTTTATGTGTAACTCCAGGATCACGAAAATGCACCTGAATATCTACAAGACCAGGAATCAAAGCTTTACCATTACAATCAATTTCTTGGTAATTTTTGATATTTGTAACTTCAGCACCAAAATCTAAAATTTTTCCAGATTCAATCAGTAAATTACCCTGATTTTTATATTTTGTTTTTGGATCGATAATTAACGCGTTTTTAAGATATAGATTTCCAGACATAATTTAAGAAATATTTTTTATAATTGCTGCAAGATCATAATCAAAGATACCAAGTAAAGCCTGCAATCTATTGCCCCTTGGAGTCGAAAGATATGGATCTTTTGCGATAATATATTTAGCATCTTTATTTGCTATTTTCAACAAATCATAATGTTCACGTAAATTAACAAACTGAAAACTTGGCAAACCACTTTGTTTTATCCCAACCAAATCACCAGCACCTCTAATTTTTAGGTCCTGTTCAGCTATGTAAAACCCATCATTAGATGAGCGCATCACATCAAGCCTTGCTAGCGATGTTTCATTAACTTTATAACTACTATAAAGCAAAACACATTTTGATTGTTTCTCACCACGACCAACTCTACCACGAAGTTGATGCAGTTGCGCTAGGCCAAAACGCTCTGATTGCTCAATAACAATTATCGTACTATCAGGAACATCAACGCCAACCTCAATTACTGTTGTTGCAACTAGGATTTTAGCATCGCCATTTTTAAAACTTTGAAACGCCTTATCTTTTTGATTCGAGTCCATTTTACCATGAATCATCGCAACCTTATCTTTGCCAAAAAATTGCTGAAATTCTTTATATCTTGATTCAACTGCAGTAAGATCTGATTTTTCCTGTTCTTCCACAAGAGGACAAATCCAATATAATTTTTCACCTTCTTCGATAGCATTTTTAGCAGAATCCAAAATGTCAGAGACTTTCTTATCGGACATAACTCTGGTAATAATTTCTTTACGACCTTTCGGCTTTGACTTTAAAAATGACAATTCCATATCACCATAAAGACTTAAAGCTAGACTTCTTGGAATTGGTGTCGCTGACATTAACAGCATATCTGTATTATAACCTTTATCAGCCAATCGAGACCTTTGCGCTACACCAAATCTATGCTGTTCATCGATCACAACTAAACCAAGATTATTAAATTCTACCTTATCATAAAATAAAGCATGAGTTCCTATCACAATATCAACATCACCTTTTTTAAGCTTACTTTGTAGTATTTTTTTATTATGAGTACCAATATCTCCTTTAAGTAGCTCTATTTTTATTGCTAAATCTTTACATAATGCCTTAAGCGTTTTGTAATGTTGTTCAGCCAAAATAGAAGTAGGTGCCATAAGTGCAGCTTGTTTGCCGGCAGCAACGGCATAAACCATAGCAGCAAGTGCAACCATAGTTTTACCGGCTCCAACATCACCTTGAAGCATTCTGGTCATGCGTTTGAGTGATGACATATCAGCAAGCACTTCATTAATGGCTTGAATTTGGCAAGGTGTTAGCTCAAATGGCAATACTTTATTATACTCATCATATAAATCACTAATAGGCAGAGTTGATTGCCCAGAAAGATTCTTATTATTTAGGCGCATTAAGGCTACTGACAACTGGCTTGCCAGACATTCATCATATGCAAGTCTTGCAAGATATTGTGGTCGATTTTCAATCTCATCATCAGATTCCGGTAGATGTAATTTCTTAAGAGATTCCACGAAACCAAGAAACCCATATTTTTCTTTTAATGGCTCATCATGCCAATCATCAATCTCAGCTAAATTTTTGATATTATGATGAACTAATTTATTAATCTCCTGATTTGTTATACCAGCCGTGAGAGGATACACCGGCTCATTTTTTATTTTGTAATATTCATGAACCCTAATCATATAATCAGGATTTGTTATTTGATATGCAGATTTATAAAAACCTAACTTACCAGAAATTATACGATCTTCATCTTGAGGCAGCATTTTTTGCAGTAGTGGCATCGGAAAATTAAAAAACACTAAATCAAGATTTTTACCACCAACCATCGCCTTTACTCTTTGCGGCAATCCTTTTCTATATGCTTTGAGATACTTAAAAGGCCTAATCCTAACCGCAACATAATTTGTTACATGTTCTTTATCGAGATTATCAAGTAACTCTCTAGAAATAAAATAATTAGGGATATGTAACAGTAATTTTAAAATCGAATCTCCGCCAATTAAAGCAAACAAACTATCTTTATTGATCTTTCTATAATTACCAAAAGATAATTTAGTGAAAATATTCTGTTTAATTGGAGTAAAAGCTTTCATCAAAACACAAAAAGAGCTATATAAATAGCTCAATTGCATATGAATACAATAGTTTTTAACTAAAAAGCTTAATGATTAAGCAGCAAAAGTTCTTTTAATTAATGCAGACAACCTTGATATTTGTCTAGAAGCAGTACCTTTTCTAGTAACACCTTTGGTAACGCCACGACGAATTTCAGATTCAACAAGGCGAAATTCAGTATATGCTTTTTCTTTATTTTTTTCAGCAACGATCTTCAAAAACGACTTAACAGCAGATCTAATTCTAGATCTTCTATTCCTGTTGATTTCTGTTTTTCTTTCAGTTTGCTTAACTCTTTTTTCAGCTGATTTATGATTTGGCATATTATTTCCTAATTACTTTACAAAATAAGAGGGAGAATTTATAACAATGATTGCTCATTCGTCAAGTAATAATTTATGGCTATCGCAATTATCTTAGCAGCAGGATCATCTTCAAGGTTTCAACATAAATCATCAAAATTATTTATGAAATTTGGCAATAAACAAATCATTGAAATTATTATTGATAAATTTCTAGCTATTTCAGACATCCAAGAAATAATTTTAGTCCATAATGACAATGCCAATTTTGATATCGTTAAAAACCAATATGGTGATAAACTTAAATATGTTAAAGGCGGCTTTACTAGACAAGAGTCAGTAAAAAACGCCTTAAACTCTATTTATTGTTCCGACAATGAAAAAATACTAATTCATGATGCTGCGCGATTTAATTGCTCGATTAATTTAATTGAAAATATTTTAGCTGCCCTTGATAATAATCAGGCTGTAATACCTATATTACCAGTTATAGATACCGTAAAAAAACTCAATAAACAAAATAACCAAATTCTTGAAACTATCGACAGGTCAGAACTAGGTCTTGCCCAAACCCCACAAGGCTTTCAATTTGCTCTTATCAAAAGGCTACATAACCAAGATCACAGCACCATCGTAACAGATGATGCCAGTCTTTTGGAACAAAATAATATTCAAATTAATTATATTGAGGGCGAAAAAAACAATTTTAAGATTACCGAGTTTGCAGATTACGAGATCGCTCAAAAACTTTTACATACACCGCAATATCGCTACTCTAATGGGTATGATTTACATCGTTTTAGTGAAGAAATAACTAACACTGAAATCATACTTGGCGGTATTAGCATACCCCATAATCGTAGCTTAATAGCACATTCTGATGGCGATGTTTTATTACATAGCTTAACTGACGCAGTTTTAGGTTTATGCAGTGGCTCAGATATAGGCGAATTATTTCCTGATGATAAAGCTGAAAACAAAAATCGCAATTCAATCGACTTTATCAAGCGTGCAATAGAAATTGCCACTAATTATAACGTCAATGTCACATATATTGATATCACCATAATATTAGAGCTTCCAAAACTCTCACCCTACAAAACATTAATTAGAGATAATATTGCAAGAATTTTTCATTTAAAAAAAGAACAAGTTAATATAAAAGCTACAACGAATGAAAAAATCGGTGATATCGGACAAGGCAACGCAATCGCCGTTTTATCAACTTTAACTGCTATCTTAACATGAGAAACAAAACACATAAGGAAACAAATAATCAATCTTATCAACCAATTGGCAGATTCAGCCCAACCAACCTTGCTGCAACAGTAATGGGTATTGGTTACATTAAATTTGCTCCAGGCACTTTTGGCTCTATTATTGGTATGATAGATTTTGCAGTATCAATTCATTTTATTCACAAATTAAATTTTATTTATATTCCTTTTATCTTTCTAACGAGTTACTTTTTTATCAACCGTTATTGTGAAATAACAAAAAAACACGACCCGAAAGAAGTAGTTTTAGATGAATATGCCGGACAATATTTTGCCTGCTTTATCGCTTATTTCATCCTCTCATTTACAAACCCAACATTGATTAAAATCTACGATTCTTATATTTTAAATATTTTTGTGATCTTTACTAGCTTTGTATTTTTCCGATTTTTTGATATTTCAAAACTAAGCTTAGTTGGTTATTATGATCGTAAAGACGACAGTTTTAGTGTTTTGATGGATGATATAGTAGCGGGTGTTTTTGCCGGCATTTTAACTGCAGCAATTTTCTCACTTTTCTAATCATCAGAATTATCAATTGATCAAACTGCTTGGTTTTACAAACAAAACCAAGCCAGTTATCACTTCAATTTTTGACAATTTGGACAGAAAAAACTCGAACGATTATTTTGAACAATCCTGTCTATTTCTGTGCCACAAACTTTACAAGACTCACCCTCTTTTCCATAGACTAGAAATTCATGTTGGAAATAAGCAGAACTGCCATCAACCTGCTTATAATCTCTTATAGATGAACCACCCTTTTCAATTGCTATTAATAATGTTGCTTTGATATTTTCGACAAGGTTTCGGGACTGAGCTAGAGTTAATTTACTAGCATTTGTTTTCGGATGAATCCTGGCTTTAAAAAGACTTTCAAGCGCATAAATATTACCAACACCAACGACAATATTTTGATTCATAATAACCGTTTTGATATTAGTTTTGCTTTTTTGACAAATCTCATAAAGGTAGTTTTTGTTAAAATCATCAGCTAGAGCCTCGGGCCCTAAATCCTTGAAATATTTTGACTGCAGGAGTTCGTTTTGATTCGTAACATCAAACATACCAAATCTTCTTGGATCATTAAAGACAAAATCCTGCTTTGAATCTAATCTTGCAATAATATGATCATGTTTTTCTGCTTCCTGATTATCTCGATGAAATTTAATTCTGCCAGACATGCCAAGATGCAAAACAAGTACATTTGAATTGGCCAAAAAGATCTGAATATATTTTGCTCTTCTTACTACCTTTTCGATCTTACTGTTAAGCACTAAATCAAACCTTGATTTTGGAGTGTTATAACGCAAATTTTTATCCGAAAACTTAACAGATAAAAACTTCCGACCAATAAGATTTGGTCTTATTTGATTGGCTACGGTTTCAACTTCTGGCAATTCGGGCATAAGAATATTAATCTATAAATTTTTACTTAGATAGTTATAGACTAATTAAGCGGTTTTTCAAATATAAAAACTTATGCTATTTTCTACCACGCATATTTGCCGGCCTACAAGCAATACCATGCGGGCTATCATGACAAGAACCGGAGACAGTTTCACCTCTTCTACCTTCAAACTCACAGCTATCACCTGAGCTAAGTCCGCTACATGCTGCAATTGCTTGTTCTGGCGGTTCATTTAGAGGATTACCTGAACTTTCACCTCTTCGGCCTGACGACATTCTATCTCTTTGATTACCTCCACGTCCCTGCTTAAAGAATGACGAATCAGGAGAACCAATCCAACATCTTGGCGCAAATGGAAATGTTTCAGTAACAACATAATATGTAGCTCCATCAGGGTATTCTGGAGTAACCCCTGTATATTCATTACACTGGCCTAAATCACCCAAGCCTTCAACATATTCAAAATCCTTATTATATTTACCGTCATAATTACCACCTGGTGAATTATTAGGCCTTGAACCTGATTTTAATTTGTAACTAGATTTTAAATTAGCATTATAATAAATCGGAAATCCGTCAGCTGCATAACCAATATACTGGATATTATCTTTAATAATTGCTTCAGGAACACCATGATAATGATATGCTCCGGTTGGTTGCACATGAGCATTGCTTGTATCTATTCCTAGATATCTTTTACCATCAACAATTCCTTCCTCTGCCCATCCAGAACTTCTATCATTATTCCAGAACTCTGCAGTTGGTGGATCAAATGGAACACCATTTATTGCAATACCAAATGTATTTTGTCCAATCTCCGTGACAGAAGCATTCCTTTTAGGATAGGCAGGCACTTTAAAATTGTAATTTTGCGCTGATATAGCATTTGGATTTGATCTTGATGGGAAATCACCAGTTGCATGATTTGGCATCCCATCACCTGTAATGTATATATAGTCACCTCTTTTTTGAATCGTAACCTCCGCATTTACAGACACGAAAGCAAAAAAAGTGACAAAACAAATTATAATTCTTAGCATAATAAAATCAAATTAAGGTTTATCAATCATCCATAGCTAAATTTTTTTATACGAAAATAGTTTTTTTAAGAAGTATCAATTTGACTTAACTTTATCTATGGCATATTTTTAACATCTTAAAAATTTCAATTAGGGTAATCAAAATTTCTAAAACAAATTTCGGCTTTAAAACAGTAAATCAAGGACAGAAACAAAGCTTAGTTAATAATGTCTTTGCCTCAGTTGCTGGAAAATATGACATTATGAATGATGTAATGAGTTTTGGTTTGCATAGAATCTGGAAGAAGATCTTCATTGATCATCTATACCTAGAAAATGATCTTAAAATATTAGACATGGCCTCTGGTACTGGGGACATTGCGTTTAAAATTTTTGAAAAAGCTAAAAAACAAGGGGTAAATCTTGAGCTCACACTTGCTGATATTAATCAAGAGATGCTTAAAATAGCTGAAGATCGTGTTATTGATGAAAATCATATTGACGGTAATTTTAAATTTCATGTTATTAATGGTGAGAATACTGGTCTTCCTGACAATTATTTTGATTATTATACTATCGCATATGGAATTCGAAACTTCACTGATCTTAACCAGGGCTTAAATGAAGCATTTAGAGTTTTAAAACCTGGTGGCAAATTTTTATGTCTTGAATTTTCAGATATTCCAGAAGGTATTTTAAAGAAAGCTTATGATTTTTACTCTTTTAATTTAATTCCTAAATTTGGTAAAATGATAACAGGTGATGAGGAATCTTACCAATATTTCGTTGAATCAATTCGTATGTTTCCAAAACCTGCTGAATTTACCAAGATGATAACAGAGCAAAAATTTCAAAACGCTCAATTTAAAAATTTATTCCAAGGAATCACGACAATTTACACTGCTGAAAAACCCTGATGCTGTTCATTAAAAACCTCATTTCATTAATCTATTATGCAAGCATCTTAATCTTCTATGATGCTTTGTTTTTCTGCCGTAAGATTCCAGTTTTAAATTTTATAATTTTACCTTTTAGAATCTTTAATATCTTTCATTTAAAAAAATCTAACGGAGAAAAGCTATGTTTAGCTTTTAGTAAAATGGGACCAACCTTCATTAAGCTTGGTCAATTTTTATCAATTAGATCAGATTTAATTGGCGTAGAAATTGCAAATGATTTAATCAAACTTCAAGATGATTTACCAGCTGAGAAATTCGCTAAAATCAAAAAAATATTAGAGAAAGAATTTAAAACAGATCTCAAAACCACATTTTTAGAGTTTAATGAACAAGCAGTTTCGGTTGCATCAATTGCTGAAGTCTTTAAAGCGAAAACTCATGATCAGAAAGAAGTCGCTGTAAAAGTATTAAGACCAAGAATTCGCCAACGTTTTAAACGTGATATTAGCTTTTTGTTTTTTATCGCTAGAATTGGCAATTGTTTTAAAATTCTTAAAAGACTCAAGCTTATTGAAGTCGTTAAAACATTTGAAAAAACTTCATTACAAGAATTAGATCTTCGTTATGAAGCAGCTGCTGCAAACCAGTTAGCTGAAAATCTAAAATATAATTCCAAGATCCATATTCCTAAAATTTTCTGGGATTATTCATCTGAAAAAATTATGGTACTGGAATGGATTGATGGCATTAAAATTAATCAAAAAGATACCCTAATCAAACAAAAACATGACTTAAAAGCAATATCGGAAAATCTATTATTATGTTATTTTGATATGGCGTATCGCGATGGTTTTTTTCATGCAGATCTACATCCGGGTAACATACTTATTCAATCAGATGGCAAAGTTGCTTTACTTGATTTTGGCATTATCGGCAAACTTTCGCGTGATGACAGAATTTATGTCACCAAAATCTTAGATGGTTTTATCAGAAGAGATTATGAATATATTGCCAAGATCCATCTTGATGCTGGCTATATTCCGGCAAACACTGATATTGCAGATTTTGCTCTCGCTTCAAGAGCCATCGGCGAGCCTGTTTTTGGCCTACCATTTGAACAAATATCAATTGCAAAATTACTTGAGCTTTTATTCCAAATAACAGAGCATTATGGCATGGAAACCCAGCCACAATTATTATTACTGCAAAAGACTTTACTGACAATTGAAGGCGTAGTGCGTGACTTAGATAACAAAGTAAATATGTGGGATCTTGGCAAACCTTGGATGGAAGAATGGAGTAAAGAAAATATGGGTATTAAAGCAAATGTTAAAGATTTCACCTTAAAGGGAACTAAACTCCTTTATAAATTACCGCAAATAATTGATGACCTATCCGATATTTTAGCTGCTAAGAAAAACCGCAAAGCTCATATCCAAAACTATATTTCAATTACGACCATTGGATTAATAGCTGGTATTTCTGGTGCGGTTATCAGTAAATTATTTTTATAAAATCCTCCATATCTGATAAATAATTATTGAGTAAATATTTTATCTAAGTTTAATCAAGCTCGAATTCTTAATATAGCAAATTGCAAGATTACTTAGCAGCACTTAGTAATAATCATAATTTTTCTGGTGATATTTATCAGGATTTCACCTCGCGGTTTGTACATGCAACCGATAATTCAATTTATCAAAAACTTCCAGCGGCAATAATAGCGCCAAAAACTATTGCTGATATCCAGCTAATGGTTAAATTATCGAAATCATATCCAGACATTTTCTTTGCCGCAAGAGGTGGTGGCACAGGAACCAATGGTCAAAGCCTTAGCGCTGGTATCATTATTGATTTAAAAACTCATTTTAATAAAATCACCAGCACAGATTACCAAAATAATTTCATCGAAGTAGAACCAGGGGTAATTCTAAATAATGTTAACAAAGCCTTAGCCGAGTTTAACTATTATTTCCCTGTGGATATCTCACCATATGACAGAGCCACAATTGGTGGCATGATTGCAACTGATGCATGTGGCAGCGGCTCTTATCATCATGGCCGTATGGGCGATAATATTTTAGAGATCAAATATATCGATCATAATGGCGATATTCAAATAATTAATGAGAGTCAGCATCCTAAAGCTTTAGCCGAAATATTAAAATTAGCTGAAGCCAACAAATCTGAAATCGAAAAGAATTATCCTGACCATATTCGCTATGCTACTGGTTATAATCTTTTAAAATTACTAAAAACTAAGAATTTCAATTATTTATTTGCGGGTAGTGAAGGCACTATTGGAATTATCATTTCTACAAAATTAAAAATTATTAAAGTAAAATCTGAGCGTGCTGTAATTGTTAACTTTTATGATAATTTTACCGAATCAATAAACGATGTAACGCATATTCTAAAATCTAATCCATATGGAATTGAAACCATGGATGAGAAGATTTTAAAACTAGCAAAACAAGATCAAACAACCAAAGAGATTCAAAATAAAATTTATCAAAACTCTGATAGTCCAGCAATTGCTTTAATAGAATTCAAAGCAAATGACAAAGCAGAGCTCCAAAAAACGCTTGATAATTTTGACAAAAATCAGAAAGCTTCAAAAGCTACTAATCACATTATCTGCACAGATCATGATGACATTAAGGCGCTATATTTAATGCGCAAAAATGCTGTTGGTATCGCAGCAAATTTTAATCCGATAAAAAAACCGATTCCTTTCATTGAAGATGCAGCTGTTCCTGTCAAACATCTTGCAGAATATATTAGTGAATTAAAAAATTTACTTGATGAATATAAGCTTGAATATGTGATCTATGGACATGCCGATGTCGGGCTTGTTCATGTGCGCCCAGCACTTAATCTTGAAACTCAAACTGATAAAAAACTACTTATTGAAATTACTTCCGCGGTTATTCAACTTGTCAAAAAATATAATGGTGTCATTTGGGGTGAACATAGCGCAGGTTTTAGAAGCCCTGTAGCCGAAGAATATTTTGGCAATAAAATAATCGAGATTTTTACAGAAATAAAAGCAAAACTAGACCCGTTAAATATTTTTAACCCTGGTAAAATAGTTGCCGATAACTCAAAACAAGAAATGGCTTTAGACAAAAACCTGCAGGCCGATTTTAACAAAGATATTCCTCAAAATTTTAAATTAGAATTTGAGCAAACATTAATGTGTAATGGTAATGCTAAATGCTTATCAAATGATGATCAGCAATTAATGTGCCCCACTTATAAAGTGACGAAAAATTTAAAATATTCACCTAAAGGCCGAAGTCAGCTTTTAAGGTTGTGGTTAAATCTGATTAGTAAACAACAAACTAATGAAAATAAGCAATCAAAACAACGTTTTGCCAAGGCCAACCAAAAAATCCTTAATCAAATATATCAAAGCTTAAATAGTTGCCTGGCATGTACTGCTTGTACATCATCATGTCCTGTGAGTGTTAGCATATCTAAGCAAAAATCAAAATTTATGGGATTTTATTTTAAGCTTTA